>DATBDL010000470.1:0-8263 GCA_036269975.1 Pseudonocardiaceae bacterium | reverse complement strand
CATCCCCGGCCAGCCGCGGTACTGGTGAGCGCAGTCGGTCGGCAGAGGTCAGAGTCGCGGACCCGACTCGATCCGGCTGGTCAGAGCCCCGTGCCGACTCGATCTGGCTGGTCAGAAGCCCCTTACCGACTCGATCGTGATTCGCATGGGCACCGGGTAGGCCGCCGCGAACTTGGCCGGGCTGCCGCTGACCCTGGCCATCTGCGCGTCGTACTTGGCCAGGTAATCGTCGTTGCGGTCGGACGGTGGCAGGTCGTCGGCGCGTTCCGCCGTGCCGATCAGGACCACCACGTCGCCGTCGCGCTGGTTGAGGTTCAGTGCCACCCTCGGGCGTGCCTTGATGTGGTTGAGCCGATTCGCGTCGGACCGGTTGTAGGTCAGGATCGTGTCGCCTTCGAACAGGAACCACACCGGGTTGGGCTGCGGCGTGCCGTCCTTGCCGATCGTGGTCAGCCAGATGATCTTGTCGACGGCGAGGCGCTCACGCACGGCGGCACCGAACGGCGTTGACGGGTCAGGAAGGGCCATACCGTGAGCCTAGGGGGATCGGCGGCCGGGCACACTGGGGAACATGACCATCCGGGTGGTGGTGGCCGACGACCAGGCACTCGTCCGCGCGGGCTTCCGCGTTCTCGTCGACTCGGCACCGGATCTGGCCGTCGTCGGCGAGGCGGCGACCGGCCGGGAGGCCGTCGCGCTGGCCAGGAGCGCGCGGGCCGACGTCGTCCTGATGGACATCAGGATGCCCGACCTGGACGGCCTCGCGGCCACGGCCCGGATCACCCAGGACGAGGATCTCGCTGGCGTCCGGGTACTCATTCTGACCACGTTCGAGATCGACGAGTACGTCTTCGCCGCCCTGCGGGCCGGCGCCAGCGGCTTCCTCGGCAAGGGCGTCGGGCCGACCGAACTGCTCGACGCCATCCGGGTCATCGCCAGGGGCGACGCGCTGCTCTCGCCGGTCGCGACCCGTAGCCTGATCGCGCGACTCGTCGCCCAACCGGACGAACCGCCGGCCGGCCGGCCGAACGCGGCGCTGGCCGTGCTCACCAGCCGGGAACGCGAGGTGGTCACGCTGGTCGCCGGTGGGCTGTCCAATGAGGAGATCGCGGAACGGCTCTACCTCAGCCCGTTGACCGCGAAGACCCACGTGAACCGCGCGATGGTGAAGCTCGGCGCCCGCGACCGCGCCCAGCTCGTCGTGATCGCCTACGAGAGCGGGCTCGTCCGGGCCGGTACCAGCCGAAGTTGACGACACCAGTGCGGCCATGACTAAGCCGGGCTCACGGGCAGGGCGTCTACCACTCGTGCATACGGCAACGAGCCGGGCGCGGGGCAGCGCACCGGGGACGAGTTCGTTCGAGGAGTTGTTCATGGCCCAGTTCGTACCCATGAGACAGTTCGCCCACCTGCTGGGCGCCGACGATCCGGAGAACATCGCGCAGGAGGCATTCGTGCGGGTCCACCGGCGCTGGGGCCAGGTGCGCGAGCCGGACAAGGCGCTGGCCTACCTGCGGCGCACCGTCGCGAACCTGGCGATGTCCCGGTTGCGGCACCTGAAGGTCACCCGCAAACACCCGATGCCGCCGCCCGCCGACATGGTCTCCGCCGAGGTGAGCGCGCTGAACGGCCTGCGGCACAGCGCACTGTGGCGTGGCATCGAGGAACTGCCACGGCGCCAGCGCCAGGTCGTCGTGTTGCGGTACTGGCTGGATCTGGATGTCGCCGAGGTCGCATCGCTGCTCGGCATCGCGCCGGGCACGGTCAAGGCGACGACGTCACACGCATTGGCCCGGTTGCGTACGGAGGTAGGCAAGTGATGACGGACGATATCGAGCGCGACCTGTCCATTGTGCTCAGTGAACAGGCCACGCATCCACACACCGACGTGCACGACGCGATGGTCGAACACGACCGGCGGATGCGGGCGCGCAGCCGAGCCGTGCGGACCCGTGCCGTGGCCGGGGTCGCGGCCGCTGTCGCACTGGTCGGGGTCGGCGCGGCGGTGGTGGTGAACCACCCCTTCAGCACGCAGCGACCCCCGACGGCCGCGACCCGGCCGACTTCGACGGTGACCCGGCAGCCGTCGCTGACCAGGCCGGTATCGGACTCCGCGTTCAAGCTCGCCGACTTCACCGCGAACGGCAGGGGCTGGACCGCGTACGTGCGGATCACGCGGATGCGGTTCCGGGCCGGTGAAGCGCCGAGCGGACGATGCGTCGAGATCGTGGGCGTGCCCGCCGGACAGCCCGCCACCAGTACCGACAACTATCCCAGCGCTGAGGGCTGCGCGGCGATCCAGGTGTTCGGGAACGACCCGCTGATCGGCCAGTACGCGGTACTGCCCGTCAGCGACACCCAGGAAGGGCCGTTGCCGAACCTCACTGTGTGGGCCACCGTGCCAGCCGTGGCCGACATCAGCGTCGTCCGTTCTGGCGGTGACACCATCCACGCCTCGCTGCTCGCCACGGCGGAGGACGTGAAGATCTTCGTCACGTCGAAAGAGATCAGGAACGCCCAGCGGTACACGTACCGCGACGCCAACGGCAACATCATTCAGAGCGACGACATGCGCCATTAATTCGGTCGCGCGGAACGCTGTCGACCGGCAGGATGCGTTGTCATGGGTGAGAACGGGGCCAAGGGGGAGGGCCGACCCTGGACGGTCGCCGTGATCTGCGGCGCCTCCGGGGTCGGCAAGTCCACCATCGGGCGGGCGCTGTCCGTCCGCTACGGCGTGCCGCTCGGCGATGTGGACGACATGATCACGGCGATCAAGACGATCACCAGTCCGCGCGAGCAACCGCTGCTGCACCTGTGGGACACCGATTCGGACACCCGGACCTGGTCACCGGCCCGGATCGCGGACCACCACCTCGCGGTCACCGACGTGGTGCTGCCGGCGATTCGGGCCGTGATCGCGGACCACCTGGAGTTCGACGCGCCGGTGGTGCTGGAGGGGGACTATCTCGCGCCGGAGCTGGTGGTCGAGTTCGGTGCCGAGGTACGGGCCGTGGTACTCGACGAGCCCGACGCCGGGCAGATCGCGGCGAACATGCGGGCGCGCGAACCGAATTGGGACCACGTCGACTTCCGGGCCTCGGTGAGCGTCGCGACCGGGGCCATGCTCGCGGCGCGGGCGCGCGCCATCGGCGTGCCGGTGCTGCGGCCGTCGCCGTGGGCGGACGGTCTGGAGCGCGTCGAGGCGGCGTTGCGGAACCCGGTCACGGTGTCGGGCGCAGGCCGTCGCGGATGACGGCCAGTGCGGTGCGGGGGAGTTCGCCGCCGTTGCGGGCGGCGAGGAAGATCGCGGCCAGCAGCGTGCCGAGGTCGTCCGGGTCGACGTCCGGCCGGACCGCGCCGACGGCCTGAGCCCGCCGCAGCAACACGCCCAGCGCGTCGCGGATCTCCTCGCGTACCGCCGAGATCCGCGATCCGGCCAGGTCCAGACCCGAGCCGGCGAGTGCGTCGACGAAGTCGCGTTTCGTCGAGTTCTGCTCGACGATCTCCGTGAGCACCTGGTAGAACACCGCACCGGGATCGGGTGCGTCGGCGAAACCGCGGACGTGGTCGATCGTGTGCCGCATCCGGTCCAGCACGATCGCCTCGAAAAGCGCTTCCTTGGTGGGAAAGTGCCGGTACACGGTGCCGGCGCCGACGCCGGCGCGGCGGGCGATCTCGTCCAGCGGCACGGCCAGTCCCTCGGCCGCGAACGCCTCCTGCGCCGCCGCGAGTACCCGCGTGCGGTTGCGCCGGGCGTCCGCACGCAGCCCGACCGGATGTTCTGTCACCGAACCAGTATGGGGCAGCGACATGAGAGCGGGGACTCACTCCCGACCGGAGTCCGCCTCCACCGGCCAGCCGGCCAGGTCCCGGACGGTGCGTTGCGCGAGGACGAGGCCGGACACCTCACCCTCGCTGAACGTGCGCTGCCGGAGCACGGCCGCCGGGTCCGGCCCGGCCAGCCGCTCCGCCTCGTCGACGCCGGTCTTGGCCCCGTGTTCCAGTTCGGCGAGCTTCGCCAGCAACTCGGCTACCGCAACGGTGTCGACATGCTTCATAAGGTCAACTCTAGTTCACGACACGCACGGTCCAGATGTCCGACGCGAGCTTCGAGTCGGTCAGGTAGGCGTAGGGGATGGTGAAGTAGCCGTCCTTGCCCCAGCCGCTGCCCCACGAGTTGCGGACCACGAACCGCTGCTGGCTGTCGTCGTAGCCGGTGACCAGCACCGCGTGCCCGCCGACCACCTGCTCGCCCGGCGTGGGCAACTGGGCCTCGCCGGTCTGCGCGACCTCCTGGCTTTCGAAGCTGTCGTACACGGTGAATCCGAGCACGAACGGGTAGCCGGCGGCGAGGCAGCCGCGCATCTGGTCCAGGTTCTGGGTGACCCGCTGGTAGGACGACGCCCTGTGGTTCCTGGCGTCGGTGTAGCACTGCGCGGGCGGCTTCTCCGCGTCCGGTGAACCGGGCGGGAACTGGCCGGTGTTCGGGTCGGCCGGGGTGGCCACGTAGGGCCATTCGGTCTCCTGGCACACGCCCTGCTTGGCGATGCTGGCCATACCGTCCCGGATCTGCGCGCCGGAGTCGCTGCCGACGTGGCCCTCCATGGCCCGCTCGTTGTAGTAGATGAACAGGCGCGACGGCATGAAGTCGGTCAGCTTCTCCTTGCGCAGCGCGAATTCGAAGGCACCCGCGATCGCGTTGGCCGTGCAGCTCCCGATCTGGCCCTGGTCGTACGCGGCCGGCAGGCCGGCGGACAGGTCGACACTCGGCGGGAGCGACACGAGTGCGATGTGTGGTGCGCTGTAGAGGTGATCGCGTGCATCGGGCAGATCGGCGACCCAACCGTACCGAGCGATCTTGCGAGTTGCCTGGTTGGACATTCCACGGCCTCCTCATCGCCGGCCACCTTGGTCGGTGATGACAACAGGAGGGGAAGGGGGTCGGCCCGATACGGAATTTCTTTGATCAACTAATCTGGACCGGTCCAGTCTCACTCATTGGTGTCGTTTGTGTCATGGGCCAGTAACGCATTCACGTCGCCGTAGTCCAATGCGTCCGCGAGTTCCGTGTAGCCCCCGGTGCTCAGCAGTTCCCTGGTGGCGCGGTGGACCACACCGTAGGCGGCCTGCGCGATCCCCGATCCGAGACTCACCCGTGCCACACCGATCGCGGCCAGTTCGACGACACTCGGCGCGCCGGGGCCGGCCAGGATGTTCAGCGGCGCCGCAATCCCGGCGACCAGTTCGGAAATGGTCGCCGGATCGACCACTCCGGGCACGAAAATCCCATTCGCGCCGGCCGCCAGGTAGGCCGTGGCACGCTCGACGGTGATCGATATCCGGTCGGACCGCTCGCCGACCTGGCGCAGATACGTGTCGATTCGGGCGTTTACGAACAATGGAATGCCCGCATTGTCGGCTACCGCGCGGGCGGCCGCGATCCGGGCGGCCTGCTCGTCGACCGGCCGCAGCGGGGTGTCCGCGCGATTGCCGGCGTCCTCGACGTTCACGCCGACCGCGCCCGCCGCCAGCACGCCACGGATGGTCTCGGCGACTCCGGCCACGTCGACGCCGAAGCCGCTCTCGATGTCCGCCGTGACCGGCACGTCGACCGCGGCGACCACCCTGGCGATCAGGTCCAGCACGCGGTCGCGGGCGAGCCGGTCGCCGTCCGCCGCGCCGAGGCTCCACGCGACCCCGGCACTCGTCGTGGCGACGGCCGTGCCGCCGGCCTGTTCCACCAGTCGCGCGCTGGCCACGTCCCACGCGTTGGCCAGCGCGAGCACCGATCCGTTGCCGTGCAGGGCATGGAAGGCGCGGGCCTTGGCCAGGTGCGGCGCCGTCATCGTGGTCATGGCAGCAGTGCACCAGATCGGTCCGACAGTCCGAAACCGGACTTGACAACCGGGCTTCGATACACTCCACTAGTGTACTAGTTGAATGACACAATTTGGAGGGGCGATGTGGTCGAGTTCGTGATCGACAAGGCCAGCGGGCTGCCGGCCTACCTCCAGGTCGTCCGCCAGGTGCGGGAGGCACTTCGGTTGGGCTGGTTGGAACGGGGCGATCAGTTGCCCACCGTGCGCGATGTCGTCGCCAGCAGCGGCGTCAACCCGAACACGGTGCTCAAGGCGTATCGCGAACTGGAGCTGACCGGATTGGTCGAGGCGAGGCAGGGCGCGGGCACGTTCATCGCGGCGACGCTGGGATCGGCGGCACCGGAGGCGATGGCACGACTGCACGACCAACTGGCCGGCTGGGCGCGCGACGCCCGCGCCGCCGGCCTTGAGGACGAGGACATGGAGGCGCTGCTGCGCGCCGTCCTCACCGCTGCGGAACGGGGAATTTCCCACAATGGCAAGGGGGACGGGAAAGCATGATCACAACGGTCGCCGCACGGTCCGAGCCGGTGCCCACCGGCGACGAACCGGTCGCGGTCCACGTCGACGATCTCGGCAAGCGCTACCGCAGACTGCGCGGCCCACGCGGCGGCGTCTGGGCGTTGCGGCACTGCGGATTCACACTGCCACCCGGCCGGGTCGCCGCCCTGGTCGGAGCCAACGGGGCCGGCAAGACCACGCTGCTCAGCGTGCTGGCCGGCGTGCTCGCACCGGATGAGGGAGCGGTCGCGATCGACCCGAACAGGGGGACCGGCCGGGAAACCGCCGGCCGGGTGGCGTTCGTCGCGCAGGAGAAACCGCTCTACCCGCGCTTCAGCGTCGCCGACACGCTGCGGCTGGGGGCGCACCTGAACCGGCTGTGGGACCAGCACACCGCGCTGCGCTGGCTGGACCGGTTCGACATCCCGCTCAAGGAACCGTGCGGGCGGCTCTCCGGCGGGCAACAGGCACAGGTGTCCCTGGCCGTCGCGCTCGGTTCCCGGCCCTCCGTGCTGCTGCTGGACGAGCCACTGTCCAATCTGGACCCGCTGGCCCGTCGCGAGGCGACCGGCGAACTGTTGGCCGCCGCCAACGACACCGGCATGACCGTGGTGCTGTCCACCCACGTCGTGACCGAGCTCGTCGGGGTCGCCGACCACCTGTTGCTGCTTGCCAACGGCCGGCTGCTGGTCGACGGGGACGTGGACGGGCTGCTGGCACGGCACGTGCGCTACCTGGGCCCACGCGCGGACGCGCCACCCGGTCCAGGTGACGTCGTGCACGCGACACACACCGCCCGCCAGTCCACGTTCCTGGTCCGCAAACCGGACGACGCAGCGGTTTCCCCCGTGCGGGAGCCGTGGCTGGCCGCCCCCGTGACCCTGGAGCAGTTCGTGTTGGCACACCTGGCCGCGAGTGGAACGAGGCGCTCAGATGATCAGTGACGTGACATCGCCCGACCAGACCGCCACTGGCGGCAAGCGTCAGATCTGCGTGCTGGACCTGCTGTGGCTGGTCTGGCGCCAGCACCGCTGGACGATCATCACCGGCGTGGTGCTGTTGCTCGCGGCGTGGGGTTTCGTGCTGTGGAACGAGTCGACGGTCAACCCGACGGACTTCGCCCGCTGCCGCGAGTTGTGCCAACCGTTCCGGCTGTTCGGAACTTTCGCCGACCAAAGACTGATCGCCGACGTACACGTCGTTCTCGCCGGCGCGTTCGGCCTGTTCATCGCGGTGTTCTGGGCGGCGCCGCTCATTGCCCGCGAGTACGAGCAGCACACGAACCTGCTGGTCTGGAGCCAGGACGTGTCGGTACCGGGATGGCTGCTCGGCAAGATCGTGCCGCTGGCCGGCGTCGCGACCGGCCTCGCCGTGTTGCTCAGTGCCATCGTGAGCAACGAGGTCGACCGGATGCACGCCCTGGCCAACACGTACTACGCGGAGTTCACGCTGCTGCACTTCGAGGCTTCGGTGCCGTTGCAGGCGGCGTACGCGCTGTTCGGGTTCGCGCTCGGCGTAGCGGTGAGCGCACTGGTACGCAGAACGGTCCCCGCGATGGCCATCACGGCGGTGCTGTTCTCGGCCGTCCGGCTGGGCATGATCCCGCTCAGGTACCACTACTTCCCGCCGGTGCGCCTGTTCACCCCGCTGGCCGCGGACAACTCCGTTATCCCGACCGGCGACTACCTGGCCGTCGACTTCGGTTACGTCAACGCGAGCGGTCAGCTCGTGGGCCCCTCCTTCCAGTGCACGGGACCCACGAACACCGCCGCCGAATACAGGGCCTGTCTGCGACAGAACGGCATCGCCGGCTCGGTCATCGATTACCAGCCGGCCGACCGGCTGGCGACGTTCCGGCTGATCGAGGCGGGTATCTTCGT
>DATBDL010000469.1:0-18852 GCA_036269975.1 Pseudonocardiaceae bacterium | reverse complement strand
ACCGATGACGAGATCACGAATGTGGACCCGCGACAGGTTCCGGCAGGGCCCACTGACCGACACCATCCATTTTGGACGAACGGTGAGCGGCTACCGGATCACCGATGCCGGCAGGGTGCGGGTGGAGTTCGCGGAGGGAGGTACGGACGAGGGCGACCTGCTGGTCGGCGCGGACGGCGTAGGTTCGGCGATACGCCGGCAACTGCTCCCCCACGCCACCGTGCGCGACCTGGATCTGAGGTGCGTCTACGGGCGCACCGAGGCAGGGAACATCCCGGCGGCCATCAGCCGCGGCTTCTCCTGGGTAGCCGACGAGACAGGATGCGGGGCCGGGTTCGCGCCGTTCCGCCCCAGGCCGGACGGTGAGTCCGGCTACCTGATGATCACGGTACTGCAACGCAGGAACGCCTCGACAAGACGGACGAGGAACTGTTCCGAATGCCGTCGGAGCACCTGCGAGAAATCTCGGTCAAGGCCACCTGCGACTGGCATCCGGAATTGCGAGAACTGCTGGCACAGGCCGATCCGGACACGTTCTTCCCGATCAGGTTCCGAGCCGGCGAACGGATCGAAGGATGGAATTCCGGCCAGGTCACCCTACTCGGCGACGCGATCCACACCATGCCGCCCACCGCCGGTGTCGGCGCGAACACCGCACTACAGGATGCGGCGACCCTGGCCGGGGAGCTGTTGTCCGCGGCGCACACCGGCCTGCCACTCGTCGACGCGGTGGCCGCCTATGAGCGGATCATGCTTCCGCGTGGATTCGACAACGTCGAGAACTCACTTCGGATGGCCAGCCAACTGTTCGCGGCATGACTGCGCGGGTGTTGTCGGCGTCGTCAGCCAGTTGTCCGGTCAGCGCGCCTGCCAGCGCACGCGCGCCTCGTCCACCACGGTCGGATCGAGGTTCGGGTGGCGCTCGGTGGCGCGGGACCAGTGCGCCGCCGCGTCGGCCGTCCGTCCCCGCACCGTCGCAACGTTGCCCAGCCCGGTCTCGGCACGCGCCGCCTCGAACGCGCTCCCGCACCGCTGGCTGCGGTCCAGCGCCTCGCGATACGCTGCCGCCGCGGCATCCGGCTCGCCGGCCAGGTAGTGAATCCAACCGCGACAGTTGAATGCCATCGCCGCGTCCAGTTCCAGTCCCAGCCGCTCCAGCAGGTCGATCGCCGCACTGTTGTCCCGCAACGCGTCCCCATACCGGCCGAGTGCCGCCTCGACCAGTGACAGTCCGCGCAGGGTGATCGCGGCATTGCGGTCCAGGCCGCCGCGGCGGTAGAAGTCGGCCGCCGCGGCCATGCCCGACAACGCGGCCGCGTTGTCGCCCCGGTAGTAGTCCGGCCACGCCAGGTTGTTTCGCACGGTGTGCATCCCGTACTCGTCGCCGACCGCGCGGTACAGGTCGAGGGCGTGCCGGTAGTGCCGGGATGCACCGGTCAGGTCGCCCTGCTCGGTTCTGGCGAGACCCAGGCTGTTGGCGATCGTCGCCTGCGCCCACTGGTCGCCGGTCTCCTCGGCGGCCCGCAACGCCCATTCGCTGGTCGTGATCCACTCGTCCCACAGCTTGGTCAGGAAGAAGAACCCGCGCAGCGCGAAGGCGAGTTGCCAGCAGTGCCCGGAAAAGCCCATGGTGCCGGCCAACCGGCACAGCGCGACCAGGTTGGGCCACTCGACGCGCAACCACGCCAGCCCGGTGTCGTGGTCGAACACCGGCAGTTCGGCCGGCAGCCGCTCGAATGTCCACCTCGGACGGTGGCGCTGCGGCGCGAGCAGTCTGTCCACCAGATCGGTGGCGTACAGGCTGAGGTCGAGCAGTCGGTGCACCGCGGCCCGCTGCTCGGCCGGCGGGATGGCGGCCAGTGCGGTGCTCGCGGCGAAAACGCGCAGCAGGTCGTGACACTGGTAACGGCCGTTGGGCTGCTGTGTCAACAGGTTCGCGTCGTGCAGGCCCGCCAGCAGTCGCTCGGTCGGCAGCAGGTCGGCGGCGGCCAGCGCGGCGGCGGCGGGCAATCCCAGTTCGGTGCCCGGATGCAGCGCGAGCAGGCCGAACAGGCGTTGCCCCTCGGTCGACATGTCCCGGTACGACAGGTGAAACGCCGCGGCGACACTCCGCTCACCGTCGTCGAGTTCGGCAAGTCGTTCCGCCTCGTCGGCGAGTCTGCGGTCCAGGTCCGCGACGCGCCAGCCGGGCTGGGCGCGCAGCCTTGCGGCCGCGATGCGGATGGCCAGCGGCAGGTGCCCGCACCGCTGCACCACCCGGTCGACGGCCGCCGCCTGATCGGGTTCGTCGTCGGGTAGGACGCCATCGACGAGCGCGCGGAACAGGCCGGCCGCGTCCACCAGCGCGAGCACGTCGATGCTGACGTGATGGGCGTCGTCCAGCGCGGCCAGCCGATGCCGACTGGTCACCAGCACCCGGCACTTCGGTTCGGCCGGTAGGAGCGGCCGCACCTGGCGTGCGGTACGGGCGTTGTCCAGTACCACCAGCACTCGCAGTCCGGCCAACCGGTCACGGTAGAGCGATGCGCGGTCGTCCACGTCCGCCG
This sequence comes from Pseudonocardiaceae bacterium, assembly GCA_036269975.1. Classification (GTDB taxonomy): domain Bacteria; phylum Actinomycetota; class Actinomycetes; order Mycobacteriales; family Pseudonocardiaceae; genus DATEPR01. The sequence continues at coordinate 16,306 of DATBDL010000469.1, read as the reverse complement.
GGATCTCCTCGCCGGGCACCCCCAGCAACCGCAGCAGCCGGTCCAGCGCCGCGCTCGGCGTGACTTCGTCGGCATCCGGCGTATGGCCACGCAGGTCCACGAACAGGCAGCCGTCCGGGAAGTGGGTCGCGAGGCGGTGGGCGCAGCGGACAGCCAATGCCGTCTTGCCGACACCGGCCATGCCGTGCACCGCGCACACACCCGCGCCGCCGGCCACCTCATGTGACATGGCCTGGTGGACCTCGTCCATCTCGGTGCCACGCCCGGTGAAGTGCGCGGTCACGGCGGGCAGGCCCGCCAGTCCGGGTCGAGCCGTCCCCGGACGGTCGCGCCGTGGCGGATCGTCGGGCGGCAGGAGGGCGGCCAGGCTGTCGCTTGCGAACTCCGCGTCGCACAGCGCGGCCAGTGCCGCGTTCGGCCGCGACAGGCCGGTCTCCACCTTGCTCAGGTAGCTCTTGCTGTAATGGACACGGCCGGCCAGATCGTTCAGCGACAACCCGGCGGCCTGCCGCAGCCGCCGCAGTTCGGCTCCGAACGTGACACCCTCGGTCACCGTGTCCCCTTCGTCGATCCGGGATGTCGGCCAAGTTACCCGGCGACGCCGGATCGGTGTCGCCAGAACAGGGCCGTGACTCGAGACCGACCAAGAACTGTCAGGATGCTGTCCACGAGCTGTCCAACTGTCCGTCTCCAATGGACGGAAGCACGCGAGTTGGCAGATATCCTGCAGACTTCTGACGTACGGACTCGACCGCTCTCCTGAACACTCGTGCCTACGCGTCGGCACGGCACAGGAGGCAGTCCGGAATGGCAGAGCTGTTGGGAGATCGTTATCGGCTCGGCGATTCGTTCGGTCGGGGACCGACCGGGCAGGTGTCGTTCGCGGTGGACACCGACGACCACGAAGTCGCGATCAAGGTCGTGCGTCCCGACCTGGTCGACGAACCGGACGCCGTCGCCAGAATCGCCGGGCACGTCGCGGAGCTCCGGCGACTGGACGGCCGGCATCTCGTGCGGCTCATCGACGTCGTCACCGTCAGGGACACTATCGCGATCGTGATGGAGTCCGTGCGCGGCGGCGACCTGCGGCAGCACCTGACCCAGGTCGGGACGGTGCTACCGGCCGAGGTCTCGCGGATCGGCGCGGAGGTCGCCGACGCACTCGCCGACGTCCACCGCAGCGGCTATCTGTACCTGGACCTGAAGCCCACCAACATCATGCTGGACCAGTTCACCGCGCCACGCGCCGCACGGGTGACCGATCTCGGCGTGGCGGCGCTCGTCCTGTCCGGCGCACGGGCACGTCAGGCCGTGCTGACCGCGGAACCCCACTACGTGGCACCGGAACTGGCCGCACCGGACGCGGTGCCGACACCGGCGGCCGACCTGTACTCGCTGGGGGTCGTGCTCTACGAGCTGTGTTGCGGTGTCACGCCGTTCGCCGGCGCGTCGACGCGGGAGCTCGTGGCACTGGGCGCCAGCAGCGAACCCGGCCGCCCGGACGGCGTCCCGGACGAGCTGTGGCGTGTCATCGCGTCACTGCTCGCCCGCGACCCGGCGGACCGTCCTTCGTCAGCCGGCGATGTCGCGAGCCTGCTGCGTCCGCTCGTGTCCGCATTGGAGCATCAGCCGTGCGCGCTGCGACTGACCACGCCGCCACCACCGCGCCGGACCGCGACGACCGACTCCAGTCTTCCGCCACCGCCCGCCGCCACCGGATGGCTGACCAACCTCACGGGCCCGGCGTTCCCCACAGGAGGCTCCATGCGCAAGCGCCGTCGGCTCGTCCTGCTCGGCCTGGTGGCCGTGGTCGCCGTCAGCGGTCTGGTCGGCTGGGCGATCGCCGGGTCCGGCGGCGGGGCATCGGGGAGCCGCCAGTCGGGCGGCGGATCGGACGGCCGGTCCGGCGGGGGCATCGTGCAGCAGACGGAGCAGACCCAGCCGGCCCAGACCGCTGTCGCGACCACGACAGTGGTGCCACCGATGACCGTGGTGCCGGACCTGGTCGGGAAGACCCTTGCCCAAGCCCAGGACGAGGTCCCGTCCTCGGTGACGCTCAATCCGGTCGACACGATCAACCAGACCGCCGCCGACGGCACGGTGATCGACCAGGACCCCAAGCCGGGCCAGCCTATCAACGGCGCGATCCAGTTGACCATCGCGCGGGCGCCGGTCACGGTCTACCTCGACTCGCTCGACCCGGCCACCGGCGACTGGTCGGGCGGCGACAACGCCGAGGTCGGCGGCCAACAGTTGACGCACGCACTCATCACCTACCTCGGTGACTGCGAATCGCCCCATGACGTGGAGTACAACGTGTCCAAGGGCTATCGGCAGTTCGTTGCCACCGCCGGAATCGACGACAGCTCGCCGGACAGCTCGGCCAAGGTCCAGGTCCAGGTGTTCGGCGACGGCCGGCAACTGCAGAACACCACGATGAACTTCGGCACGGCCAACCCGATCAGCGTCGATCTGTCCGGCGTGCTGCGACTGCGTGTCGAGTGGCAGGACATCTCCAACACCACCAACGGCTGTGACGACACGGACAAGCTCGTGTTCGGCGAGGCCCGGCTGCTCGGCCTGCCGGGTGAGGTCCCGACGACCCCGGACACTGCGACACCCACCAGCTAGACGGATGCGGCCGGCGACACGGTCACCGCATGGCGTCGCCGGCCACATCCGTCTGCTCGTTCCACTGCACACCGTAGGCGAAACCGGCCTGGGGACCGCGGAATCGGACGCGAACCTCGTTGGCCGCGTCGAGGGGCACGAGGCCGCCGCGATGCGCGGGATCCTGCACCTCGCCCTGGAACACCCTGGTCACCTGCCACACCGCAGTCGGCGGCCGCTTCTCCGCGAACTTCACCCGGATGTCCATCAGGTCGCAGCGTTGCTCGGTGGCGCACACGAAATGCGGCAACAGCGCATCGCCGGACGGCAGACGGAACCGCATCGCGAACGTGTGCACGTCGCCTTTGCCCAGCGCGACGGGCAACGCGAGCGACAACCCGAACCGGCGGGTGGACGCCATCCGTCGACGCACCAGCGTGCCGCCGAAGATCACGTCCATCTCCAGCCCCGGCGGGTCCGCCGGACTTCCGGCCGTCGGACCGCTCACGGTCACCGCGAGGTCGATCTGTCGGACGTCGTCCTGTTCTGCGGCGATCCGGCGCACCTCGAACGCCTCCGGCGTCGGCTGGTCGAGACACAACACCGCGTAGAGCGCCTCGGTGTACCACTCCTTGCTCGGCTGTTGTTCGTCGCCGGCCGGCGACACCTGCCGGTACTGGGCGATTGCCCGTTCCGCGACCAGCTTGCACGCATCGTCGAGCCGTCGGCGAACGGTACGTTCCTCCCGTTCGAACCGGTCGCCCGCCCACCTCAGCCGGTCCTGGAAGAACACGTGCCGAGCCTCGGTGATCAGTCCGAAAGCGGCGAGGAACGTGATCCGCAGGTCCTCCGGCAGCACATCCGCCGTTCGGGTGAACAGTTCGCCGATTTTGTCCCGCACGACCGTCGGATCATCATCGTCATCGACACGGCACAGCAGCCGTAGGGCGGGACCGACCTTGTCCGCGGCGTCATCGGCATCGAGACCACGCCCCCTGCGGAGCTTCGCCATCTCGTCGATGACTCGCTCCGGACTGATGCGATCATCCATGGACTCTCCACTCCAAGATCCCGAATGAGCGATGAGAAAGTGTAACTCCCCAAGGGCACCGGCCAATCCGGTGCCGGCGGCGAACGTGGGCGGACTGTCCATCTAGTGTCCAGCTTTCTGCGCAAACCGCGTTTCCGGATGGTTCCTGGTTTTCCGGAAACGTGAAACCGATAGCCCTTTCCGTACGACTCGGGTCACCATTTCTGTGATTCGAGCAACCGGGGAGGGGGTGATGGTCGTGCAGATCCATGTCATCGTCGGCATCGTCGATTTCCTGGTGTCGGTTCTTCGCTGAACGGTCATGTCGGCATCAGCTTTCCCATCGCCATATGGAGGACGCCAAGATGAGCTTTCCACCGTCCGACCTGCCGTGGCTCGCCCACGAGGCCGTGCACGACCTGGCCGCGGCCGACCTGATGATCGGCCCAGGCCGATTCCGGCCACCGATGACCTGCGACCACCCACCGGCAACCGGTCGACGCTTCACCGACGTGGCGGCGGCGCTGTCCTGGGTGCGGGCCGAATGCGCGGACCTGACCACATTGTGTCTGCGTGCCGGCGAACAGGGCCTGCACGAGAGCTGCTGGTGGCTCGCATTCCTCCTGCGGGACGTCTACTTTCTGGACAAGCTGCGCGAGCCCTGGCTGCGGACGCACACCGCGGCACTTGCGGCGGCCACCGCGGACGGCAACACCTGGGCGGCGGCCGTCACGCTGAACAATCTGGGCATCGCGCATGTCGACTCGGGTGACCTTTCGACCGCGCGATCGTGCTACCAGAAGGCGCTGGCGATGTTCACGGCGCTCGACGACCGGCATGGCTGGATCAGTGCGACCGCCAACCTCGGCTGGGTGCACCACTATCACGGTGACCACTCGGTCGCGATCGAACTGCTCGGCAGGGCCGCCCGGTTCCACCGTCGCGCCGGCACCAGCCGCAACACCGCGATCACCCTACGTGGCATCGCCCTGGTCGAGGTCGAGCTGAACGCGAACGCCGACGCGATCGCGCACGCCGGCGAGGCATTGGCGGTCTTCGATGATCTCGGGTTACGCCTCGACACCGCGATGACATGGAACTGTCTTGGCTGGGCACACTTCCGCGCCGGGCGGCACGGCCAGGCCGAGTCGGCCTATCTGCGTGCGGTCGCGATCGGACAGACCGCGGAAAGCGCCCACGAGGTGGCTCGCGCCGAAACGGGATTGGGCAATGTCGCCGCCATCCGCGGCCGGACGGTCGATGCGAGACGGCACTGGACGACAGCGGACGGATACGGCGCGAAACTCAGCGCGACGACCACCGGCGAGGTACGGGCCCGCATCGACCGGATTGGACACCTTTCTGACAGAAAGCCGTGACATGCAACGGGATTCGGCCGTCGGCGATGAACTGAACGTGCGGTTTCGTGATCTGGCGGAAGGAGCGAACGATGCACATCCATCATGTGGCTCAGCAACATGTTCTGGCCGACTACAGTGGCGGCGGGGCCGGGGCCACGTTCATCGGCATTCTTGTCATCGGCGTCATCATCGTCGCCGTGATCGGCTACAACAAGTTCAAGATCAACGGCTTCCGGCCGCGCACCGTGACGACCAGGCTTACGGGCGAGCAGCTACGTGCGATCTTCCGTGACACCGTCGCGGGTGCCAGTTGGTCCATCGTGGACGAAGGCAACCCGATCGTCGCTCAGTCCAACCTGTTGATGGGCATCAGGCAGCAGATCGCACTCCAGGTGCTGGAGGCGAACGGCAGCACTCAGGCCCGGATCATGGTGCTGCGCTACTCCAAGAAGGTCCTGGGTGGGGCGACGAAGGCGTACACGCTGCGCTGGCGGATCAGCTCGTTCCTCAACGAAGTCGTGCGCACGGACCGGGGCGCGTCGGTGGCGGGGTGACGAGATGATCGAGCTGATCATCGTGCTGGCCGCCCTGCTGGTCCTGTTCGCGTGGTCGGCGACGGCGACGTGCTCCCTCTCGGAGTTCGAGCCCAAGGCCGTGTTCCGCAGCCAGTTCGGCGGCCCGGACAGCTACGACCGGCTGGTCGGATCGCTGCTCGCGCTGCCGGGCGTCCGAAAGATCGAGAGTGACGAGCGGAGCACGCTGGTGTCGGTGACGCCGGTGCTGTCGTCGATGGGGCGCGGATACGGCCTGTTCGTGGTCGTACGGCGGGACGGGAACGGCGTCGTGCTACTCGGTCGTCCCCGAATTCCGCTTCCCGCACCGAACATGCCGACCGCACTCAGGGAATTGGAACGCGCCGCACGCCAAGCCGCGTAAGCCGTTTCGGGATCACAAACCAAGGGATACGTCTGCCGTGAGCGCCGAACAACAGGAAGCCGGATCTCGGTCCGGTACCGGGACTCCACCCAGGGTCTTCATCAGTTATTCACACGACTCAGAAGAGCACAAGGATCTGGTCCGCCAGTTCGCGACTTTCCTGCGGGCTCAACTCGGTGTCGACGTCCAACTCGACCAGTGGGCCGACGGACCCCGGATCGACTGGTCGCTCTGGGCGACGAAACAGCTAACCGAAGCGGATTTCGTGCTGGTCATCGCCTCGCCGGACTACAAACGGCGGGCCGAGGGTTACGAATCGCCGAACGTGGGGCGTGGCGCGCAGTTCGAGGCCGCGATGATCCGGAACAACCTGACCCGAGACCTTCCCAAGGAAACTCGGCGCATCCTCCCCGTCGTCCTTCCCGGCCGAAGCGTGGACGAGATTCCGTCTTTTCTCAACGCACATTCCACAACTCGTTACGAAATTAGAAAGTTCACCCTCGACGGCGCCGCCGACCTGCTGATCGCATTCACCGGTGTTCCTCGGTTCGCGCCGCCGAAAATCGGCGAGTGGGTGGGCGCACATGCGCGACAGCGACCGGGCCAGCAGCTCTTGACGACCATCCTGGAACCCGTGGCAAGCGGTTCGGACCTTCGCATGACAGGCGCTGAGATCGACGGGCTGCACCGGGGTCACAGTATCGTCTACCGTCCCCAGTTCTTCGCCAACCAACCGCGTGCCGTCGTCGAGTACAACCTGGGCCGACGCTTCCGCCGTTTCGAGGCGGTGGCCGGGGTTCTGGACGACACGGACGAGGCCAACCAGGTCGGCCACTTCCAGGTCTTCCTCGACGGCATGGCACAACCGCCGGCCGAGGTGCGGCTGGGTAGGCCGGCGTGGATGCAGTACGACGTCATCAACGTACTCCGGCTCAAGCTGGTCGCCTGGCGTCCTGGCATGACGGTAAACCCCGCGCTGGCGGGTGCCTCGATGGCGGTCGGCCGGTCGAACCAGTTGCCGTCGCTCGCCTGGGGGAATCCGACACTCGTCGAACTGTGAGGAAGACGATGAGAATCAACAAGACGATACCGATCGCGATCATTGCCATCCTGCTGGCGGGCGTAGCGACGTCCTGCTCGTCGGACCCGCTCAGTGTGACCTGCGGCGACTACCTGAAGAAGGGCGAGGCAGAACAGCTCGATCTGGCCGCCCGCTGGGCCGATCCGGCACGGAACCAAACCACCGACCTCGACCGGATCGTGGCACCAGAATATCGGGGCGATTTCATGGCGTACTGCCCCACCCATCCCGATGACGAGTTGAACAACCTCGAACTGGGATTTGGATGACTGCTGGGCCGGACGATGCGTCCGGCCCAGCAGTAACGGCGTATTCCCTACGAGGCTGGGTTGAGCGAGCCGATCAGGCCGTTCGCCTGGCCGTTCGGGCCCGAGCTGAACAGCAGGGTTCCGGTGCCACCCATGGCGGCCGTGCCGAAGTCCAGTGCCCACAGGCCATCGATCGAGATGGGCTTGCCCTTCTCGTTCAGCAGTGGGCCAGCCGGGTCGCCGGAGAACTGGTGGAACGCGTTGATCGTTCCGTCGCCGAAGTTGCCGACCAGGAGGTCGCCACCGAAACGGCCGAAGCTGGCGGGTGCCTGGGCCAGGCCCCATGGCGCGTTGAGTGCACCACGTGACGCAAGACGCTGCACCAGCAGCCCGTTCGTCGTGTAGACGTCGACGAAGCCCTTGCCTGGGCCCGCCACGTCATCGTGCTTCGCGGCGTCCTGTTGGGCGTACGTCACGTACATCAGGCCGTTGATCTCCTGGATGCCGAACGGGGCGTAGTTCCTGGGGATACGCGGGTCACTGAAGCTGCCCAGCAGGTGCGTCAGCGTGAACGTGCTGTCGAACACGTCGACAGCACCCGAGTTGAAGTTGGCCGCGTACAGGAACGTGCCCTGGTCCGTGGCGGCGATCGCCAGTCCCTTGTAGACCGCGGTCGGCGAGCTGACCTCGACCAATGCGTTGGTCGGGTCGGCCTTGGGGCTCCACGCCTGGATCTGGCCCGACTCCGAGTCGAAGATGAAGGCGGCTGGTCCACTGCCCGCGGAACCGGTGACCACGAAGCCGGTCGTCGAGTTGAACACCTGGCCGGTGGGGCTCGACGCGTCGTTCGTCGATGCCCTGCCGCCCTGCACCGTGACCACCAGGCCAGCCTTGGTGACCGTCGTGCCGCCGGCGGGAATCGCGTAGAGGGTACCAAGGCCGGAGTTGTTGTCGGACACCCAGAGCGGGCTCGTCGGGCTGAACGCGAAGCCCCACGGGTTCAGCATGGTGGGATCGGTGAGCACCGCACCGGTGCTGGCCCGGTCGGACACCAGGTTGGTCTGATGGAACTCACTGCCGGCGGCCGGACCATGGTGCCCGTCCGGAGCGGCGACGGCCACCGCGCTGGCGGCCGTCAGTGCGCCGGCAGTGAACACGGCTAACGTGCCGAGTTGGAAGAATCTTCCCCTTCGAGTCGGTGAGACCATGATCGTTGGCTGACGCGTACCGCTGCGTGTCATTCGCACGGTTCCGCCTTCCCTTCCGCGCTCCGAACCGGATGCGCGATCTGTCGACTTCGACGCACTCATATACGTGCGTGGTCGCCCGACGGCTCGCTCATTTGGCTGTCAATTTGGGCGGCGCGTCGACCAGCCGGGGCATTGGACTGGACCATGCGACGGTCTGGTCCAGATGTCACGTCACCTGGCCGGCGGAAACTCGGAACTCCCGTCGGCCGTCCTCGTCCTCGACGCGGTAGCTGAGCAGGACGATCGCCAGTTCTCCACCGTCCTGGTCACGCTCACGCCGAAGCACGTCGCATGCCAACCCGGAGGGGACGGGAAGCGGAGTGTCCACGGTCATGTCGATGCCGAAGACGGGCAGCTTGTCCGTCACCGCGACCTCGGTGCCGTCGGCCGCGGTGAACCGCACCTCCACCCAGCCGGGGAAGTACTCGTCCACCCACCGGGTGACCATGCTCCGGAGCTCGGCCATACGGACAATAGTTGCATACCACCGGTCCCACGGAACCAACTGGCCTTGGACGGCGTCCGAAGGGGCGCTGTAATAACTTGGCGGCGACGTCCGACGATGGGGAGGTACCGTGACCGGACCGGGGTTCACCCCCGAACGGGTGGCCGATCTTCAGCGACAGGCCGATGACACGATGTCCGCGTTGCAGGAGCGGATCACCGCGGCTGCCGAGGTGCGCGAGCGGGCGATGTCGGTGTCCGGTTCCGCCAGTTCGGAGGACGGCACGGTTACCGTGGTCGTCGACTCGACCGGTGTCGTCACGTCGCTGACCTTCGCGCCTTCGGTGTTCGACCGCAACACGCCCGACCGGCTGGCATCGACCGTGGTGGCCGTCATCCAGCAGGCCGCGGCCAGGGCACGGGCCGACATGACCGAAGCGATGGCGCCGATCCGCGCGGGCGCCGACGCGGCCCGCAGGGCGGCCGCCGGTGTCCCCGAGCTGAGCGCGCTGCGGTTCGACGTGCCCGAGGTCCCGCACACCGCGGTCGACCTGAGCGGGGCGCAGGATCCGTGGGCCGGCGTGACGCCCGCCGAACCGGAGCGACCGAAGCGGCGCGATCAGGCGTCGGAGGCCGAGGACGGCTCGGTCTACGACGAAAGGTCCTGGTGACGTATGGGGGTCGTACTGCCGAGCGCCCTGAACTGGGTGCTCCAGTTGATCGGGATCGCGTGGCCCAACATCGACGAGGACCAGCTCCGGTCGAGCGCGACCGAACTGCGCCAGATCTCTGGCGAGCTGACCAGCAACACCGGTGACGCGCAGTCCCAGATCGAGCAGATGCTCAACCTGAACCAGTCGCAGTCGCTGGCGAACTTCCAGGCGCTGTGGAACAAGGTCGCGAAGGGGCATCTGCCGCAGTTGGCCGACGGCATGAACCTGCTCGCCGACGGACTCGACGTCTCGGCTGTCGTCGTGACGGGGATGAAGGTCGCCGCGATCGTCCAGCTCGGCATCCTGGCGGCCGAGATCATCGCCGACCAGGCGGCCGCCGCCGTCACGTTCGGCGCGTCCGAAGCCGCGATTCCGGTCGAGACCGAGGCCACGTCGCAGATCGTGGACCAGATCATCAAGCAGGCCGTACAACAGGTCGAGCAGCAGCTCATCCAGGCGGTCGAAGGCCCCGTCTTCAACGCGCTGGACAGCGCGGCCGAGGAGATGGCGGGACAGTTGCTCGGCGACGCGCTCGGCACGCACAGCGGCGTCGACCTCGGCTCGGTCGGTTCGGCGGCATCGTCCGGTTTCGGCCAGGGCATCCAGGATTCCGCACAGCAACTCGGGAGCTCGGTCGGCGTGAGCGGCTCGTCGAGCGGTAGCGGGGAGAGCGCATGAGCGAGGGCGACGGTTTCTCGATCAGTCCGGACGATCTGCGGAATTCGGCTGGCACGCTGGAGAACCTGGCCGGCCAGATCGGCGCGGGCGGCCAGAAGATGAAGGCCGCGGGCGAGTCGTTGGTCGAGCACGCCAACGGCGACAGGTCCGGGGTCGGCAGCGTCATCGCCAAGGCGTTCGGCAAGGCGCTGACCACCACCGGCGACGTGTTCTCCCAGGCGTCCCGGCTCAGCAGGGGATCGTCGGACCGCCTGCACTCCAACGCGGACAACCACGAGCACACCGAGACCGAGAACACGAAGTCGTTCACCAACCTGCACTCGGACAAGGGCGAGAGCGGCGCCACGCACCCGAAGGAGAGCGGCCCCGAGGAGAGCACCCACCCGTCGAGCACCGGCACGGGCAGCGGTTCCGGTGTCCACGACGACGGCACCGGCAAGATCAGGCCGAACAACGACACGCCCGAGCACAACTCGACCCCCACCGACAGCCTGCCGGGCTGCGGTGACCCGGTCGACGTCGCGACCGGGCGAATGTTCCTCACCCAGATGGACGTCGAACTGCGCGCGGTGGCATCGCTCGTGGTGTCGCGGACCCATCTGTCCACCTTCCGCAGTGGCACGTCGTTCGGCCCGACCTGGTCGTCCACAGTGGACCAGCGGGTCGAGGTGGACGCGGACGGGATCTCGTTCGCGGCGGAGGACGGTTCGCTGCTGAGCTATCCGTTGCCCGGCCCGACCGGGACCGTGCTGCCCGAGTCCGGCCCGCGCCGGCCGCTGGGCAGGACCGCGGACGGCGGATTCGCCATCACGGTCCCGGACCGGGCGCACACCCTGGTGTTCGCCCGGACGGGGCTGATCAGCTCGATCGTGCACAACGTCGGCGGGCGCGTCGACATCGAGCGGGACGCCGACGGGACGCCGGTCGCCATCACCCACTCGGCTGGCTATCGGATCGCGGTGCGCACCGACGACGGCCTGATCACCGAACTGCGGCTGGCGCGCCCCGCCGTCAACGGCAGCGCGCCCGCCGACCTCGTGTTGGTGCGCTACCACTACGACGACGAACGCAGGCTCGTCCAGGTGACGAACTCGTCCGGGCTGCCGCTGCGCTACGAGTACGACGCGGCCGGCCGGATCGTCGCGTGGCGGGACCGCAACGGCTTCGGCTACCGGTACACCTTCGACGGCGACGGCCGGTGCGTCCGTACCGATGGCGACGACGGCTATCTCACCTATACGTACGAGTATGACCGCGACCGCCGCGTCACGCTGGCGACGAACTCGCTCGGCGACACCACCGCGTTCCACTTCAACGACGCGCTCCAGGTGGTGCGGGAGATCGATCCGCTCGGCAACGCTACGTCGTTCGAGCGGGACCGGCACCACGCGTTGCTGAGCGTGACGGACGCCCTGGGCAACACCACGAGGTACCGCTACGACGATGCCGGCCAACTCGCGGAGCTGACCCGACCGGACGGCACGAAGCGGCTCGTCGAGTACGACGACCGGCACCGGCCGGTGGTCATCGTGGACCCGGACGGCGCGGTGTGGCGGCGGGAGTACGGGCCGGCCGGCGAACTGGCCGCCACGGTCGACCCGGTTGGCGCCCGCACGACGTATCGCTACGACCAGGCGGGGCATCTCGCGTCGATCGTCGATCCGCTCGGCAACACCACCGACGTGATCCGGGATGCGCGCGGGCTCGTCTCGGCCGTCACCGACCCGAACGGGGCGCGGTCGGCGTACGGCTACGACGAGATGGGCCGGCTCGCCTCGGTCACCGACCCGACCGGCCGGACCACCCGATACGGCTGGACGGTCGAAGGACTGCCGGCCACCGCCACCCAGCCCGACGGCGCGACCGAACGCTGGACCCACGACGGCGAGGGCAATCTGCGCGAACAGCGCGACGCCATGGGCAACACCACCGTCGTCGAGGTCGCCAGCTTCGACCTGCCGATCGCGCGGACCTCTGCCGACGGCAGCCGCCAGGAGTTCGGTTACGACACCGAACTGCGGCTGACCAGGGTACGCAACGAACAGGGACAGCACTGGCGTTACCGGTACGACGCGGCGGGGAACCTGGTCGAGGAAACCGATTTCGACGGCCGGGTACTGCGCTACGGCTACGACGCGGCCGGGCGATTGGTGCGGCGCACCAACGGTGCCGGCGAGACGATCGACTTCACCCTGGACTCGGTCGGCCGGATCGTCGAACGGCGCGTCGGGAACGACGTGACCCGGCTGACCTACGACCCGGCCGACCGGGTGGTCAGTGCCGTCAACGCGGACGCCGACCTGCGCTTCGGTTACGACCCGCGTGGCCTGGTACTCGCCGAGACCTGCAACGGCCGCACGGTGCGGTCGGAGTACGACGCGATGGGCAGGCGGATCGGCCGCACGCTGCCCTCGGGCGCACACAGCGACTGGAGCTACGACGCGACCGGCGCCCCCGCCCTGCTGCGGATCGGCGGCCACACCCTGGCGATGCGCAGGGACGCCGCCGGCCGCGACATCGGCCGTAGCTGGGGCTCGGCCACCATCGGCCAGGACTGGGACCCGGTCGGCCGGCTCGCCGCGCAGACCGTCACCGCGACGACGGGTGTGGTGCAGCGGCGCGCGTATTCCTACCGCCCCGACGGCCTGCTCACCGGGGTGCGGGACGCATTGGCGGGTTCGCGGGACTTCGAACTCGATCCGGCCGGCCGGATCACGACGGTCACCGGCAACGCGGGCGGCCGGACGTGGACCGAGCACTACGGCTACGACGTGGCCGGCAACATCACCGACGCCCGGTGGCCGGGTGGCGACCCGTCGGCCGGTCAGCGCCGGTACGCGGGCACGATGCTGGCCGAGGCCGGCGCGACCAGCTATGTGCACGACGCGCAGGGCAGGGTGGTCCGGCGTACCAGCGCCAGCGCGGACGGACGGCCGCGCAACTGGGAGTTCGGTTGGAGTGCCGAGGACAGGATGACCTCGGCGACCACCCCGGACGGGCAGCGCTGGCGCTACCGCTACGACGCCTTGGGCAGGCGGATCGCGAAACAGCGGCTCGGTCCCGGCGGCACGGTCGCCGAGCAGGTGGACTTCACCTGGGACGGCCCGCATCTGGCCGAGGAACACCACAGGGCCCCGACCGGACAGCGGCGGCTGACAAGCTGGGAACTGGAGCCGGGCACCGACCTGCCGTTGACGCAGGCAGAGCGGTTCATCGGCGACGGCCCTCAGTCCATTGTGGACCAACGGTTCTACGCTATCGTGACCGACCTGGTCGGCAGCCCGGCCGAACTGGTCAGTCCAGACGGGACGGTCAGCCAGCAGCCGTGGCGCACGCTGTGGGGTCGCGCGGCAACCGATGCCGCGCCGACGCCGCTCCGGTTCCCCGGCCAGTACTACGACGCCGAAACCGGGCTGCACTACAACGTGAACCGGTACTTCGACCCGGCCGCCGGACGTTTCACCAGCCCTGACCCGCTCGGCCTGCAGGGTGGCCCGAACCCTCGATCCTACGTCCCCAACCCGACCGCCTGGATCGACCCGCTCGGCCTCACGCCGTGCAAGCCGAGCGGATCGGGCAATACCGGAGCCGGTGGCACCCCGACCGGCGGCGCCGGCGCCCAGCCGGGTGGCGGCCGGCAGGCTGGCGGCGGTCGGCAGCGGCGGCCACCGAAGTACCTGCAACAGCCCAACCCCACCGCTGACGTCAACCCGCAGGGACCGCTGTACCACTACACGGACGCGACCGGCCATCAGGGCATCACGGGCAGCGGGGAGATCTGGCCGTCCCAGTGGGAACAGGGAAATCCCAACAACGCGCACGCGCGGTTCGGGTCCGGCGTCTATCTCACCGATATGAAGCCGACCTCGACCCCGGAAGAGCTGGGCCAGCAGTTGGTGAACAATCCGAACCGGGGCGACAGGTTCACCCACTACATCGAGCTGGATCCGCAGAAGCTCCAAGCCCAGGGTTACACCATCTCGCAGTCGCCGCAGCGGCCCGATGTCTACGTCGTGCACCAGGGACCGCTCAACCAGCCGACGGAGCCGAACCTGCCGGTCGGCCGTCCGGGTGAACCGGGAACGGCGATCACGGGCCACGGCCCGAACACGTCGTTCGGTCAGCCGCCGCCAGCACCACCATCCACGCCCGTGCCCATGCCACCATCCACTCCCCCGCCACCTCCGCCAACACCAACGGGAGCCGCGTCGTGATCTACCTGCACGTCAAGTGGCGGCACGAAATGCCACACCAGCCGACCGACATCTATACGGAAGTGGACGACGAGCACTGGGAGAGCCGCAAGGTCGAGGTGTTCGCCGACGGCCGGCTCCAGTACTCGGACGGCGTCGACTCGACCGGCAACACGGATCTCAGCGACGTGCAGTCGCCGATGCCGGGCGAGGCACCGGACAACGACGTCCTGACGACGACGGTCATCGACAAGGCGACGTTCGAGCACATGTGGGACCAGGCGATCGTCGAGGGTGCTGATCAGCCGAGGTCGTAGCCGGTGGTCGCGATGTCAGGATCGGCGTGCATATTCGTCAACTGACCAACGAAGACCACGAACCGCTCGACGCGATGGTGCGTGGATTCCGCGACGTCGCGGACCATTCGCCATTCCTCGAAGACCCGGCGACGATCACCTTCGTGGCGCTTGACGCGGGCGAGGTGAACGGCTGAGTGGCGACCCGGCACAGGGAAACGTGATCTCGGTGTTCATATTCGCCAACTGACCAACTGCGCATCGGCGAGGACAATCTGGCCAACTGTGGGGCGGGGCCTGCGCACGTCGGTATTCTTGCGCTCGTCCTTGGGGGAATCACGTTGGCCGGTAATAGTGGCGCGCGTACAAAGCTGGGCGCGATGGCAGGCAACCTCGGGGCGCGGCACGCGTCTCCTGGTCGACGGCCTGCTTTCACTTGTCCTTGGGGGAACCACATTGGCTGGGATCAGTGGTGCGCGCGTACGACAGTGGGCACGAGGGGTCGAGCCGAGCGTCGGCCTGCTCGTCGCGGGGACAGCGCTGGCCTTCTACCTACAAGGCGCTTTCGTACCGAAGGCACAGATCCTTGTCGCGGTGCCGATGGTCGTCGGCGTACTGCTCGCGCCTCGGTTGCCGGCGCCGGATCGGCGGGACCTACCGATTGTCTGCGCCGCCGGCGCGTTGGCCGGCTGGGCGATCCTCGACGGCGCACTGACCGACCATCTGTTGGCGGGATTCCAGTATTTCCTACTCATCGCGAGCGTTCTTGTTCTCGCCGGAGTCGGTAGGCAACTTCCGGAGGCGTCACGCGTCACCTTGGTCAACGGCCTGCTTTTCGTCTGCTGCGCGGTGGCCGCACTGGGGTGGGGTGGAGTTGTGGTGTACCACGGGGAACTGGGGTTTCTGAGCGCCGGAACGTGGCGCGCGTCGTCGACCCTGACCTACCCGAACGCGACCGCCGCCGTGCTGGCGATGGCCGCGCTGGTCTGCATTGCCCTGCGTACCAACGATCCGCGCGCACGGTGGCTGGGTGCCACTGCCACCATCCTGGTCACCGGACTGGCGGCGACGCTGAGCAGGGCCGGCCTGGCCGGGTTGGGAATCGGGTTGGTGCTGCTGGGTTTCGTGCTCGGTTGGCGGCTGCTGCCGCAGGCGGCGGTCGGGCCGCTGCTCGGTGCCGTCGTCGCTACCACGGGGATGCTGCCCGCGATCATCGCACCCACGCCGACGGCGGTCACGATCGTGGTCGCCGGCCTGGCGGCGATCGTCGGGTTGGTCATCGGTAGCCGCGTTGGCGCGAACCGCATCGTGCTGGTCGTCTGTGTCGTGGTGTTGGCCGCCTCGCTGGTGTTGCTGGCATCGCGGCTGGCATCGCGATTCACCGTCGACTCGCCGGATCGGTGGGGTTCCTTCCGCGCCGCGTGGGACATCTTCCTCAGTCACCCGATCACCGGTGCCGGCCCTGG
>DATBDL010000468.1:0-17806 GCA_036269975.1 Pseudonocardiaceae bacterium | reverse complement strand
GCGGGACGGGCCGCTGCCGCCGGACCGGGCGAACGCGCTCGGATCGGCCGTGTTGTCCGCGTTGGAAACCGCGCACGCGGCCGGCATCGTGCACAGGGACGTCAAGCCGAGCAACATCATGATGCTCGCTGACGGTCGGGTGAAACTGGCCGATTTCGGGATCGCGCAGGCCATGGACGACCCCAGCCTGACCGCGACCGGCGGCGTGATGGGTTCGCCGGGTTACATGGCGCCGGAACTGTTCCGTGGCGCGAAACCCGGACCCGCTTCGGACCTGTGGTCGCTCGGCGCGATGTTGTTCCACGTCGTGGAGGGACGGGCACCGTTCCACCGGGACAGCACGGCGGCGACGCTGCACGCGATCATGTACGAGGACCCGGTGCTGACCCGCTGCGAGGGTCCACTGGCGACGGTGATCATGGGCCTGCTGGTGCATTCCGTCGCCGACCGGCTGACCGCGCCGCAGGTGTGGGCACTGCTCACCAGCGAGGGCACGAGCACGGTCGAGGGCGCCGGAACGGTCGAGGGCACCAGGACGGTCACGATGCCGACAGTCGCTGTGCCGCCGGTCGACGATCCGGAACGGACGGTGCGGGTCGCGCCGGTGCGGCGCTCGACCCGGCCCTACGACACACCACCGCCGCACGGCGATGACGCCACCACTACCGCGAACCCGCTGGCGGCACCGGTCGCGCCGCACTGGGGTGGTGAATGGGCACCGGAACCGAAACGCGGGCGTCGACGGCGCGGTGTGGTGATCACCGTGGCCGTCTTGGCGCTGGTACTCGCACTGGCCGGCGTCACGTGGGCGCTGAACGGACCGAAGCAGCCCACGACGGGCACCGCGAGTGCGGGGACCACCACCACGCCACGTGTCGCCAGCACGGATCCGACCACCGCCACATCGGTGTCCGCGCCGCCGACCACGGTCACGCAGACGACCCACGCGACCGTGGTGACCACGACGGTGGCACCGACGCGCGCCAAGGGTGGGGGAGCGCCCATACCGCCGCCCCCCGCGCCGCCGCCGACGAGCGCGACCGTGAAGCTGACGTACCTGCCGATAGCGCGGTACCACGACGCCAAGAGCGGATTCCACCTGACGACGAAGACCGGCTCGTCGGTGCCGGGCGGTTTCAGCGAGGAAGGGCCGCTCGGCTACCTGGTGGCCACCAACGCGCCGGGCACGGTGAAGTTCTACCTGTGCAAGGTGGCTGGTTCCGGCGACTATTTCTCGGCCGTCGACCAGACCGGGCGCTGCGAAGGGCAGACCACGGTCGCCATGCTCGGCTACATCTACCTCAGCGCACCGGCCAGCGGGCCGTCCGCGCCGTTGTACCGGTGCAACTCGGGCGGGTCACACTACGACTCGCTCAATTCCGGCTGTGAAGGCAACGGCAAGAAAGAGGGCACCCTCGGCTACGTGATCTGAAACGCGCCGGCCGCGTGCGTCTCACGAAACGCACGCGGCCGGCGCGAACAACGCAACAAACAGGATTACAGCGTGTCGATCAGGGCGGCGCTGCCGGCCGGAACGGTGACGGTGACCTTGCGGCCGAGGATCGGCAGGATCTTCGGCGCCGGCCGGAACTGACCGGTCGCGCTGACCGTGGAGCCGCCGATCGTCATGTCCGTCGCCGACATCGAGGATGCCGTCTCGACGAACTCGAGGCCCGCGATCGCCGCGCTGGGCAACGTGACCGTCGCGGTGATCGGGGTCGTGCCCTCGTTGTCCAGGAACACGTTCCGGCCGATGGCCCACGACGTGACACCGGTACCACCGGTGACCGTGGCCGCGTGGTAGGCGCCGGTGCCGGCCAGGACCCACAGGAGCTGGCCGAAGTAGACGCCCTGGACGCCGGTCTCCATGTTGCCGTTGAACGTGATCGGCGTGTACAGCGAGGTCCCGCCGCCGTGGAAGTTGATTCCGGCGCCGCCGTGTGCCGCGATGCCGGCCATGTAGTTCAGTGACCACAACGACGCCGCCTGGACGTTGCTGACGCCGGTCGCGCCGCCGTTGAAGAACGAGTTGGTCTCCGACATCCGCCACTGCGCGATCCCGGAGGCGGCCTGCGCCTTCTGCATCGCGGCTTCGGTGGTGTCGAGGTGGCCACCGGGTGCGGTGGACGCGAGCATCTCGGGGATGTTCGCGTTGGCGGCGCTGTCGATGTAGGTGTGGTCGGACAGGATCGTCAGGCCGTTGGCCTTCTCGTCCGTGCCGAACGTCGCGTCCCAGCTCGTCCCCTTGGCGAGGCTGGGGCCGTCGAACGACGCGTTGGGCACGACGGCCCTGATAGCGCTGACGTAGGACGCGAAGGATGCCTCGTACTGTGCCTGGGTGTCGTAGAAGTCGGGTTCGTTGCCGATCTCGAACGCGATCAGGCTGTGGCCGAGTGCCTGCGCGGCGACCTGTGCCTCGGCCGCGGCGTTGGCGGCCGTGTTGAGCTTCAGGTCGATCCCGTAGAGCACCTTCCAGCCGGTTGCCCGCAGGAACCCGCCCAGCTTCACGATGTCACTCGGGGCGACCTCGGTGGTCAGTCCGCCGGCGCCGGCCGGGTTGAAGTTGATCCGGTCGACCTCGTTGCCGCCGATGCGGAGCACGTTGGGGCCGAGCAGGCGGAACAGGTTGACCAGGCTCGTGTTGCTCGCATCGAACAAGTCGAGGCCGACCTGGTTCTTCTCGTAGCTGAAGCCGGCGAAACCGGTTCCGACCTGGCTGCCGTTCGCCGCGCTCACCGCGACGGTGACCGGGGTGCCGGCCGGCGGCGGCGTCGCCGCGAATGCAGTGGCGCCACCGAAGACCGTTGCCGACGTGAGCACGGCGACCACGGCCCCCAACACCGATTTCCGCATAGCACTACCTCCATTGTGGTGCCTAGGTCGGGCGTACAACCAGAGGGCGCAATTCACATGTATGAACATGTATCGTCACGTGTTAGGTGTCACATACATGACATACGGCCGCAAGGTAGCGCTTACATACGAGCGCTGTCAACGAATCGGGGGACGGCCCCAGCCGCCCCCCGATCACCCTTCACACAACGTTTCGGCAAACGCAGGTAGGACTACTCGACCACCTGGACCGCGCCGGAAGGGCAGATGTCGCCCGCCTCGCGAACGGCCTCCTGCCGCTCGACGCCCGGCTCGGGATCGAGCACCGTGACGAGGCCGGCGCCGTCCTGGTCGAATACTCCTGGCGCGGTCAGCGCGCACAGGCCGGCGCCGATGCACACGGTCCGGTCGGCGGTCACCCGCATGGCCACTCCTTTCGCCGGGGTCACCACGTGACCGGCAGTTCGTTGACGCCCTGGATCGTCGTGCCGGGGCGCAGTGTCAGTTGTTCGACCGGCACCGCGAGTCGCAGCGTCGGTACGCGGTCGAACAACGCACCCAGGATCACCTCGAGTTCCAGCCGGGCCAGGTTCTGGCCGAGGCACTGGTGCACGCCGTAGCCGAAGGCGATGTGGTGGCGGGCCGAGCGCCGCACGTCGAAGGCGTCCGGGTCGTCGAACACCGCGCCGTCGCGGTTGGCGATGGAGTTGCTGACGATCACGCCGTCGCCCGCCCTGATCAACTGCCCGTCGATCTCGATGTCGGCCTTCGCGATCCGGCCGCCCGCGATGTCGGCGATGGCGAGGTAGCGCAACAGTTCCTCGACCGCGCCGGGAACGAGGTCGGGATCGGCACGCAGGGCGGCGTGCTGGTCCGGGTGCTCCAGCAGCGTGATCACGGACAGCGAGGTCATCGACGCCGTCGTCTCGTGGCCGGCGACGAGCAGCAGCACCGCCGTCGACACCAGTTCCTCGCGGTCGATCTCACCGTGCGCCATCTGTTCGGCGATGAGGCTGCTGAGCAGGCCGGGCGCCGGCTCGGCCTGCAACCTGGTGACCAGCCCGTCCAGGTAGGAGATGAGCTCGTCGCGGGCGGCGAGCGTGCCCTCGGCCGTCGTCGACTGGAGCAGCCGCCGGCTCGCGCCCTGAAAGAGGTCGTGATCGGCGTAGGGCACGCCGAGCAACTGGCAGATCACCATCGACGGTACCGGCAGCGCGAACTGGGTGACCAGGTCGGCGGGTGGGCCGGCGGCGAGCATGTCGTCGATGAAGCCGTGCACGATCCGCTCGACGTCCTGGCGCATGCCCTTGATCCGCTTCACGGTGAACTCGCTGATCAGCATCCGCCGCTTCTCGCCGTGCTCCGGCGGATCCATGCTGATGAACGCCGGTCGCCGATCTCGGATGCTGGCGAATCGCGGTGACGTGGCCGGGAAGTCCTCATGGGTCCGGTCGGCGGACATGCGTGGGTCGGCCAGCAGCCGGCGGGCGGTGTCGTGCCTGGTCACGACCCAGGCCGGGCGGCCGTCGTACAGGGTCACCCGTTGCAGCGAGCCTTCGTCGTCGCGCAGTTTGGTGTACTGCTCGGGTAGCTGGTAGGGGCAGGTGCGGTCGTTCGGGAACGCGGGCGCCTGTGCCGTACCAGGTGTCGCTGTCTGGGGCGTCGCAACGATGTCGGTCATCGATCCCCTCGAGTCCGTGGCTTTAAGGTACGATCCGTACCCTAAGTCGAGATTAGGTCGTCGTTACAGAGAACGCAACGTCCTCTCGATAACCCGTCAGGAGTCACAGTGTCACTGAACGTCGACGACACTGCCGTCACGCCGGTTGACCACCGCAAAGGGCCACGCCGTCGTGGCGAGGAACTGGAGACGGCGATCCTGGCCGCGACGCTGGCCGAGCTCGCCGAGACCGGTTACGCCGCGCTGACCATGGAACGGGTCGCCGTCCGCGCACGCACCAGCAAGGCCGTCCTCTATCGCCGCTGGTCCGGTCGCGCCGAACTGGTCGTGGACGCGTGGAAGGTGCACGGCTTCGCCGATGTGGACATGCCGGACACCGGCGCCCTGCGTACCGACGTGATCTCCTTGCTGCGCCAGATGTCCGCGAAGATGGCCAGTCCACTCGGCGGCATCCTGCGCGGCCTGCTCGGCGAGATGACGCGTGATCCCTCGTTCGCCGCCCTGATCAGGGAACGGGTCCACAAGGCCGGACCCGCGGCGATCAAGGTCGTCCTGGCGCGGGCCGTCGAGCGTGGCGAGGTCGAGCCGTGGGTGCTGGAGTCCCGGCGGGCATCGGTCGCGACCGACCTGCTGCGCAACGAGTTCCTGCTGTTCGGCGCCCCCGTCGCCGAGGCGATCATCAACGACATCGTCGACGACGTGTACCTGCCGCTCGTGCTGCGACCGGCACCCCCGGCCTCACCCGGGTGACCGGCGATTGTCGGTGGCCGGCGGCAGAATGACGCCATGACCACGACAGGAACCTTGGAACTCGCCGCGTTCGACGCGGCGGACATCGACGGACTGGCCGACTTCTACGTCCAGCTCGCGGGCTGGGAGATCGTTCGGCGGGACACCGACTGGATCACGATCCGGACCGGCGACGGCCAGGAGATCGCGTTCCAGTTGGCGCCCGACCACGTCGCGCCCCACTGGCCGGGACAGGAGCTCCCGCAGCAGTTCCACCTCGACCTCCAGGTCGACGACCACGAGGCGGCGGCCGAGCGGGCGGTCGGCCTCGGCGCGACCCGGCTTGGTGCTGGTCCGACCTGGATCACGCTGGCCGATCCGGCCGGTCACCCGTTCGACCTGTGCCAGAAGGACGGTGTCGGCCCGGTGATGGGGCTGTTCGCGGTGACGATCGACGCGCCGGACGCGTCCGGGCTGGCCCGTTTCTACGCCGAACTGATGGGCATGGCCGTCACGTACGAGGGCCCGGAGGGCGCGCTCATCGTCGGTGACGGCAGGAGCGTGATGTTCCAGCAGGTCAGCGAGTACACGCCGCCGCGGTGGCCGGACCCGGCGCAGCCGCAGCAGGCGCACCTGGACATCCTCGTCGACGACCTCGACGCGGGTGAGGCGCGAGCGCTGGAGCTGGGCGCGGTACGGCTGCCGAGCGACGCCACCAATTTCCGCGTCTTCGCCGATCCGGCCGGGCACCCGTTCTGCCTGTGCCAGCAGTCCTGAGTGGACGGATGGGCGGCCGGTGGTGGTCACCGGCCGCCCATCCACCGACGGACTACCAGACGATGGTGGAGACGAGAATGTTGTGCGTGCCGGACGCCGGGAAATGACCGGTGGTGGCACCGGGGAATGTCGGTGCCGCCTGTCCGGGCTGTGGGTGCGCGACGATGTGATCCAGATTATCGCTCACCCCGTCGAAATCCGGCAGAATCTCGGGCAGTGCCGGAATATTGGTCGGCGCGTTGATCGCGGCGTAGGTGATGTTGAGATCACCCGCGATCACGCCGACGTTGTTCCGGCCGGGCGCCGTGAGCTGTTGGTAGACGCTGGAATTCTGTAGGAACCAGAATGCGTCCGCGTTCGCCCCGCCGGGCAGGGCGGTTCCCAACAACGGCCCCGGCCCGCGCGGTGCGTGCCAGGTCAGGAACGGCACCGCCGCCCCGCCGACCACCAGTCCGGCGACCGCCGGCATCCGCATGCCGGTCAGTTCGTTCAGAGCGGTGGTCCGCCATGCCGGCGGCAGTCCGTTGATCACGTTGAGCAAAACGGGATCCTGATCCAGGTTTGCCCGGACGAACGGCACCGTCACCTGCACCGACCGGTGGGTCAACAGCAGATAACCGCGGCCGTACGCCCCGCCCTCGACGGCGTGTCCCGGTGGCTGGTTGTAGGCGCCACCGAGCGAGGCCAACATGTTGTAGATCGCCCCGCCGGGATTCGCGTTGGCCTCCTGGATCACGATGACCTGCGGCTGCCAGTTCTCCCGCTGAATCAGGTAGTTGATCACGCCGGCCAGGTCCGCGGCACCCTGGGCGGTTTCACCGGTGCTGTTCCATGTCAGGACGTTCAGGCTCGACATCGGGCCGCCCTCACAGGACTGCCGGCGCGTAGTGGTCGACCGAAAGCCCGGCCGCCAACTGATTGTCCGACGGCGGGATGAACGTGCCCGACGTGGCGTCGTAGGCCAGCGAGATGTCGGTGACCGATCCGCCGAACGTCACCTTGGTCATCGGTGACGTCACCACCGTGAGCACGGAATTGCTCACCACCTGGGACTGCATCCACAGGTAGACCGTGGTGTAGGGAGTCATGACGGCCTTGTAGTTGTACTGCACCGTCGCTGCGGAAACCGCATTGCCGGTGGCGGCGTTGCCGTTGACGACGGCGTCCTGGAACAGTCCGATCGTCAGGAAGCCCTTGGGTAGGTTGGCGTATCCGTTGACGGCCGTGTACGACCCCGCCGAGCCGCCGGACGTGGGTGGGCCGAACGCTCCGGTATCGGTCATCGAGTACAGCTTGCCCGCCACCGCCGGGAAGCCGGTCTTCGACATCTGGAACAGCTCGCCACCGGAAATCAGGTCGGCGTTGGACGCGTAGATGCCGTACTCCTCCTCCCACGTCATGGCGTTTTTCTCCAGCGGCCGGTACACGACCCAGGCGACATTCGGCTGGCCGCCGTTGTTGGGCTTGGCAACGACCACGTTCGAGCCGGCCGCCAGGAATCGGGTGAGGTCGGCGCCGGTGAACGACGTGTTGAGCTTGTACTCAGGCATGGCTTTCCTTTCGGAATCGGTGTCCGAACCGGACCCGACCAGCATCGCGCCGCGCTCGGTCGCGCAACAATGCCAGCGTTCGCGCGGACTATTGTCACGGTCGGCAATGTTGATTCCCGATGGAAATCACTCCTCTGGGGAATGTGCGGGCCGTGGATTTTCCCCTAATGTCGGGCGACAAATGGCGGAAGCACCGAAGGTCACGAGGGCGAAACGGGCCCAGTTGCGGCGGCGTGCGCAGGAAATCCGGCTGCGTGGCCAGTCCGCCGGCTGGATGCCGGCGCGCGTCGTGGCGGCCATCCGCGCCGAACTGCCGGAACTGCAACCACTCGAGGCATGGCGGTTCGCGAACGGATGGTCGCGGCCGGACGTGATCGCCAGCATCGCGGCGCTCTACCGGAGCGCGCAACTCGCGGCGCCACCGCTGAACTCGTCGATGCTGTGCCGCTGGGAACACGGCGACGGCGTGCCCAGCCCCGAATACGTCGACGCGCTGTGCCGGCTGTACCAGGCCCCGCCGGACGAACTGGGCCTGCCGGCGCGGTCGGCATTCACCCCGTACTCGTTCGTGCCCGACCAGCGCCGGGGCGGATCCACCGAAGCGCACCAGCCCGCGGTCGCCGTGCGCACGTCGGTGTTGCTGGCGCTGGCGGCCGAGGGGCCGGCCGGCGGTCCGGTCACCCTGGAACAACTCGACCACACCGTGCGGTACTACGACCGGCACTACGCCGAGTTCCCGCCCGCGCTGCTGATCAACGAGGTGCACCACTGTCGCGCCGTGGCGGCCGCGATGCTCGACGTCCGTCGCCCCGCCGACGACCGCCGAGCGTTGCTGGGCGTTGCGGCGCGGCTGTCCGCACTGCTGGGCAATCTCGCCTTCCATGTCGCGGACCGGCCGGCCGCCGAGATCCACATCGACATCGCCACCGAACTGGCGACGACCATCGGCGACGACCGGTTGCTGGCATGGTCGCTGGGCGCGCGCAGCATGCTGGCACTGGACGGCGGCGATCCGAGCCGCGCACTGGACCTGGCGCGGCACGCGGTCGGCCACGCCCGCGAGCCGTTGCGCCGCGCGCAGGCCATCGCGTGGGCGGAACTCCCGGCCCTGGTGCGCCTTGGCCGAACCAACGACGCGCGGGACGCGATGCTGGCCGCACTCAGGGCGATGGATGCCAGCCCGGTGCCGGAACTGCCCGGCCGGCTGGGCTTCGACCGGGCAGAACTCGAACTGCACCTGGCCGAGGCCGCCGCCGGACTCGGCGACCTCGCCGCGACCAGGACCCACGCCGCCAGGTCGACGCGGCACACCCAACCCGGCCGCCCCGGTTGGGCCGCCATCACCCTGGTACTGGCCCTGGCCAACGCCGCGGGTGGCACCGCGGAAGCCGCCGCCGAACTCGGATTGCACGTGCTCGAAGTGCTGCCGCCCGAGATGCTCAGGTCGACCACCCTGCGCCGGCTGGCCGACCTCGACGGACGACTCGCCATGCTCGGCACCGGCGGCCCGGCCGCGGCCGACATCCACGAACGGCTGCGCACCATGCGCGTCGCCACCAGGACCTCCTATTCTGTCAAGTGAGAGCCGTCGTCCGTGGGCGTACCTGGCCCATGATGTAGAGCGCGCCGTCCAGGCCCGCCACATGCACGTCGAAGCCGTCGGTGTCCGTCCACGTGACGATCTTCGGCGCGCTCTCGGTGATGGACAGGGCACCGCGCAGCAGGTCGGTCAGTTGCTGCGCGATGCTGTCCGAGATCACCTTGACGCAGAGTTCCGTGATCCCTACGACCAGCGGCCCCAGAAACCAGAAGTACCATGGGACGTCGGAGGTGTGGCTGGACCTCGGGTTCGGGTCCGTCGCGAACGCCAGTCGTCGGGTGGCCGGGTCGAACACCGCGCGGTTGACGCTGTTGATGGTGAACGACATCCCGATTCCGGCGTACATGTCACAGGTTCCGGCCACCGACGAGCGCAGCGAGTCTCCTTCCACTCGCAGTTCGAACGACACGATTCTCGGGTGGTAGTCGATCAGACCTGATCGGACGGAGAACGCCTCGAACTCTCTGGTGTTCCTGATCATGTGCCGGTCGGCGTCGAACACGAACGAGTCCGCGCCGGTGCGGTAGGCGGTTGGCAGCGCTGGCAGTAGTACACGTCGCAGGAACAGGTCCCGCGAGATGACGAAGCTCGCCGACATGTCCTCCCGCAGTGCGGTCGGATCGATCTGACGCGGATGGCCGGTGGCCGGCCGTCCCTCGGTCATGTTCAGTACGCCGAGGAACGGCCGGCCACCGCTTTCGCGGGCACCGTAGGAGTAGTCGGACACCGTTGGCGCCAGCCAACTGTCGGTGCCGGGCGGCACCAGGCTGATCGTCGAGAAGATGTAGTGCACCCGGTCGCTTTTGCGCACCAGGTCGTCCGCGATCGCCATGCCCAGCAGGCTCTTGGCCGCGACCGAGAGCTTCCCGCCCGGATCGATCACCGTCACCGGTGTCACGCAACCCGGTCCAGCGGGCGGGAGGGTGTATCCCGGCCGCGTGAGGTCGAACCGTAGGGTCGCCTTCTCCTCTCCGCTGTTGTGCAGCACTCGGAGGTTGATCGCCACGACGACGGTCACACCGGCCAGATCGTGGGTGCTGGCGTCCGACTCCCGCATGCGGGACACGAACTCGACGGCGATGCGCGGCCCGGACCCGACCCCGACCGACAGGGTGCCCGACTCGACGGCCAGGCCCAGGTACAGCAACTGCTCCGTGCCGCCCGGCATGATCTGCCAGGACGCGAACACGCCGCGCGCCGTGACCGGTGGATCGGTACCCGGATCGGCGTCGAACGCCATGACCAGTTCACCGGCGTGTCCGGCCAGTGCCCCGTTCACGGTGTCGGCCGCCAGTACGGATACCGTGTCCCATCCGAATGTGTCCACAACGGACTCTCAGCCGGCGATCGTCGGCGTGATGTGCGGATCGCCGCCGAGTTGGAACGCGCCGTTGATCTGGGCCGTGTCCAGTGTGAAGTTGGCCGCCTTCGGCCACTGGACCGGCGATGTCGCGTTGAGCAACAACAGCGTGACCGGTGGCAGCGCGGCCGCCGCACCGCCGCCGGCGACCGCCGCGATGAGTGCGGGCGTCGCGGCCGCCAACCCGAACACGATCGCGATGACCACGCAGGCCAGAATGATCTTGACAGCACCCGTGATCACCTTGGCGGCCACGGCACCGGCGATCGCTCCCACGAGTGAGACGATGATCTCGGTGATCAGGACCCATTCGTCCTTGTCGATGAAGCTCGTCGTGCGTGGTGGCTGGCTCTGCTCGAAGTCGAGGGTCTGGGTACCGTCCGGCTTCTTCACGACGACGATCGTCTGGTAGCTGGTCGAGATCACGACGCTGCGGATGCCCGGCGAGACGTCCGTGACCGTCTTCGTGTAGACCTGGATCTCGTTGCCGACCACCTGTAGCACGAACTCGTGGATGTAGGGGGTGTAGTTGAGCCCGTTGACCCTCACCTTCTCGCACTCGATCGGTTCGGTGTTCTCGATGACGGTGTTGTTCGTGGAGAGCGTGAACGACGACGCCGTGGCATGCGGGAAACCCTTGACCAGGCCGGGCATGATCACTTTCTCGATGTAGAGCGGCATCGCGATGTTGAAGCCGGCACGCGAACCGCCGGGTACCGATCCCGGCGCCACCTGGTTCGTCAGACCCTGCGGGCTGCGGTTGTCGGTCTTGCTGAGCACGGCGAAGTAGCTGCCCTCCTCCGCGTTGCCGTCCTGGTAGGCGTATCCGGTGTAGGTCGGCTTCAGCCACTGGAACGCGGCCTCCGCCGCGCGGTCGTTCAGGCTGACCGTGGCGAAGATGTAGGCGAACTTGATGATGTTGGCCTGGAACCACTCCTGCAGGGCGCCGACCATCAGCGCGCGGACGAACGTCGACGGCGGCGTGCCGGTGAACGTCAGGTTCTGGACGACGACGGCGGGATCGGCCTCGCTGCGGCCGGTCGACCGGACCTGCAGGTCGTCGTTTTCCAGCAGCCCGTTCGGGGTTCCGTTCGCGTGCCCGTGTGCGTGCCCCTTCTTGGGGACCTGCGGCACGTACTCCAGCTTCAGGGAAATGTAGGCCGTGGAGTTGTCCAGGCTGTAGCGGTTCGCACCGGACGTCATGGTCCCGGTCGTGATCGGCACCGAGAAGAATACGATCCCGCCGCTGCCGCCCAGGGCCATCTGCCATTTCCCGAACGTGCCACTGATGGCGTAGTTGTTCTCCTTGTCGACCTCCTGGGAGAACGTCGTGGGGACGGTGGTGGACGTCTTCAGGACGCTGTTGACGTCGGTGACGCGCAGGACGTATGTGGTGTCCCAGCCCAACGTCGAGACCTCGTCGGCAACGTCCTGTGGCGACAGTGTGGCGCGATGGCGGAACAGCTTCGGCAGCACGTCCGGTCCGGGAAGTGAGTACTCGATCAGTTGTAGATCATCCTCACCGAGTGGCTCGGTCGGCTGATCGAGCATGATTCTGGTGACGCTCATGACACGTCCTTCGCGTATTTCCGGTAACCCCCATGGCCGAGATCTCGGCAGAACCTTTTTCTACCACGTCACTTCGGACCCGGTCCAACGCCCGAACGAGTGACGATTTTCTGACAATTCACGGACAACCTGCCGGAGAACCTGCCCGGACTGGATCTTGGCACGCGTCCCGACGGGACGCCGCGCTGGACCGTCCGAACTGGACGGTGCGAATTTCTGTCGCTCTCCGTGACGATGCGGGAAAGCAGAATCGTGACGGCGGCCAGAAATTGTGCATCGCTGCCGTGTGTCGTGGTGACGGTCAATATTCGCGGCTTGCCTTCGTGGTCTCGATACGGTAACAGTGAACGTGGACATGGCGTCCGAGCAGGCATTATGTCGGTGGCGCTGATCGGCGGACACCGACGCAATCGACCATCCGCAGGATTCGGAACCGGCCATCCGCAGGCTTCGGGCCACGCTTCCGACCGGTACCGTCACGCGACAGCGTGCGCATCGGGCGTTGTGGTTCAGTTCGAATGTTCACGCATGATTAACCTGTCGCGATGGGGTATTGACCACGGGTCGAATGGAGAACTATCGTCCCCAGGCGTTCGCGGTCAAAGTAGGCAGGGGCCCCGAGTTGCGCAGCAGAGTACGGACCTATGTCGTCGGTGTGGGTGTCACCGATTTCCAGCGGCCAGGCGCCGCGTCCGGGGGCTACCCGGAATTGGCCCGCCAAGCCGGGACGCAGGCGCTCGCGGACGCCGGAATCCCCTATCACCTCGTCGAATACGCCTGTGCCAGTTATGTCTTCGGGGAGTCGTGTTCCGGCCATCGGGCGATGTACGAACTCGGCCTGACCGGCATTCCGATCACCGAGGTGAGCAGTAACTGTTCCTCCGGCTCCTCCGCGCTCTACCTGGCGAGTCTCCTGGTTCGCGGCGGTTCGTTCGACTGTGCGTTGGCCATCGGCTTCGAGACGATGCCCCGCGGCCCGCTGCAGGTCGGTGGGGCGGACCGGGAACCTCCGACACAGCGGCATTTCGACGTCCTGCCGAACGGCCGTTCGTCGGACGCGATTCCGGCGGCGTTGATGTTCGGTACCGCCGCGAACGAGCACATGGCCAGGTACGGCACGACCGTCGAGCAGTTCGCGCGAATCGCCGAGAAGAACTACCGGCACGCGGTGGCGAACCCGAGAGCGCTCGCGCGGCGTGCCCACACGCTGCCCGAGATCCTGGACTCGGCCCCGCTGTACGGACCGATCACGAAGCTGCAGTGCGCACCCGGCGCGGACGGCGCGGCAGCCGTCGTCCTGGCCAGCGAACGGTTCGTCGAACAGCGGGGACTCGCGGACCGGGCGGTCGAGATGGCGGCACAGTCCATGGTGACCGACACCGTCGCCAGCTTCGCGGGGAGCGCCGTCGACGTCGTCGGATATCGGATGGCCAGTCGTGCCGCGCGGGCCGTTTACGATGATCTCGGTGTCGGCCCGGACGGCATTCAGGTCGTCGAGGTGCACGACTGTTTCTCCAGTAACGAACTGCTCGCCTACGAGGCCCTTGGCCTGTGCCCACCGGGGGAGGGCGGTCGGCTGATCGACGACGGTCAGGTGACCTACGGCGGAAAATGGGTCGTCAATCCATCGGGTGGACTGCTCGCTCGTGGGCACCCACTCGGCGCGACGGGGCTGGCGCAGTGCGTCGAGCTCACGAGTCAGTTGCGGGCCGAGGCGGGTGCGCGTCAGGTCGCCGGAGCGGAAATCGCGCTACAGCACAACAACGGCATCGGTGGAAATGTCGTCGTCACCGCATATCGCGCACCAGCCGCGAGCGTGTGAAACACCAACGTCAAGGAGCTCAATCCGTGCGAGTCAATGAGTCGGACGTGGCAGCCGTGCTGTTCCCTGGCCAGGGAGCATATGACATGGCAGCGTTACAGGCCGCGCACAAAGAGTATTTAGAAGTCGCCGAGGTTTTCGCGGACATCGACAAGGTCAGCCTGGAAGAATGCGGCCGGTCGTTATCGGACGTGTTGTTCGGTTCGTCGTCACCGTCGGTCAGCGACCTGATGGCGGACGAGCCGTGGGTTTCGCAGCTCACGATCCTGGGTGCGGACATCGCCGCCTACCGGATACTCGAACGTCTCGGTTTCGCGCCGGACGTGCTGGTCGGGCACAGTCTCGGCGAGATCGCGGCACTCGTGTGCGCCGGCGGCTATTCCACCGCGGATGGCGCGCGCCTGGTGTTGCGGCGGGTGCAGGCACTGGAATCGCTCGATCGCCGCGACGCCTACATGGCCGCGTTGGCGACCGACCCGCGTCGCGCGCAACTCGCGATTGAACTCATCGCCGATCCGGCGCTGGCGATCGCGGTCGAGAATCATGACAACCAGACGGTCGTGGTCGGTCCCGGCCGGAGCATGGACCTGCTGCGGAACGTCGTCGAGCAGCTCGGGATCTCCGTCACCCGCCTCGAAGCGGCCTTTCCCTTCCACGGGCCGCTGCTGGAGCCGGCCGTGGCGCGGTACGAGAAGAGCATTCAGGACATTCCGCAGCGAACGCTCACCGCGCGGGTGTACTCACCGATTCTGGGGCGTTACTACGAGCCGGACGAGCCACTCGCGCACCACCTCGCGGCACACTTCGTCCTGCCGGTGCACTTCAGTGACGCCCTGCGGCACCTCTACGCCGAGAACGTGCGAGTCTTCGTCGAGTGCGGGGCACAGGAGACGCTGACCAAGTTCGTCCCCAAGACGCTGAACTCGGGCGGCATGCTCGCGATGGGGACCTTCGCCCAGACGGAGACCGGCCTGCGCCTGCACACCACCATCAGCACCCTGCGGTCCTGGAACCACCTGCCGGTCGTGCGGTCCGTGGCCGATCACGCGGTAGCAGGTGACGAGTTCGAACGGTTCTGGGCCGTGCTCGGGCCACGCGTGACGGAGTTCGTGCGCGACGAGTTCCAGCGCCACCGCAACGGCACCACCAACGGCGCGCGGGTCGAATCCGTGCCGGCGACCCGACCGGTGGCCGCGACCGCGCCGGTCCCGGTCCCGGTTCCGGCGTCGAACGGCTCGAAGACTCGGGAGTCGATCGCCGGCGAGGTGATCTCGCTCTACGCGTCCTGGCTGGAATATCCCGAGGAAGTCGTGACCGAGGACGTCGATCTGGAGGCGGAACTCGGCGTCGACTCGGTCAAGCAGGTCGCGCTGATGGCGAAGGTCCGCGAGCGGTACGGCATCGAGCGGCCGCCGGACAACTTCCGCCTGGAGCGGTTCGGCAAGCTCGGCGCCCTCATCGACGCGGTGCACGCGATTCTGGACGGGACGACGCCCGCCGTCGCCGCCGCGGTGACCGGCCGTGGGTGAACTGTCCGGCAAGCTGGCTCTGGTGACCGGCGGCGCCAAGAACATCGGCCGCGCGATCGCGGGTGAGCTCGCGGCCCGAGGCGCCGATCTGGTCATCAACTACTTCCACTCGTCCGAGGCCGCCAAGCAGGCCAAGGCCGAGTTGGAACGCGCTGGTACGTCGGTGACGCTGGTGCGCGGCTCGGTCGCGCAGCAGGCACACGTCGACGAGATGTTCGACACGATCCAGGAGCGGCACGGGCACCTGGACATCCTGATCAACAACGCGGCCGCCGGCGCGCTCGTGCCGGCGGACCAGCTCACCGACGAGTATCTCGACCGGGCATGGAACACCAATCTGAAAGGCTCGATCTGGTGCGCGCGGCGCGCGGCGCCCCTGATGGCCGCGCGGGGTGGCGGCGCGATCGTCAACGTGTCCTCGCTCGGTGCGCGGCTCGTCCTGTCGAACTACCTGGCCAGCGCCCCGGCGAAGGCGGCGGTCGAGGCGTTGACCCGCTATCTCGCGGTGGAGTACGCACCGCTGGGCGTCCGGGTGAACTCGGCCAGCGCGTCGATGCTGGTGAGCGAGGTGGCGGACGCCTTTCCCGATTCCGAGGCGCTGCTGGACGTGATCACCGAGGCGACACCGATGGGCCGACTCGGCACCCCGAAGGAGTTCGCCGACGTCGTCGCGTTCCTCGTGTCCGAGCAGTCGCGGTGGATCACCGGCCAGGTCGTCGTGGTCGACGGCGGCCTGTCGCTCGGCGCGGCGCTGTGCTCGCCACCGCGCCGCGAATCCGCGCCGGAGGTGCGGAAACCGGCCGTGGAGGTGACAGAGCGGGACGACTCCGCGGACGAGATCGCGATCGTCGGCATGGGGATGGTCTCTGCGGGCGCGAACAGCCCCGAGGAGTACTGGGCCATGCGTCTGGCCGGCGCCGAACTGTTCACCGACGTCCCGCCGGACCGGTGGGCCATGTCCCGCTTCTGCTCGCCGGACGAGTCGGCCGAGGACAAGTCCTACCAGGGCAGGGGCGTGTTCGTCACCGGCTTCCAGACGCCTGCCCCGGACCAGGAACTGACTACGTCGTGGCTGCGCCACTCGCTCGCGCAGGCCCTCGGTGACGTGACCCGCCGCGATGGCGACCGGTGTTCCCTGACCGTCGGATACACGGCGGACGGCAGCCAGCACCTTGAGGAGGCGTGTGTCCTGGCATCGGTCTTGGACACCGTCGATCCGTCGCGGGACGACATCGCGGCCGCGCTCCGGCAGCGGCTCGCGCGTGGTGCGCACGAGCCGTCGCGGTTCCTGCCGAGCCGGGTCGGCGCCGCTGTCCTGACCGGTCTCCTGCCCGACGACACCGACGTGTGCATGGTCGACACGGCGTGTTCCTCGTCGCTCTACGCGATGGACATCGCGATGCGGGGACTGTTGCTGGGCAGGCACGACGTCGCGGTCTGCGGCGGGGCGCTCGCGCTCGGGCCGCGTAACTCGATCCTGTTCTCGAAGCTGAACGGCCTGTCGCACCGCGGCGACATCCGCTCGTTCGATCAGGCGGCGGACGGGGTGATCTTCGCCGACGGCGCCGGCCTCGTCACTCTCAAGACGCTGCGTAGGGCGAAGGCCGACGGCGATCCGGTACTGGCCGTCATCCGGGCCGTCGGCGGGTCGTCCGACGGCAGGGGCACCGCGATCTACGCGCCCAACCAGCGCGGCCAGGAACTCGCGATCGAGCGAGCCGGTGGGCCGATCGACGACGTGGACTGGATCATCGCGCACGGCACCGGCACCCCGGCCGGCGACCTCACCGAACATCGCGCCCTGCGCGGGCGGTACGGCGGCGCCCGCCCCGTCTACCTCACGTCGAACAAGTCGATCATCGGGCACACCGGTTGGGCGGCGGGCGTGCTCTCCGTCATCGAGGCCGTGCTCGGCATCGCCCACGAGACGATCCCGCCCCAGTATCGCTTCGACGCGGCGCCACGCGAGGTCGACGACGGTCACCTGACTGTTCCGCTCGCGCCGGTGGCATGGCCGCGCGGTGACCGGGCGCGTACGGTCGCCGTCTCCGGTTTCGGGTTCGGCGGCACCAACGCCCACGCCCTCGTGACGGAGTACCATCCAAACAGGACTGTTGTTGCACGCGAACCCGTTGCGCCGGGGCGGATCGCCATCGTCGGCTGGGCGACGCACCTGCCGGGTGACGTCTCTCACGCCGACGTGACGAAGTGGCTGCTGGGTGGGGGACCCGCGCCTGCGAACAGCTTCGGCGGGAACTATCCGGCGCCGCCGTTCCGGGTCGTGCCGCTGCCTCCGCCGACCGTGCGCCGGCTCGACCGAAGCCAGCTCATGGCGCTGTCCGGTGCGGCGAAGATCC
>DATBDL010000467.1:0-6152 GCA_036269975.1 Pseudonocardiaceae bacterium | reverse complement strand
TGTGGCCGGAGCACTTCGACGTGGCCATCACCGTCGACCAGGTGAACTACGGCGTTTCACCTGGTGACGGGCACATCGCCGAGCCATACGCCTACGTCGGCCCGCACGAGTGGCGGCCCGGCAGGTTCTGGAACATGTCGTTCGGGGCCGCTCGTTCACTGACCGAACTGGGCGACACGGCCGCCGTCACCCAGTTCTTCCACACCGGCCAGAAACTCGCCCACTGATCGTCGTTCGCGGGCACTACACCAGGCCGAGCTCGGCACGGAGTCGGTGCGGCCGCATCGTGCCCGGATTGTCCTTGTCGGTGGGGAACGAGTCGATCAGGCGGATCAGGTCGGGGCGTCGGGTGGGGTTCGGCCGCGCACTGGCGGGGTGTGTAACCGGCCAGTGCGGGGATGGGTTGGTCCAGCAAGCGCTGCTCGTAGTCGAGGATGAACTGGTCCAGAACGGCTGCCAGTTCCGGGGTCGGCGGGTCCGACGACTCGTCCTCATCGACGTCGGACGTCTGCTCTGCCAGCGCCTCCAGGGTGTTCGTCGGTTTCCGGGACTCGCTGGTCACCGCGATCGCCGGTTGCGCTGCGCTCAGGGCGGCCAGTACCCGGTCCATGCGGGGTTCGCTGTTGGCCGTCACGATCAGTTGGTCGCCGGCCAGCCGGAGCATCGCGCGGATGACTGGCCGGCCCGACTTGGTGGTGGGGGCGTTCTCGACCCAGGCGTCCTCCTCGACCCGGTCGTATTCCTCGTCCAGTGCCCGTTCCAGCGCTGCCGGGTCGGCTACCAGCAGGGTGGTTTCGCACGTCACCAGCGGCTCGCCCTCGGTGTTGCCCAGCACGGCTGGGGCGTACCGGCGGGTCAGCATGGCTACCGTCCGTCGGCCAGCGAGACAACCAGGCCCAGTTCGTCATCGCCGAACACCGCTTCCAGCGTGTCCTTCGGGTCGCCGCCGAGATCGAGGCCGGCCGTCTCCAGTTCGGCCAACAGTTCGTTCTCGCTCAGTGCACCCCGGTCGGTCAACAGTCGGCGCACCGCGTCCGCCACGCTCGGGTCTTCTTCTCGCCAGTCCGCCACCCGCGAAAACCTACCCGTCGACACCGTGGGCCCTGACCCTGGCCGATCGCACGCCAGGGTCAGGGCATTTCGGCTACTTCGCGACCACCAGTGCCGCGCTGTCCGCCGGTACGGTGATCACGACCCTGGTGCCGCTGACCGTCACCGACTGCGGGGCCGGGTGGAAGGCCCCGGCGACGGTGACGCCGGAACCCGCGACCGTGACGGCCTTGGACGTCAGCGACGGCGCTGTCAGCACGTATTCGCTGGCGGTCGTCGCTGACGACGCCAGCGTGATGGTGGCGGTGATCGCGGACGTGCTCTTGTTGTTCACGAACACGTTCTTGCCGATGCCCCACGCCGTGACGCTCGAACCGCCGGCGACCGTTGCCGAGTGGTAGGCGCCGGTGCCGCCGAGCACCCAGAGCAACTGTCCGAAGTAGACACCCTGGACGGAGGTCGGCGTGATGCCGGAGAACACGATCGGCGTGTACTTCGACGTGCTGCCGCCGTGGAAGTTCAGGCCGGCGCCGTTGTGCGCGGCGACACCGGACAGGTAGTCCAGCGACCACAGCGACGCGGCCTCGACGTCACTGACGCCGGTCGTGCCGCCGTTGAAGAACGAGTTGGTCTCCGACATCCGCCACTGCGGCAGCCCGTTGTTCGCCCGCCCGGTGTTCATCGTGGCTTCCGCGGTCTGCAGCGCGCCGCCGGGGTTGTTGGACG
Organism: Pseudonocardiaceae bacterium; assembly: GCA_036269975.1. Taxonomy (GTDB): domain Bacteria; phylum Actinomycetota; class Actinomycetes; order Mycobacteriales; family Pseudonocardiaceae; genus DATEPR01. Next base: position 4,376 of record DATBDL010000467.1, on the reverse strand, counting down.
CGAGCATTTCGGCGATGTTCGCGTTCGCCGCGCTGTCCACGTAGATGTGGCTGGTCAGGATCGACAGACTGTTGTTCTTCTCGTGCGCGCCGAACGTGTTGACCCAGCTCTGGCCCTTGCCCTGGCCGGGGCCGTCGAACGTGGCGGCGGGCACCTTGGCCTTGATCGCGCTGACGTAGGAGTTGAACGACGCCTCGTACTGGGCCTGCGTGTCGTAGAAGTCGGGTTCGTTGCCGATCTCGAACGCCACCAGGCTGCTGCCCAGCGCCTGCGCCGCGAACTGTGCCTCGGACGCCGCGTTGGCAGCGGTGTTGATCTTCAGGTCGATGCCGTAGATCACCTTCCAGCCGGTGGCCCGCAGGAAGCCCGCGAGCTTCGTGACGTCGCTCGGGGCGATCTGGGTGGCCGAGCCGCCCGCGCCGTTGGCGTTCCAGTTGACCCTGTCGACCTCGTTGCCGCCGATGCGGATGATGTTCGGGCCGAGCAGCTTGAACAGGTTGACCAGATTGGTGTCGCTCGCGTTGAACACGTCCGCGCCGACCTGGTCCTTCTCGTAGCTGAAGCCGGCGAACCCGGTGCCGACCTGGATGCCGTTGGTCGCACTCACCGACACGGTCACGGGTGTGTTGGCGTGCGGGGACGCCGCGAACGCCGAGAAGCCACCGAACACCATCGCCGACGTGGCAACGGTGAGGATCGCCCCCCATGCGGATTTCCGCATAGCAATACCTCCTGGAGGTGCTGGATCGGGGGCGCTCCGATCGAATTGTTCACGGATCTGAACAAGTACCGTCTCGTGCCAAAGTTCACATACATGGCACCAGGCCGAAACGTAGCCGTCGAGTCGTTGCGCTGTCAACGGGCCGTGATCGAGCGGTCCCGGCATGCTGGTGGGGAACCCCTGCGGCGGAGGAGCGACGGTGGAGCAACGGGTAGTGGACAAACCGGCGGCGAACCGGTTCGAGATCTACGAGGGCGACGAACTGGCCGGTTTCGTCGAGTACCACCTGTTCCGCGACGAGGTCGCGTTCCTGCACACCGAGATCGCACCGCGCTTCGAAGGGCGAGGACTGGCCGGTCAGCTCACCGAGTGCGCACTGGACGACGCCCGCCGGCACGGTCGGCTCGTGCTGCCCTACTGCCCGTACACCAGGGCGTGGATCCGCAAGCACCCGGAGTACGTCGACCTGGTGCCGGAATCGCACCGAGCACGGTTCGAACTGTCCTAGTTCGGGATCGCGGTGGCGAGACCGAACGTCGGCACCAGGGCCGGGTCGTTGAACGCCGTGATACGGGCGATCCTGGCCCCGATCAGGGTCAGCACGTGGACACCGTGTGCCTCGTACCGGCCGTCGGCAGTGCGTTCGTAGACCACGATGGCGGGTTGGCCGTTGGCGCTGGTCGGCACCAGCCACCAACGTTCCCCGCGCAGTACTCGACTGGCCAGGAACCCGATGACGGCCGGCCGGCCGGTGAACCAGGTCGGTGTCGGCGGCATCTCCAGTTCGACGTCGGCCCGCAGCAGATTGACCAGCGCATCAGGATCGGCCCGCAGGAATGCGTCGACGTAGCTGTCGAGCAGGGCTCTCCTCGCCGCCTCGTCCGGTTCGGCCAGATCCTCCTCGACCGGGCCCGCTTCGGCCAGGTGGGCTCGTGCTCGGCGCAACGTGCTGTCGACGGCGGCACTCGTCGTATCCAGCATTACGGCGACCTCGGCCGTTCGGAACGCCAGTACGTCGCGCAGTGTCAGCACGGCCCGCTGTCGGGCGGGCAGGAACTGGAGCGCGGCGACGAACGCCAGCCGCACGCCGATCCTGCCGAGAACCACGATCCCTGGGTCGTCGTTGGCGCCCAGCAGCGCGTCCGGCGCCGACTGGAGCCACGGCACCGACTCCTCGTTGGGCGCCAACGCCACCCGGTGATCGTCCGACGGCGCCGCCAGCCCGGACGGAAGTGGCCGCCGGGACCGGGTTTCCAGCGCCGTCAGGCACGCCATCGTGGCGATCTTGTAGAGCCACCGCCGTAACGACGATCGGCCCTCGAATCCGCCGAACGCCCGCCACGCCCGCAGGTACGTCTCCTGCACCAGGTCCTCGGCATCGTGGATCGAGCCGAGAATCCGGTAGCAGTGCGCGAGCAGTTCCGGCCGGAACGGCTCGGCGAGCGTGGCGAACTCGGTGTCGGTGGGCATCTCGGGTTCTCCTCGGTGGACTGCTCAGTTCAGCACGCGCAGGCCGGCGCCGCTGACCTGGTACTCCGGCGCGGTGTCGGCGTCGGCGGCCAGTTCGAGGACGGCCTTCGCCACCTGATCGGGGGTCAGGATCGGTTGCAGGTTCTCGACGAACGTGTCGCGGTCGATGCCCTGGCGTGCCGCGTAACCCGCCACCCCGGTCGAGCCGAGGCCGGTGGCCGGCGTGAGCTGTGGCAGCAGCGTGACGAACCGGAGGTCCAGGCCGGCCCGTTTCGACTCGTCGGCCGCGTATTCCCGCAGGTATCTGATGGCGGCCTTGGCGCTGGCGTATCCGCCGGTCAGCGGGGAGCCGCCGATCGCGGCTCCGCTGGACATCGTGACGACCACACTGCCCGGCGCGAGCGGCCGCAGCAGCGCCGCCCGCGTCCACGTGAACACGTGCCGGGTGTCGGCGTGCCAGTTGCGGCTGAAAGTTTCCCAGGTCTGCTCGTGGATCGGGGCCATGTGCGGCGTGACTCCCGCGTTGAGCACGAGCAGGTTCGGGCCGTGCTCGCGGATCAGGTCGTGCGCGACCGTTTCGTCGGTGGCATCCGCGGCGACGGGTGTGAAGCGCTCGCCGAGTTCGTCGTGTACGTCCCGCAGTCGCTCGGCGCCTCGGGCGATACCGACGACGTCGGTGCCAGCGGCGACGAGCGCGGCGGCGATGGCGCGCCCGAAGCCGCGGCTGGCACCGGTGACGACGGCGGTCTGGATGGAATCGGACATCGGACACTCCGCGGTGCTGGTCGGGTTCGGTCGGAATCAAGACCGGTCACCGGCACCGAATCCGTCGGCGCGGGGGAGTGACGTGGGTCACTGCTGGCCGGGCAGGCTGTTCGTCCACCCGGCTTGGACGGTGGCACTGCCGGGGGTGGGAATCGTGTAGAGGCCGCCGTCCGTCGTCACGTAGATCGCTGTCTCGTCGACACGTCCCATCGCCGGGTCGATGACGAGCCGGTTGCCGTCCGGGGGCAGCGAAAGGCCCTGCCCGCCGGGTACCGCGCCGAGGCTCCGCACATCCGGGTACGACGCGATCGCACGGAAGGCCGCCGCCCTGACCTTCGGCGGCGCCGGCAGCGTGGACACCAGGGAGAGCAACGACCAGAACGTGGCCTTGTCCCGGTCGCTCGCGGTGAGCGGCCCCGCGCTCGTCCTCGCCGTGCCGTGGGTTTCGGCTTCGGCGATCCAGGCTTTCAGCGCGGTCGGTTCGGTCGGCAACTCCCTGAGCCGGTCCAGCGTCAGGTCGACGGCGACCAGCGAGAACGGGGCCGTACGGTAGACCTTCATCCGCACGACCCGGCCGCCGGTCTTGTCCCCACGGAACCACCATTCGCCGTCCGGCCTGGTCCAGTACTCGGTGACGAACGGCGCGGCGCCCGGCCCGTCCGTCTCGGTGATCTTGACGTACCAGTAGGCACCGGAGGAGTCCGGCGAGTTCGCCGCGGCGGTGGCGGCCGCCAGCAGCACCCGCCGGCCACTGCCGGCCGCGTCTGCGGCGGTGGCGCCGCCGGTCGATCGGGACGGTGCTGTCGATCCTGTCGATCCTGTCGGCGCGGTCGGCGCGGTCGGCATGGACGTGATCACCACGACGGCGGTGACCGCCGCGGCCGTGAGCCCGGTCGCCCCCACCAGCCGCCCGGTCCGGTGCCGGCGGATCGAACCGCCACGCATCCGGTTCCGCAACCGGTGCCGGCTGCGGTCGATCACGGCCCGCGACGGCTCGTCCGCAGCCAGCAGTTCGCCGAGTAGGTGCAGGTCATTCATCGTGTGCCTCCTGGCCGAGGATGGTGTTGAGTTTCGAGCGCGCACGGCTCAGGCGCGAGCCGACCGTGCCGGACGAGATGCCGAGTGCCGTAGCCACTTCCTCGTAACCGAGCTGTCCCAACGCGACGAGCAGCAGCACGTCCCGTTCCCCTTGGGACAGCGCGGAAAGCGCCGTCGCCAGTCGTGGCAGCATCGCCTGCGCCGTCACCGACGCGACCACCCGGTTCTCGTGACTGTCGGCCGAGTGTGCGGGTTCGGCGCGGGCCAGCGCTCGATAGTGCCTGGCCTCCTTGCGCCGGTGCCCGGACACCAGGTTCGTGGCGATCCCGAACAGCCACGGCCGCAGCTCGCCGCGTTCGTGGTCGAACCGGTCCCGCTGGTC
>DATBDL010000466.1:0-5843 GCA_036269975.1 Pseudonocardiaceae bacterium | reverse complement strand
GAACAACTCGGACACATAAGCTGCGGTCACGTTTGCGAGGATATGCGGGTGCATCCGTCCACCGCGCAGGCGAGGGTCGTCGTCGATGAGCTGGTGCGATGCGGCGTGCGGCACCTGGTCGCCTGCCCTGGGTCGCGCAATGCCGCGCTGGCCATCGCGGCGCACGACGCGGCGGCAAGGGGGCGCCTGACACTGCACGTGCGGATCGACGAGCGCTCCGCCGGTTTTCTGGCGCTCGGACTGGCCAAGGCCGGCGGGCTTGCCGCCGTGTTCTGCACGTCCGGCACCGCTGCCGCGAACCTGCACCCGGCCGTGCTGGAGGCCCGGCATTCGGGCACGTCACTGCTGGTACTGACGGCGGACCGGCCGGCCGAGCTGCACGGCGCCGGCGCCAACCAGACGATCGACCAACACGCCCTGTACGGCGGCGCGGCCCCCTGCGTCGAGTTCCCGTCCGACGCGGGCAACGCGGTATGGCGGGCGACCGTCTGCCGGGCGGTCGCGCTGGCGGCCGACGGACCTGTGCAGGTGAACATCCCGTTCCGGGAGCCGCTCGTACCCGGCGGCGACGGGGGATCGCCGGCGGGCCGTACCGATGGCGGCCCGTGGACGCGGTGGACAGCGCCGACACCGAGTGGACCGGCCGCGACCGGACTGGTGGCACGGACCGTACTGGTCGTCGGCGATCCGGTCGGGCGGCCGGCCGAGATCACCGCGGCGGCACGGGCGGCCGCGACAGCGGGCTGGCCGGTGATCGCGGAGCCGACCGGGAGGGCTGCGGCACTCGCCGGTGGCGCGACGGTACTGGCGAACGGATCTGTGCTGGTCAACTCGGGTGCACCGCCACCGAAGCCGGACGAGGTGCTGGTGGCCGGGCGGCCGACGCTGTCCCGTGGTGTCGGCGCGTTGCTCCGTTCGGCGAACCGGGTTCGGGTGCTCGGCCACGGTCCTGACTGGACGGACCCGCAGCGGCTGGCCGCCGAGGTGATCGACCACATCGCCGACGTCCCAGGGAAAGACACGGCCTGGCTGGCGGACTGGCGCGCTGCCGACGCGACAGCCGGCGCCGTGGTGGACCGGGTACTCGCGGCCGAACCGTGGCCGAGCGGGGCACACGTCGCACGGGATCTGGTCGCCGCGCTGCCGGCCGGCGCGACGCTGTTTCTCGGTTCGTCCAACCCGGTCCGGTTCGTGGATCTGTTCGGGCGCAACGGAAACCAGCGGATCATGGCCAATCGTGGCGTCGCCGGCATCGACGGCAGCGTCAGCACGGCGGCCGGGATCGCGCTCGGATCGGGCATGCCGTGCTACGCGCTGCTGGGCGACCTGACGTTCCTGCACGACACGAACGGCCTGCTCATCGGCCCGTCGGAACCACGGCCGGACCTGACCGTCGTCGTGCTCAACGACGACGGCGGCGGCATCTTCACGCTGCTGGAACAGGGCGCGCCGGAACACGCCGCCAGCTTCGAGCGGATGTTCGGCACGCCGCACGGCACCGACCTGGCCGCGTTGTGCGCGGCCCACCACGTCCCGCACCTGTTGGTGTCCGACCGCGACGAACTGTCGGCCGCGCTGGCCCCGACACCGGGGCTACGCGTGATCGAGGTCCGCGTCGATCGGGACGGCCTACGCGACCGGCAGGCGCGGCTGTTCCACGCCGTCGCCGATGCGCTGGCTGGCTAGCGGCAGCCGCACCCGGAAGGTCGTGCCGACGCCGACCGCCGTCTGCACCTCGACCCGGCCCCCGTGTGCCGCGACGATGGCGGCCACGATCGCGAGGCCGAGACCGGTGCCGCCGTTGGCCCGCCCACGCGCCGGATCGGCACGGTAGAAGCGCTCGAACACCCGCTCGGCCGCGTCGAGCGGCAGTCCTGGGCCCTTGTCCGCGACCTCGACCACCGCCTCGCCGGCCTCCGGCCGCACCCGTACCTCGACCGGAGTGCCTTGCGGCGTATGGATGAGCGCGTTGTTGACGAGGTTGCCGAGCACCTGGCGCAACCGGGCCTCGTCGCCGAGCACCGGCACTTCGGCCGGTTCCTCGCCGATCGCGGGCGGCAGTCGCAGGCCGACCGAGCGGTCCGGCGCGACGGCGTGCGCGTCGTGCACCGCGTCCACGGTCAGCACCGCGAGGTCGACCCGCGCGTGCTCGAACGGCCGCTGCTCGTCCAGCCGGGCCAGCAGCAACAGCTCGTCCACGAGCAGGCCCATCCGCGCGGCCTGGTCCTCGATCCGGTGCAGCACGCTCGCCACGTCCGCCGGCGACGTCACCGCGCCCTGCCGGTACAGCTCCGCGTAGCCACGGATCGACGTGAGTGGCGTACGCAGTTCGTGGCTGGCGTCCGCGACGAACCGCCGCATCCGCTCCTCGGAACTGCGGGCCAACGCCTCGGACCGCTGGCGGGCCCGGAACGCGCTCTCGAACCGCTCGACCATGGTGTTGAACGCGTTGGCCAGCCGGCCGACCTCGCTGCCCTGGCGGCGAACGGGAACCCGGCGGGACAGGTCGCCGGTGGCGATCACCTCGGCGGTGCGCTCGACCTCCTCCAGCGGTTTGAGGCTGCTGCGCACCAGCGCGTAGCCGAGACCACCGAGCAGCACCAGCGCGCCGACCGAGATCCACAGGTACAGCCGGCTCAGGTCGCCGATCGCCGCGTCCACCTCGCCCTGGTCGGTGGCGACGAGGATCACGGCGGAACCGCTGCCGGGTGTCGTGGGCAACGCGGTGGCCAGCACCCGCCAGTTGGCGCCGGTGCCGGCCGACGGCACGGTGAACGGGCTGCCAAGCAGCGGGCTGGCCGGCAGTTGTGGGGTGGCAGCGCCCTTGGCCGGGGCCTGGCCGATCCATTCGGTCTGGCCGTCGACGCGCAGTTGCGCCTGGTAGGCGTCCTGGATCTGCGGCCGGCCACCGAAGAACCGGCCGGGAACCCCGCCGCCGCCCTGGGCCGCCGCCGCGATGCCACGCTCGATCTGCGCCGTCGTGCGGGCCAGCCGGAGGTCCACCTGGTGCAGCAGGTAGTTCTGCATGGTCGCCGACGCGACGAAGTACGAGCCGATCAACACGGCGGCCAGCAGCGTCATCAGCGCCGCGACGAGCTGCACGCGCAGCGGTTGCCGGCGGGCGGCTGCCCACAGGGTGCGGAACGGTCGGGTCATGGTGGCCGTCATGACGTCAGTTCGGGGCGAGCCGCAGGACGTAGCCGACGCCGCGGACGGTGTGGATCAGGCGTGGCTCGACCACGTCGACCTTGCGGCGCAGGTAGGAGATGTAGGACTCGACGACGCCGGCCTCGCCGTTGAAGTCGTAGCGCCACACCTGGTCCAGGATCTGCGCCTTGGACACCACCCGGCCGGCGTTGCGCATCAGGTAGTGCAGCAGCTTGAACTCGGTGGGCGACAACGGAACCAGCTTGTCCGCCCGCCGCACCTCGTGACTGTCCACATGCAACTCCAGGTCGGCGTAGCGCAGCGGCGCCTCGGCCGGCTCGCCGGTGCCCCTCGTCCGGCGCAGCACCGCGTTCACCCTGGCGATGACCTCTTCCAGGCTGAACGGCTTGGTGACGTAGTCGTCGCCGCCGATCGTGAGGCCGGTGATCTTGTCCTCGGCCGCGTCCCGCGCGGTCAGGAACAGCACCGGCACGGTCTGGCCGCCAGAGCGCATCCACCGCAACACGTCGAAGCCGTCCCGGTCGGGCAGCATCACGTCCAGCAGCACCAGGTCCGGACTGCGGCGCTCGACCGCGCGCAGCGCCTCGTTGCCGGTGGCCGCCGTGTTCACCTCGAAGCCGGCGAAGCGCAGGCTGGTGGCCAGCAGTTCACGGATGCTGGGGTCGTCCTCGACCACGAGCAGCATCGTGCGATCGGCCATCTGCCGCTCCCTCTCCCCGCCGTCAGGTGCATTTTCTGCTACCTGGGAAAATCCTGCGAGTCGACGCTGAGGGGAGACTGCGAGTTAGCTGGGAATTCTCTGATAAGGCCCGAACACCGGCGGGTCGGCACGACGCCGGGTGCGGATCGCGAGCATCACCTGCCGCAGCGCGTCGAGCGCCAACAGGGTCGCGACCAGCACCAATCCGACCGCGGCCGCCATCCAGTCGGCGTAGAAGATCGTGGACACCAGCGGTGGCTGGCCGGGACCGAGCGGGGTCACCATCGTAGTGACACCTCGGTGCCAGCAGAGCACGCCGACCAGGACGGCCGCCGCCGCGAGCACGACCTCGCCGACCGCGACGAACCCGCGCCAAGGCTGGTGCAGCCTCGGCGGCCGCTCGGATTCGGTGAAGCTCACGACGCCAGCCTAGCCAGTCGCGGACACCAGCGGTCGCAGCGCGGTCCGCAGGGCGTCCGAATCCCGCGCCCACGCGAGCACGACGGTGCCGTCGGCCAGTTTCAGCGGTACCTCGGTGAACTTCCCTGGCACCGTCCAGCCGCCGCCGAGCACGCGGGCACCGACTGGAGTGCCGACGTCGTCCACCTCGGCGATCTCCTTGACCGGCAACGGTTCCCGGCCCTGGTAGAGGATCATGTCGGTCAGCAGGACGGAGCACACCCGCCGCCGCGCCTGCACCCAGATCGCGGTGATCCCGGACAGGCCGACGCCGACGATCACCCAGCCCAGCACGTGCACCGGACCGGTCAACGCCTCGACACCGGCGCCGAGGAGCGCGAACACCAGGCCCCATGTCACCGGCCACCAGGACGAGCCGGGTTCGGCGTAGCGGACAGCGGTCGGATCGGTCGGATAGGTCATCGTTGGATCGTCACCGCCGGAACCGGCTGGCCGCTCTGGTCGCCGCGAAGTACGCCTTGGCGGGCTTGGTGTAGAGCAGGCCGACGGCGACCAGTTCGAGCAGCACGCTGATCAGCGTGAACAGGTCGGACCCGTTCAGAATGCCGAGCAACGCGAACACGACGACGATCGCGGTGATGGTCAGCCGGGCCCAGTTGCGGCCGCGCCGCATCAGGATCGCGAACAGCACGTACAACGCGGCGAAGGCGACGTCCAGTATGAGGTTCGCGATGAGGTAGCTGTGGATCGCGCTCTGCGCCTGGGCCAGCGTCGTGCCGGCGGGCCGGGGTTGTGTCAGGAGCTGGTTGACCACCTTGTTCCAGGTAGCCAACGTGATCACGACGATGAGCACGTTGATGGCCGCGCTGACGAGCAGAATCCAGTAGGACACCACGACCGAGGTCGGCACCGGGGGCACGACCGGCGCATCGGCCGGTTCGATGTCGGCTGCGGGCGGCGCAGCAGGCAGTTCGGAGTCATTCGGGGTGGTCACAACGCGGACGTTAGAGCGGCGGCGGATGGTTGTCCACTCACCCTGGATCTACGGGCCCGCGTGGAAGTAGTCGCGGGTGGCCGGGCGGTACATCATGCTCACGGCACCGGGAATCACGAATAACCCGATCATGTTCAACACACCCTGTACGACCCCGCCCTCGGTGGCCGGCCCGGTGAACAGCGACTGGCCGATCTGACGGAGCAGCACGAGCTCGGCCGGCACCGCGAGCACGGTCAGCAGCAGGCGCGCCCACTGCGCCCCGTCCCGCATCGGGAGCACCAGGCTGGCGAGGAAGACGGCCACGACACCGAACACCACTACGGCCAGCGGACCGGGCAGTGACCACGCGTCGAACCGCTGGTCGCTGACCGAGCCGCCGGACCCGCCCGCGATGATCGGGTAGTGGTAGGTGAACTGCCACGCGGCCGGGCTGTGCATGAGCTGCCCGACAGCGGTCCCGAGGAACCAGCAGGTGATCGCGAGCCACCAGGCTCTCGCGGCGCGCTCGACGAGTTGCGGGCGGGTCGGCCAGAGATAGGTGCGCGGGATCGGCATGGC
>DATBDL010000465.1:0-12496 GCA_036269975.1 Pseudonocardiaceae bacterium | reverse complement strand
GCCGCCGCCATCTCTCGCGACAGCAGCGACAGCTCCATCCGCCACAACACGAGAAACTTCACGTCCCGTTACCGGACAGGTCGGCATCGACGCTGATCCTGATGCGGTCGGCCAGCTTCAGAGCGCCGAAGAACGCCGTGTACTTCTTGATCCCGAACTCGCCCTGCGACAACTCGCCACCGCCCACGTAGTGATCGGTGCCCTGGTTGTGATCAGGCCCTGCCGAACTCACATCGAGCGTGAACGGCTTGGTCACTCCGCGCACGGTGAGGTCACCCACGATCGTGCCACCGTGGTCGGTTCGGGTGACGCTGGTGGACGTGAAGCGCGCCTGCGGGTGATGGTCGGTGTCCAGCAGGCCACGGGCGGTGTGCGCGATCTCGCGCCGGTCCCGGTCGCTCAGTGGCTTCACGCCACCAACTCCCTTGCGCACCACCAGCGTGGCGAGATCCACAGTGGCCTCGACACGCACGTCGTCGCCGACCGTGATGTCCGCCGACCAGCCGGCGATTTCCAGCTCAAGATCGTGACCGACGCCGGCGGCAACACCCTCACGGAACGTGTAGACCAGGAGATGGCTCTGGTCTGGCCCGATTCGGTGACTGCGCGCTGGCACCGCCATACGGGGCACGGTAGGCCGACCGTGCGACCACGTCCACCCGAGCCACCCGGTTGCCGGTCACTTCTGTCCGATCGACGGACAGTCAGCTCGGGAACGGCAACTCGCCGAACAGGTCCTTGATCCGGCGCAGGTCGCGCAGCCGAGGCTCGGTCTCCCCGCCGACCCACCGTCCGACAGTCTTGACCGAAACACCCAACTGCCGCGCGGCCGCCTCCTGCGTCAGCCCTTCCCGGCGCAGCACACTGGACATCCACTCGGCGAACGTGTCGTGCGCGACCAACACCAGCTCGGCGTCAGCGGAAGCAGCCACAACCGGGGGTGCGGCCACCGGCCCGACTCGACTGGCCAGCGGCATACTGGCCATCAGGGCCTTCGGCGACAGATCGGCCGCCAGCCGAGGATCGGACCGCAGCACGTCCACCTCGACCTCGTCCGGATAGATGCGGAACGACACCTGCACCGTGCCGGTCGGGCCGGCAGCGTCCAACAGCGCGCGGAAGACCGTTTCGCGGACCTCCTGCTTTTCCTCGTCCGTCAACGGTGAGTCGGCGAGTCCGCGCTGGACGAATTCGCGGATTTCCGGAATCGAAGATGGGCGGGCCGGAAATGTTTGACTCAGCACCACGACCGGCACTACCTCCACCTTGTCGTGGTGTGGCGGTCCATGCTGATCCGACACCCGGCTACGTCCCTTCGACCTTGGCTCTGGCCTGCGTGAACAGGGTACCTGGCAAACGTGGCCGACCCTAGCGCCCGGACCCGAATGCGGCCGGGACACTTCTGTCCCGAGCTATGTCCAGAGCCCGACTGTTTCGTCTTGCTGGCTGTGCGCAGCGGGCGTATTTTGAGTCCGGTCGAGTCCCGCCAGTTTAGTTCGGGCATTTCTCCGCATCAGGAGGAGGTGGCCTGCCATGGCCACGTCGAACACATCCGAAACCGAAGAAGCAGTGCTGCACATCCTCTGGATGAACGGGGGACTCGGCTGCGACGGTGATTCGGTCGCCCTGACCGCGGCCACCCAGCCCAGCATCGAGGAGATCGTGCTCGGCGCGCTGCCCGGCCTCCCGAAGATCGCGGTGCACTGGCCGTTGATCGACTTCGAGTGCGGCCCCGAGCAGGGCGCCGACAACTTCATCGAGTGGTGGCACAAGGCCGACCGGGGTGAGCTGGAGCCCTTCGTGCTCGTGGTCGAGGGCTCGATCCCGAACGAGGCGATCAAGAAGGAAGGCTACTGGTGCGGCTTCGGCAACAACCCGGCGACCGGGCAGCCGATGACCACCAGCGAGTGGCTGGATCGCTTGGCGCCCAAGGCAACCTGCATCCTCGCCGTGGGCACGTGCGCCACCTACGGCGGTATCCACGCGATGGCCGGCAACCCGACCGGCGCGATGGGCGTGCCCGACTACCTCGGCTGGGAGTGGCGGTCCAAGGCCGGCCTGCCGATCGTGTGCGTGCCCGGCTGCCCGATCCAGCCCGACAATCTTTCCGAGACGATCCTGTACCTGCTGTACCAGGTCGCCGGCCAGGCACCGATGATCCCGCTGGACGAGGCGCTGCGGCCGACCTGGCTGTTCGGCGCGACCGTGCACGAGGGCTGCGACCGCGCCGGCTACTACGAGCAGGGTGAGTTCGCCGCGACGTACGACTCGCCGAAGTGCCTGGTGAAGCTCGGGTGCTGGGGGCCGGTGGTGAAGTGCAACGTTCCCAAGCGCGGCTGGATCAACGGCGTCGGCGGCTGCCCGAACGTGGGCGGAATCTGCATCGCGTGCACCATGCCCGGCTTCCCGGACAAGTTCATGCCGTTCATGGACGAACCACCTGGCGCGAAGATCTCGTCGGCGGCGAGCGGGCTCTACGGCACCGCGATCCGGGCGCTGCGCAAGTTCACGATGAAGACCGTGGACGAGGAACCCAAGTGGCGCCGCAAGGGCACCGAACTGCTGACCGGCTATCAGAAGACGTGGTGACGAGGGAGTTGACCGAACGATGACGCTCGCGAAGGACACCGACATCGTCGAGATGAACTGGGATCCGGTCACCAGGATCGTCGGCAGCCTCGGCATCTACACCAAGATCGACTTCAGGCAGAAGAAGGTCGTCGAGTGCCACAGCACGTCCTCGATCTTCCGTGGCTACAGCATCTTCATGAAGGGCAAGGACCCGCGCGACGCGCACTTCATCACCAGCCGGATCTGCGGCATCTGCGGCGACAACCACGCGACCTGCTCGGTCTACAACCAGAACATGGCCTACGGGGTGCGCCCGCCACACCTCGGCGAGTGGATCATCAACCTCGGTGAGGCCGCCGAGTACATGTTCGACCACAACATCTTCCAGGAGAACCTGGTCGGCGTTGACTTCTGCGAGAAGATGGTCGCCGAGACCAACCCCGGTGTCCTGGAACTGGCCAACCGCACCGAGTGCCCGCACGCGGAGGACCACGGCTACCGCTACATCGGCGACATCATGCGCGCGCTCAACCCGCTGACCGGTGAGTTCTACCGCGAGGCACTGCAAGTCTCCCGGTACACGCGGGAAATGTTCTGCCTGATGGAGGGGCGCCACGTGCACCCGTCCACGCTGTATCCCGGCGGTGTCGGCACGGTCGCGACGATCCAGTTGTTCACCGACTACCTGACCCGCCTGATGCGCTACGTGGAGTTCATGAAGCGCGTGGTCCCGATGCACGACGACCTGTTCGACTTCTTCTACCAGGCACTGCCCGGTTACGAGGAGGTCGGCCGCAGGCGCGTTCTGCTCGGCTGCTGGGGTTCGCTCAACGACCCCGAGCACTGCGACTTCCGCTACGAGAACATGGCGTCGTGGGGCCGCAAGATGTTCGTCAGCCCCGGCGTCGTCGTGGACGGCAAGCTCGTCACCAACAGCCTCGTCGACATCAACCTGGGCATCCGAATCCTGCTCGGTCACTCGTTCTACGAGGACTGGGAGGACAAGGAGATGTTCGTGAAGCACGACGCCCTCGGCAACCCGGTCGACCGGCGCCACCCGTGGAACCAGCACACGATTCCTCGGCCGCAGAAGCGCGACTTCGACGACAAATATAGCTGGACCATGGCGCCGCGCTGGTTCGACGGCACGGACTACCTCGCGCTGGACACCGGCGGCGGCCCGATCGCCCGGCTGTGGGCGACGGCCCTGGGCGGCCTCGTCGACAACGGCTACGTGAAGTCGACCGGCCACAGCGTGGAGATCAACCTGCCCAAGACCATGTCCAAGCCCGAGGTCAAGTTCGAGTGGAAGATTCCACAGTGGAGCAACGCGCTGGAGCGTGACCGTGCCAGGACGTACTTCCAGGCGTACGCGGCCGCGAGCGCGCTGTACTTCGTCGAGCAGGCCCTGATCGAGCTGCGCGCCGGCCGGACGAAGACGTGGGAGCCGTTCGACGTGCCGGACGAGTCGGTCAGCGTCGGCTTCACCGAGGCGGTGCGTGGCGTGCTGTCGCACCACATGGTGGTCAGGGGCGGCAAGATCGCCAACTACCACCCGTACCCGCCGACCCCGTGGAACGGCAGTGTCCGTGACGTCTACGGCACACCAGGCCCCTACGAGGACGCGGTGCAGAACACCCCGATCTTCGAGGAGAACAAGCCGGAGAACTTCAAGGGCATCGACATCATGCGCGCCGTGCGCAGCTTCGATCCCTGCCTGCCGTGCGGCGTGCACATGTTCCTCGGTGACGGCAAGAAGGTCGAGGTCATGCACTCCCCGACGATGCTGACCACGCTGGCCATGTAGGCACCAGTCCCGAGAGGACAGAGTCGATGTTCGGTGTGCGCGAGGTCGGGGCTCGGATCGAGGAACTGCTTGGCGCACTGACCGCCGGCCGGGAGCGGGCGGCGGCCGAGGAACTGGTGTCGGTGTTGGTGGACCTCTACGGCGACGGTCTCGGCCGGATCGTGTCGGTACTCGGTGAGCGGGACCCTGCCCTGCTCGCCGAGCTGGCCGACGAGCCGCGGGTGGAGGGTCTGCTGCTGCTGCACGGGCTGCACCCGCTGGACGTGAACGCTCGGGTCAGCCGCGCCCTGGACCGGGTCCGGCCCTATCTGGGGTCGCACGCCGGTGGCGTGGAGTTCCTCGGCGTGGACGACGACGGCGTGGCCAGGCTGCGCCTGGAGGGCAACTGCAACGGCTGCCCGTCGTCCACGCTGACCGTGCGACTGGCCATCGAGGGCGCCGTGCAGGATGCGGCGCCCGAGGTGACGGCGGTTCGTGTCGAAGGCATCGCGGAACCGCCGTCACCCGGCCAGAAGCTGCTCCAGATCGGCATGGCACCGCCACCCGGTTGGGACGCCGCTTCCGACACTGCCGAAGCCGAGCCCGGCTGGGTGCACCTGCCCGAACTCGGCCCGCCGACCGGCAAACCCGTCATCGTGCCGGCGGACGGGATGCGGCTGGTCGTGTGCTCGGTGCGCGGCACGCTCTACGCCTACCGGGACGCCTGCGGCGCGTGCGGCGCAACGCTGGCGGACGCGACCCTGGCCGACGCCGAGCTGACCTGCCCGACATGTGGCGCCGTGTTCGACGTCCGGATGGCCGGCAAGTCGTTGACGGACAACGACGATCACCTCGACCCGCTGCCGCTGCTGTCGGACAGTCGAGGCACGCGGGTGGCCGTTCCGGCGGTGCGGCTGTGACCGGGCGACCGGCCGTCGGGCTCTCGCGGTTCGTCAGCAGGCCCGATCGGCCGGCACCGGCGCCGCCACCGCCCGAGCCGGAGCGGTGCGAGCTGTGCGGGATCGTCGTCGGCGACCGGCACGGTCATCTCGTGGACCGGCAGGAACACGGGATCAGGTGCGCCTGCCGGCCGTGCTACCTGCTGTTCACCGGCGAGGCCGCGGCCGGCGGCCGGTACCGCGCCGTGCCCGACCGCTACGTGCGTGATCCGGACCGGACGATCTCCGTCGCCGACTGGGCGGACCTGCAGATCCCGGTCGGCATGGCGTTCTTCCTGCGGATGTCCGACCAGCCGGGGATGACCGCGTTCTACCCGAGCCCGGCCGGCGCCACCGAGTGCCTGCTGGACCTGGACGCGTGGGACCGGCTGACGACAACACAGCCGATGCTGGCGGCCGCTGAACCGGATGTCGAGGCGGTGCTGATCCGGCGTACCGACGACGATTTCGAGTACTTCATCGTGCCGATCGACGCGTGCTACCAGCTCGTCGGCACGCTGCGGCTGCACTGGCACGGATTCGACGGTGGAACCGAGGCCCGCCAACACATCGAGGAATTCTTCGCCAACGCCCGTGCCCGCGCGCAGGTGTTCGCGTCATGACCGAGCTGGTGTTCGACTGCGCCGGCGCCCGCGCGGAGCGGTACGCCGTGGCGCCGACGCTCACGTTGAACCTGCGGATCAGGGAGACCAGCGGCGTGCCCGTGGACGCGATCGCGCTGCGCGTTCAGATCCGGATACTGCCGCACCTGCGCCGCTACACCGACGACGAGGCGAGCCGGCTGGTCGAGCTGTTCGGCGACCAGTCGCGCTGGGGCGACACGCTCAAGCCGATGCAGTTCGCGATGCTGACCGCGATGGTGCCCGGCTTCACCGGCAGCGTCGACGTCGACCTGCCGGTGCCGTGCACCTACGACCTGGAGATCGCGCACACCAAGTACTTCAACGCGCTGGACACCGGCGAGATCCCGCTGCTGCTGCTGTTCAGCGGCACGGTGTTCACCACGCACGACGGCAGGATGCGCGTCTACCAGGTGCCGTGGAGCAAGGAGACCACCTACCGGCTGCCGGTCACGGTGTGGCGGGCGATGATGGACCTGCACTTCCCGGACAGCGCATGGCTGACCGTCCGCAGGGAGACGCTGGACGCTTTGCAGCGCTTCAAGTCCGCCAACGCACTGCCCACATGGGACGGTGCGATCATGGCCCTGCTGGACCGAGTCCGGGAGCGTGCGCTGTGAGCGGGCTGGAGCAGGTCCGCGCGGTGGCGGACGCGTTGCTGTACGAGGGCTACCTGCTGTACCCGTACCGGGCGTCGGCGCAGAAGAACCGGTCCCGGTTCCAGTTCGGCGTGCTGATGCCGGCCGGTTACCGCGATCCGTCCGAACGTTCCGCCCTGCACACCGAATGCCTCGTCGAGGCCCGCGACGACGCCCGAGTCGACCTGCTGCTGCGGTTCCTGCGGCTGCGTCGGCAGAACGCGGCCGGCTGGGACGAGGCCGAGGACGTCGAGATCACCGGCACCGCCACCGTCGGCGACCTGCTGGCCGGCGAGGTCACCATCCCGTTCGTCTTGGCGGCGGCCGGCGCTACCGACTGGCACACCGCCGACGTGTCCGGTGTCCTGCGCGCGGGCGCGCGGCGACTGGACGGCCCGTATCGCGTGGTGCGGCTGTGGGTGCGGGTCGAGAACGGCAGCGGCGGTGAGTTCGCCGACCGCGAGCAGGCACTGCCCAGTGCGCTGGTGTCGGCACACGTGCTGCTCAGCCTGGGCAGCGGCGTGTTCCTGTCGATGGTCGAGCCGCCGGAATGGGCGGCGCCGTTCGTCGCCGAATGCACGAACGACGGCGTCTGGCCGGTGCTGGCCGGCCAGGACGACACCGTGATGCTGTGCTCGCCGATCATCCTGTACGACCACCCGGTGATCGCGCCGGAAAGCCCGGCCGATCTCTACGACTCGACCGAGATCGACGAGATCCTGACCCTGCGCACGATGGTGCTGACCGACGCCGAGAAGGCCGAGGCGAGGGCCACCGATCCACGCGCCGCCGCGCTGATCGACCGCGTCGACAACCTCGATCCCGCGATGCTGGAGGCGATGCACGGCACCATCCGCTACCTGCGCCCCGCGGCGCCACCGGTACCAGATCCGGCCGAAGTGCCGTGGTGGGATCCGGGCACCGACGCGTCGGTGTCGCCGGAGACCGACGAGGTCGTGCTGGCCGGCGTGCCGATCAAACGGGGGAGCACCGTGCGGATGCGGCCGGGCGCGCGGCGCGCCGACGCCCAGGACTTCCTGCTGGCCGACCGGCTGGCGACCGTGGAGGCGGTGCTGCACGACGTGGACGGGAACGTGCACGTCGCTGTGACGCCGAGCGACGATCCGGACGCCGACCTGCAACGCAGCCACGGCCGGTTCCTGTACTTCGCGCCGGACGAACTCGAGCCGGTGACGGCATGAGGGTGCTCGTGGCCGGCGTCGGCAACATCTTCCTGGGCGACGACGGGTTCGGCGTCGAGGTCGCCGCCCGGCTGACGCGACGGCCGCTGCCCGAGCACGTTCGGGTGGTCGACTTCGGCATCCGTGGCCTGCACCTGGCCTACGAACTGCTCGACGGCGTCGACAGACTCATCCTCATCGACGCGGCCCAACGCGGCCGGCAACCGGGCACGGTGTCCGTGCTCCGGGTGACCGGCATGTCGGACGGACCGACGATGACCCCGATGGACGCGCACGACATGTCGCCGGACACCGTCCTGGACCTCGTGCACTCCCTCGGCGGTTCGCTCGGCGAGGTACTGGTGGTCACGTGTGAACCGGAGGACGTCGGCGCGAACCTCGGCCTGAGCGACGCCGTGCTGGCCGCGGTCGATCCAGCGGTCGCGGCGGTGGAACGCCTACTCGACGACGCAGTTCGTACGGCTCAGTGAGGAGAGACGCCATGTTGACCCGGATGATCAAAGCGGCCGTGCTGGCCATGGTCGTGGCGGCGGTGATCCAGTCACTGCCGGACATCAAGCGCTACCTGGAAATACGCGAGATGTGACGCCGTGGAAACCATGATCGGATTCATGATCGGCTACTACGTCGGCACCAGGCACGGCCGAAAGGGCCTGGACGACGCGATGGCGGCGCTCGAAGCGATCCAGCAGTCCCGCGGACCAGGGAGCTGATCGACACCGCCTTCGCGGCGACACGACCGCTGATCAAGCGGATGACCTCCGGCGGCGGCGGAGCCGTCGTCAGCGGAGTGGCCGAAGAACTGACCCGCCGCGTTTCCCGTGCGGCGTAAGCCCAAATCCGGCGGCGCACCCATACCTGACCGCGCCGCCGGAGCCTGTTGTCGTCGGGGTCAGTCGACCTGCCGCACCTCGACACCACGCCAGAACGCCACCCGGTCCCGGATCTTCTCCGCCTCCGGCTTGGGCGACGGGTAGTACCAGATGGCGTCCGGGTTCTCCTTGCCGTCCACCGTCAGCGAGTAGTAGCTCGCGGTGCCCTTCCACGGGCACACGGTGTTGGTCGAGCTGTCCGACACGTACTCCGGCTTCAAGGAGGTGGCCGGAAAGTAGAGGTTGCCCTCCACCGTCACCACGTCGTCGGTCTCGGCCAACACCGTGTCGTTCCATACCGCCTGGTAGGTCATGCTCGTCCGCCTCCCGGTGTCGTGAACCCTCATCCAGGGGAAGTCATCGGGTCGGCCGGGTATTCCCGGAGCGCCGGATCGTGCGGCGCAACTGGATGATCCGGCCGTAGCCGGGGATGGCGAGCAGTAGGACACCGCAGATCGCCGCGAGCAGCAGCGCGACCCCGAGCGGCAGGGTGAGATGGCCGCTGAAGAACGAGATCGTCACCGACTGGCCGTTCTGGATGATGAACACCAGCAGGACCAGCAGAACGAGGGCCGCGACGGTGACGCCGACCCACAAACCGCTGATCCGCGTCCGCCGCACCCGCTGGGCGGTCGGTTGCTCCGTCTTCGGTAGTGCTGTCCTGTGTTGATCGTGGTCGTGTTCGTTCTGTTCGATGGCCGGTGTCGGTATCGCTGCCTGGACGGGGATCGGGTCGGTGTCCGGGGCGTCGATGCGGTGCTCGTGATCAACCATGTCGCCCACCTGTCTTCGCAATGCTGTCGTCCACCAGTGTCCCGCCCTCGGCGGCCGTTCGCAGGGTCAGTTGTCCGACGCCTGCAACGCGGGTTGCCGACCGGTGAGGACGAGATTCGCCATGGCGAGCACGGCGGCGATGGTGCGCGCGGTCGAGTAGTCGGCCCGAGTGGCGCGGCGCAGGTCGGCGGCCAGCCCCGCCAGCAGCAGGTGGGCGATGCAGTCCGCGTCCAGATCGGCCCGCGCCAGACCGAGCAGCGTACGCACGTGGTCGTGCCAGCGCAGGTAGCCACCGACCCGGTAGCGGGCGCCGGGGGACGCGGTCTCGGACATGTGCACGAGGTCGAGATTGGCGTCCAGGAACTCGGCATAGGCGGCCAGGAAGGCCAGCAGTCGCTCACCGGCCGGCGCACCGGGTCCCAGCGGCGGCGGCCCGGACAGGAGTGCCTGCTGGAGTTCCCGTTCGCGGGTGTCCAGCAGCGCGACGCCCAGCCCGGCCTTGTCACCGAACCGGCGGAACAACGTCCCCTTGCCGACGCCGGCGGCGTTGGCGATCTGGTCCATGGACACCCCGTCGACACCGCGCTCGGCGAACAGTCGGGCGGTCACTTCGAGGATCTTCGCCCGATTGCGGATCGCGTCGGACCGTTCCTTGCGCGGCCGAGCCGCCAGTTCCTCGCTCACGATGTAAGGACTTTAGTCCGTATGCAGTAGCGCGCCACTCGACCCTTCAGCCCCCAGGTCAGAGGCCGGATGCTGTCACGTCGAGGACGACGCACCCGGCGAACCGGTCGGGCTCGTCTCGCCGATGTGGCGCGAGCAGACCGCCCAGTTTCGTGCGCAACTTGGACATCACGGACTTGATCTGTGCCGTCCCGTCCAGCAGCAGTTCGATCAGCGGCCAGAAGACGTTCGGACCTCGCACGATCAGCCGTGCCGAGTTGGGCCTGGTGAGATCGAGGGTCGCGCGGATGATGGGCAGCTCACCGGCCGGACGGGTGATGAGCCAACCGGAGGGGAGCGTTTCCAGGTCGCACCAGCCGATCGCGCGCAGTGCGTGCGACCCGGTTCGACGTGCCCGAGATCCGGGATCACGTGACCGGGCAGCCAGCGGTCCCATTCGTGGGTGTCCAGGACGGCGCCGTCCCTGTCGGCGACGAGAGCCGGCCTGCCGAGCCGGGCCAATCGCCCGGCGGCGACCAGCGTTCGACCCCACTGTGCGCGATTTCTGCTGGCGAGGAGCGCGTTCTGGATGAGCCCGGCGATCTCGGCCAGCATCACCAAGGTATGACCGTTCACGGTGTGCCATGGTGCCGTGGTGTTGATGACCGCGATGGTACGACCGAAGTCCGGATCTTTGATGGGGAACGCTGTGCACGTGAAACGGGCCTCGGATGTCAGCCAGTGCTCGGCGCCGTACAACTGCGCGGGTACGTGGTTCACGACCGCCAGTCGCAGGCCATTGGTGCCCCTTGTCACCATGTCGGCGCCGTCGCCGAACCACCACTGTCCGATATGGACATCACTGTGTGGTTGCCGTCCCTGCGGACGACGCGACCCCGGCCGTCCGCGAGAACGACCATGTAGTCCGGTTGTCCGAGGTTGCGGGCGTGCGCGCGCAACACCTGCCAGGCAAGGACCAGCTCCGGCCGCAGCCGGAGTTCGGCCAGCTCGCGCGCGTCGACGAACCACGCGTCCGTGACATTGGCGCGCTCCGCTCGCGGCAGACCGGAGGGCGCCGGCTCGCTTCGCTCGGCTGATCACAAGCTGCGCGGCCTGGTTCACGAGGTCGGCCAGACGGCGAAGTTGTAGCAGCCCGCGGCGACATTCCGGACATGTGCGACTCGGATTTCCGGCCGGGACAGGATCGTGTTCAGTTCCCGTTCCGCCGCATCGCCGTCGGCGACGATCGTTGCCGTGGCCATGTTGCCGTCGTGGTCGTAGCCGCGGACTATCTGCGTGCGGTGGCCCAGTGCCATCGGGTAGCTGTGTGCGGCCGGGTAGCCGGCACACGGCTCCGCGTGGACGAAGACCGGGCCGCGTTCGGCGTACGGGCCCGCCACTCCGGGTGGGGTGTAGGCGATCAGCAGCATGCGCTCGCCCGGTTCGGCGTCGCGCAGGCAACAGCGCAGTGGGCTGCCGCCGTCCTCGTCGATCCGTGCCAGCGGTGCGTTGCCGGCCTCGTCGCGGCCGGTGGCTCGAATCCGGTCCAGGGTGGTCGCCGGGATCGCCTCGACCCGGAACGTGATCGTCATCGTCATCGTCATGGGACCAGTCTGCGGTGGCCCGTGCTGCGGGTGCTGGCGGAAATCGGCCATGGCGATCCAACTTGAGCTTGACCCGTGGCAACGTTCTAGCGTCTTGCCCATGACGGAGTTGCTGTCGGTCGGCCGGTTGGCCCGGCGGGCCGGGCTGACGACGAAGGCCCTGCGGCACTACGACCGCATCGGGCTGTTGCGGCCGGCCGAAGTCGATCCGGCCACCGGCTACCGGTGGTACCACCCCGATCAGGTGGCGCAGGCCCGGCTGGTCTGGCTGCTGCGCTCCGTCGAACTGCCGCTGGACCAGGTCAGGGCCGCCGTCGCGGCCTGGCAGTCCGGCGACGGAGACACGCTGGACCAACTGCTCCGCCAACAACGACGACTACTCGACGCGCGCACGACCCGACTGCGGGGCGCGCTGCACACCATCGACCACCTGATCAGCGAAGGGATCGACATGTCCGAACCGGACACCACCCAGGCCACGAACTCCAGCGCGCCGGGCACCGGCACGATCACCGACGAACGCATGCTCGCCGCGCAGCTTTTCAACCAGACGTGGCGGCTGATGGAGACCGAGAACCGGACCAGGGCCGACGACGACCGGATGGTCCACATGGCGCACGCGTCGCGCTACCACTGGGGACAGGTGCCGACCGCGACGCCGGCTCACCTGGCCCGTGGCGAGTGGCAGGTCGCCCGCGTGTACTCCGTGCTCGGGCGGGCCGAACCCGCCTCCCACCACGCTCGGCGTGTGCTGGACATCTGCCTCGAACACGGCATCGGCGACTGGGATCTCGCGTTCGCCTACGA
>DATBDL010000464.1:0-8012 GCA_036269975.1 Pseudonocardiaceae bacterium | reverse complement strand
GAACTGCCCGCGCCCCACGATCCCGGTGAACATCGCCGCCAGGACCTGCGCCTGGCCCAGCGGCACGTCGCGCTCCTCCAACTGCACGATCAGCGCCTTCGGATCACCGCAGGCGGCCTCGTCGGCCGCGCGCAGGGTGTCCTGCGGCACGCTGATGGAGCGGCCCCAACCGGCAGGGCACTGCCCGGCCGTCGACACGGCGGCCTCCACGAACGACGAGTCCCTCGCCGGAATCAGCCACACCTCGTCCCGGTCGACCACGCCGAGCATGGCGTGGCGGCCGGACTGGGCGGCGAGGCAGCGGATCTCGCGATCGGTCCAGATCCAGCCGTCCACCGAACTTTCCGGGTAGGCGAGCAGGGCCAGCCGATCGGCAAGTTCCGGCTCGGCGCGACTCCGTTCAGCCCCTCCGCGGTCACCCGCCCCGCGCTCACCCGCCCCACGGTCACTTGCTCCGCGTACGGCCAGACCGCGTTCCGCCAGTCCCGCCCATGCCTTGGCGACCAGTTCGGCCCGCTGGCGCAGGGTGACGCCGGGACTGGGCACGTCGAGGGCGACATGCCTGCGGGGGAAGCGCTGGGCCTCCCACAGCACGTCGAACTCCAGCGTGGACAGCACCACGGTGCTGGGCAGGCCCACCGCCGTGGACTACTTCGACTCGGTCGGGTCGCTGCCGTCCAGCACCGGCGGCACCACCATCCGGCCGTCGCCGAACAGGTCGGCGTCCACGCCGTAGCGGGAGTCGTGGGTCTCGTCGTCCGCCGGCCGCCGGCCGGCCACGGCCGGTTCGAGCAGCGTGGGTGGCAGGTCGGCCGTCACGCCGATGCGCTCGCTGACTACGGCCGCCTCCGCTTCGTCGCCCTCGAGTTCGGCCAACGCCCTCGCCGCCTGCTGGCGGGCGCCGGAGCCCTCCTCGATGTCCTCACCGGCCAGCCGGCTGCGCACGACCTGGTCGGGCCGGGCCGACGCACCGGCGATCCCGGCGCCCGCGGTGCCGCCGACGATGGCCGCGCCAACGGCGGCGTCCTCGATCACGGCGGCACTGGACGCGGCACTTGCCTGGGCGGCGGCCGCCTCGCTGCCGCCGATGGCCGGGCCGGCCGTGGGGCCGACGCCGCTGACCGGGCCGGGGGCCAGTGGGTTGGCGCCAGCACCGCCTGCCACCGCGACACCCGGCGTCGGGCCGACGCCGCCGACCAGTGGGACACCCGCTGTTCCGCCCGCGCCCCCTGGTAGACCGCCGACACCGGGCAGGCCGCCCAGTCCGCCGGCACCGGGGAGGCCGCCTTCGCCGGGCAGGCCCGGTAGACCGGGTACGCCGCCCTCGCCGGGCAGTCCGGGGAAGGTGCCCGACGAACCGCCGCCAGGCAGGCCAGGAGTGCCGGGGCTGCCCGGAAAGCCTGGTCCGCCGGGCAGTCCTGGGGCGCCACCGCCACCTGGCGCGCCCGGTCCGCCTGGTGCTCCGGGTGCGCCGCCGGTGCCGCTGGGCAGGGTGGGCGGTGGGGGCAGGTAGCCGGCCGGGGTCGTGGTCTGGCCGCCACCGGTGCCGCCGGGTGCCGGGCTGACCGAGTAGCCGGGCGGGGGCGGCAGCGGCTTGGTGTTGGAGAGGCCGGCCTTGCTGTTGTTGCCGTAGCCCTGCATCGCGTCGATGGCCTGCTGACGGGCGGCCTTGCCCTTGGAGACCTGCTGGGCGTTGTCGGCCTGGTGGCCGGTGAGCAGGGCGCTCGCCGTGTCCAGGAAGCTCGATCCCGGTGGGCTCTGCAGGTCGCTGACGTTGGGCACGGCGTTCTTGGCGGCCGAGAACGCGTCACCCTGGTTGGTGACGCCGGTCGAGTTCGTGCCACCGGCCGCGCCGGCGGCGCCGGAGTACGCGGCCGAGGCGTTGGTCATCTCCTGTGCCAGCTCCGATGCCGTGCTCTGCCAGTTCACACCGATCGCCTGGAGCTGGTCGTGCAACGTCTGGTCGATCTGTTGCAGGTTCTGCGCGATCGTGTTCAGCGCCTGCGCGGCCTGGGTCACACCGGACGTGCCGGGACCTTCGCTGAGCAGTTGCACCGCCGTCGCGAGTTCGCTGTTGGACATGCCTTCCCAGCGGATGGCGTCCACGTCGGCCGCGTCGCCGCCGCTGAACATCTGCTTGGCCGCGTGCGCGACCGCCTGCCGCATCGAGGCGTTGATCTCGCTGAGCAGTCCCTCGGCCATGATCAGTCCCTTACTTCGGCGTCTGTGCGGTCGCCAGTATCGCGCCGGCGACCTGTTCGGTCTTGGCGCAGGACTGGGCGGTGGTGGTGCCCCTGGCCGGTTGGCCAAGGTTGACCGTGAACATCTGCCCGTTGGCAACGCTGACCGCGGTCGTGCAGCCCTGCAACAGGTCCGGCGGCCGCAGCGTGATGTCCAGCGCCGGGAAGCCGCTGACCGACACCGGCCGGATGACGTCGGCCAACGCCGGGTCGAGGTAGAGCTGGATGCCATCGGCGGTGTCGACGGCGATGCTGTACTCGGCGCCCGGAGTGTGGTCGGCGAACCGGAAGTCGCAGGTCGGGCTGTTGTTGACGAGTGCGGCGGGCGGCCCCGCGACCCCGGCCGTGATCGCCAGCGTCGTCTGCTGGGCAGAGGTCAGCAAGGAACACGGATCGATACCGGTCAACGGCACGTCCCTAGGTCGCGGCGGCAGCGTGATGGCGCCGGCGCCGTTGGTCGGAACCTGGTAGGTGGACCGCGGCTCGCCGGCCGGGTTCGCGTGCCCGGTCTGCGTGGTCGTACATCCCGCGAGTGCCACTGCCATGCCCACCGCCATACCCACCGCCGCCGGACGCCGATCAGGCACCCGGCCCGGCCGATCCGAACGAGTCCGAGATCTGCTGGTCCGTGTAGCCGTACTGCTTGGCGGACGTGACGAGGTTGTCCACCAGCGTCTGGAGGCTCTGCAGGTATTGCTCGACCCGGACCGAGTAGGAGTCCGCGTCCCCGGTCAGCCGGTCGTTCCAAGCCTCGGCGGCCTGGACGCTGATCTGGTCGGCACCGGGCGCGATGACGCGCAGTGATGGGAGGTTGGTCCGGATCGACTGGCCCTCGTTGTCCAGCGCGTCCTGGATGATCTTCGCGGCCTGGAGCACGTTGTCGCGGTCGACCGTGATGTTCTGGGTCTGCGGCACACTGGCAAGATCGATGCCGATGCCGGTACTCGTGACGGCGGTGGCCACCGCCGCGTCGATCGGCTGGTCTGTCGCCATGATGCGGAACACCCCCGTACGTCCCGTAGCCGTGCGCTTCCTCTGTGCAGGCTACCAAGCAAGCGCGTGCGGTTACGTGGGTTGGACGAAGCGATTGGACGATCGGTTCCCTGGTCATGCGCCAAGAATGCCGATTGAGGAAGAGGTTCCGCCGGGGTTGTCCACAGGGCGTGGAGATTATCCACAGGCAGCCCAGATCGGTCGAACAAGACCCCAAGATCGACTAGACTTGATATTGGGGGGATCCCCGCGGCTGGGGGTCGCGGCCGGGGTGAATGAGGGCGGCTGGCCGGGCGATTGGAGCCGGTCGGGCGACCAGGCAACGGCAACGGCGATGTGACCACCAGCAACGGCCAAGGCAGTCGGGCGACCAGGCAACAGCCAAGGCGATCTGACGGCCCGCCGGCTGGATGGGCTGTGGCAACTGTCGGCCGGCTGGGCGACTGTGGCGGGGTCGGGGCGTGACGT
This sequence comes from Pseudonocardiaceae bacterium, assembly GCA_036269975.1. Classification (GTDB taxonomy): domain Bacteria; phylum Actinomycetota; class Actinomycetes; order Mycobacteriales; family Pseudonocardiaceae; genus DATEPR01. The sequence goes on along the minus strand of DATBDL010000464.1, from coordinate 4,311 downwards.
TGCTGGTCAGGGGGCCGTTACGTGGCCGTTGGCGGCGCGGGCCGCGATGTCGGTTCTGTGGTGTCCGCCCGGTAGGTGTACCGCCGCCACCCGGCGATAGGCGTCCGAGCGGGCGGCGGCCACCGTGGCGCCGTGGCCTACCACCGCCAGCACCCGACCGCCTGCCGACACCACCGCGCCGTCCTCCCGCCGCCGGGTGCCGGCATGGAGGACTCCCTCGCCGTCCGCTCCGGTGATCACGTCGCCGGTTCGGGGGCGGCCTGGATAGCCGTCGGCCGCTATGACGACCGTCACCGCCGCGCCTTCCTGCCACTGGAGGGGTGGCACACCTGCCAGCCTGCCTGTTGCCGTTGCCAGCAGGAGCTCGGCCAGTGGGGTTTCCAGCAACGCCAGTATCGACTCGGCCTCCGGGTCGCCGAAACGGCAGTTGAACTCGATCACCTGTGGACCGCTCGCCGTCAGGACCAGGCCCGCGTACAGCAGGCCCTGGAACGGGATTCCCCTGTCCGCCAACTCGTCCGCCACCGGCTGGACCACGCTTGCCAGCACGTCGTCCACCAAACCCGGCGGTGCCCACGGCAGTGGGGCGTACGCGCCCATTCCACCCGTGTTCGGGCCGGCGTCGCCGTCACCCACCCGCTTGAAGTCCTGCGCCGGCAGCAGCGGCACCACCGTCCGGCCGTCCAGCACGCACAACAGCGACACCTCCGGACCGTCCAGGTACGTCTCCAGCAGCACCGGGTGGCCGTTGTCCAGCAAGGTCAGCGCGTGGGCGTGGGCCACGTCCAGGTCGTCCGTGACGACGACCCCCTTGCCCGCAGCCAGGCCGTCGTCCTTGACGACCCACGTCGGGCCGAAGTGGGCCAGGGCCGCGTCCAGTTTCGCGGGGTTGTCGACCAACTCGCTGTCCGCGGTGGGCACGCCGGCCGCGAGCATCACGTCCTTCGCGAACGCCTTCGAGCCCTCGATGCGGGCCGCTTCCCTCGACGGTCCGAAGCACGGGATGCCGGCGGCACGGACACCGTCGGCCACGCCGGCCACCAGCGGTGCCTCCGGGCCGACGACCACCAGGTCGGCCTGGAACCGGACCGCCAGGTCGGCGACGGCGGCGGGGTCGATCGCCTCCACCGGATACTGCTCGGCCAGCATCGCCGTGCCCGCGTTGCCGGGGGCGCACGCCAGCGCCGTCACCTCGGGATCGCGGGACAGCGCAAGCACCAGGGCATGCTCCCGAGCCCCTGACCCGATCACCAGTACGCGCACGGCCGGAGAGCCTAGCCGCCTCCTCAGACCAGCCGTTCGTCCACATAGCACCAGCGCCAGCTTTCGCCCGGTTCGAGCGACCGGATTACGGCGTGCCCCGTGCTGCCGAAGTGCGCCGTGGCGTGCTTGTGCCGGCTTGAGTCGCAGCAGCCGACATGCCCGCAGGCCAGGCACATCCGCAGGTGCACCCAGTTGTGCTCGCCCAGTGCCAGGCACTCTTCGCAACCGTCGGGCGTGGTCGCCGTCACGTCGGCGGGCAGATCGGCGACGTGTACACACGTGGCGGTGGCGCTGCTCATCTGATTTGCCTCCATGCTGGGTCGGACCAGCATGATTATCCGCGAAATCCGCCGGTCGGGTGACGGCGGGCGGCCGGACGGACGGAGTGTGACGGTGACGGACATGGAACCGCTGCTGTTGATCGTCGCCGCGCTCGTGGTGACCGCTGTCGCTCGCCGGTTCAACCGGTCGTCGGCGTTGTTGCTGGTGGTGGTCGGTCTCGGCGTCTCGTACCTGCCTGGGATGCCGGACTTCCAGATCCGGCCGGACCTCGTTCTGACGCTGATCGTGCCGCCGTTGCTCTACTCGGCCGCGCTGGACAGCTCCTACCTCGGGTTCCGCGCGAACGTCCGACCGATCGCGTTGCTGGCCGTGATGTTGGTGCTGGTCACGACGGCCGGGGTCGGTTTCGTGGCGTACTGGCTGATTCCGGGGCTGCCGCTGTCCTCCGCGCTGGTGCTGGGCGCGGTGGTGGCGCCGCCGGACGCGGTGGCGGCGGTGTCCATCGGTCGGCGGCTCGGCCTGCCGAGACGGGTCATGACGATCCTGACCGGGGAGAGCCTGGTCAACGACGCGACCGCGTTGACGGTGTTCAAGGTCGCCGTGGCCGCAGCGGTCGGTGCGGCCACGTCGTTCGGCGGCGCGGTGTTGACGTTCCTGATCGCCTCGGTGGGCGGTGTCGCGGTCGGACTGGTGCTCGGCTGGCTGATACACGCGATCCGGCTGCGGCTGGCGGACAGCGTGCTGGAGAGCGCGGTGGGCATGGTCGTGCCGTTCGCGGCCTACCTGTTCGCCGAGGCGGTGCACGGATCGGGTGTGCTGGCCGTGGTCACGACGGGGCTCTACCTCGGCCACTTCGCGCCGTACGCGGGATTCGCCACCCGGTTGCAGGAGACGGCCGTGTGGCGGACGTTCGACGTGCTGCTGGAATCCGTCGTGTTCGCGTTGATCGGTCTGAACTTCCGGTTCGTGTTCGGGCAGGCCGGCGCGCACGGGCATCCGGCCGCGAGCCTGGTGTGGCCGATCGTGGCCGTGCTGCTGGCGACCATGCTGATCCGGCTGGTGTGGTGCTTCCCGGCCACCTACCTGCCGGTCTGGGTGCGGTCGCGGGGGCACCGGCCGGAGAAGGCGCCGTCGTGGCGCGTCATCGCGGTCCTGTCGTGGTCGGGGATGCGGGGCGTGGTGTCGCTGGCGGCGGCAGCGGCCGTGCCGACGTCGGTGCCCGGCCGGGATCTGGTGCTGTTGCTGGCGTTCACGGTCACCGTGGGCACGTTGCTGATCCAGGGCACCACGTTGCCGTGGCTGATCCGCAAACTCGGCGTGCACGGGACCGAGGACATGAGCGACGCGCTGGCCGAGGCACAGGCAGCGCACAACGCGGCGGCCGCGGCCGTGGCACGGCTGGACGAACTGGTCGCCGACGAGGACAGCTACACGCCGGAACACGACGTGGAGCGGCTGCGGATGCTGGCGCAGAAACGCAGCAACACGGTATGGGAACGACTGGGGCGTCAGGACGTCGAGCGTCCTGCCGCCACGTTTCGCCGGCTACGCCTGGAAACCCTGGCCGCGGAACGCGCCGCCTACGTCACGGCGAGGAACAACGGCGAGATCGACGACGAGGTGCTGCGGCGGGTGCTGCGCGAGCTGGATCTGGAGGAGGCCAGGCTGGTCGTCCGCGAGTGATCCCCGTCGGGTCGTGGCTCAGCTCAGCGGGTCGTGGCGGACGATCGTCTGCTCACGGCCGGGGCCGACGCCGATCACGGAGATCCGGGCGCCGGACAGTTCTTCCAGTCGCAGCACGTACTCCTGTGCGGTACGCGGCAGTTCCGCGAACGTGCGGCACGTGCTGATGTCCTCGAACCAGCCGGGTAGCTGCTCGTAGATCGGCGTCGCGTGGTGCACGTCGGTCTGCGTCATCGGCATGTCGTCGACCCGGAAACCGTCCACTTCGTAGGCAACGCAGACCGGGACCTGCTCGTGACCGGACAGGACGTCCAGCTTGGTCAGGAAGTAGTCCGTGATTCCGTTGACCCGGCTGGCATAGCGCGCCACGACCGCGTCGAACCAGCCGGTCCGCCTCGACCGTCCCGTCGTCACGCCGAACTCGCCGCCGGTCTTGCGCAGCCGCTCGCCCATCTCGTCGTGCAACTCGGTCGGGAACGGCCCTGAGCCGACGCGGGTGGTGTACGCCTTCAGGATGCCGATCACCGCGGTGATCCGGCCGGGACCGATGCCGGCGCCGGAACACGCGCCGCCGGAGGTCGGATTGGAGGACGTGACGAACGGGTACGTGCCGTGGTCGACGTCCAGCATCGTGCCCTGGGAGCCTTCCAGCAGCACGGTTTCGCCGCGTTCCAGCGCCTGGTTGAGCACGAGGCGGGTGTCCGAGATCCGGTCGGCGATCTGCTCGATCTGCGCCAGCACGTCGTCGACGACCTGCTCCGGGTCCAGCGCCTTGCGGTTGTAGACCTTGACCAGGATCTGGTTCTTCACGTCCAGCGCGGCTTCGACCTTCTGCCGCAGGATCTTCTCGTCCAGTACGTCCTGGAACCGCACGCCGACGCGGGCGACCTTGTCCTGGTAGCACGGCCCGATCCCGCGGCCGGTGGTGCCGATCTTGGACTTGCCGAGGTAGCGCTCGGTGACCTTGTCGATGGCGACGTGGTACGGCATGATCAAGTGCGCGTCGGCCGAGATCAGCAGGCCGCTGGTGTCGACACGGCGGTTCTCCAGCCCGGCCAGTTCCTCCAGCAGCACCCCGGGGTC
>DATBDL010000463.1:0-24842 GCA_036269975.1 Pseudonocardiaceae bacterium | reverse complement strand
TCCGGTGGCACCAGTGCGCGCGTGAAGCCGAGCCGTGCCGCCTCGGCCAGTCGTCGGCCTACGTTGGGTACCCGCCTTACCTCACCGGCCAGGCCGACCTCGCCGATCACCACCAAACCAGCGGGTATGGGGATGTCGCCGTAGGCCGACGCGACGGCCAGCGCCACCGCGAGATCGGCCGCCGGCTCTGTCACCCCCATGCCGCCGACCGTGGCCGCGTACACGTCCTGCTCCCCCAGCCGCAGCCGGGCCCGCTTGTCCAGCACCGCCAACGCCATCGCGACCCGTGCCGAGTCCAGGCCGCTGACCGCCCGCCGTGGCGCCGGCAGGTACGACTTGGACACCAGCGCCTGCACCTCGGACAGCAGCGGCCGCTTGCCTTCCATGACCACCGTGACCGCCGTGCCGGCCACCTCGACGTCCCGCCGGTTCAGGAACAGGCCGCTGGGGTCCGGCACGCCCGCTATGCCGTCTTCGCGCAACTCGAAGCAGCCCACCTCGTCGGCGGGGCCGAAGCGGTTCTTCACGCCGCGCACGAGCCGCAGCGTGGAATGCCGGTCGCCCTCGAAGTGCAGTACCACGTCGACCAGGTGCTCCAGCAGCCGTGGGCCGGCCACCGAACCGTCCTTCGTCACGTGGCCGACCAGCACCACCGGCAGGTCCCGCTCCTTCGCCAGCGCCACCAGTGCCGCCGCCATCGCGCGGACCTGGGTCACCCCTCCTGCCGCGCCGTCCACCTCGACCGACGAGATCGTCTGTACCGAGTCCACGATCAGCAGTCCGGGACGCACGGCGTCGACGTGGGCGATCAGCGTGGACAACTCGCTCTCGGCGGCCAGGTAGAGCTCGTCGTGCAGGTTGCCGGTGCGTTCGGCGCGCAGCCGGACCTGACCCGCCGACTCCTCACCTGTGATGTACAGCGACGGCAGACCGGAACCGGCCGCCCAGCGATGCGCGACCTCAAGGAGCAATGTCGACTTACCTACTCCCGGTTCCCCCGCGAGCAGCACCACGGCGCCCGGCACGATGCCGCCACCGAGTACCCGGTCGAGTTCGTCGACGCCGGTCGACCTTGCCCGCGCCACCTCGATGTCGACCTGGCCGATCGGGCGGGCCGGTGTGCGGGGCGGGCCGGCGGCGGCACGAATCCTGGCCAGGGCCGGTCGGGCCGCGGCGAGTTCCTCGACGGTGCCCCACGCCTGGCATTCCGCGCAGCGGCCGACCCACTTGGCGACCTCGTGTCCGCACTCGGCGCAGCGGTAGGCGGCCTTGGCGGGGCGGGCTCTGCTGGTCGTCACCCGGCGAACCTAGCGGTGCGGTCCGACGCCGACGTCGTCGACGCGCACCCGAAGAGGTACGGACTCAGCCGCTGCCGGACGGGTTGAGCACCGCGGCGCCACCGTCCGGCGGGGCGCCGATCGGGACGTTGTCGATGGTGACCTGGCCGGCGTGCTCGAAGTAGAACGTGATCGGGATGGTCATGCCGGACCGGATCGGACCGCCGTTGACCGACTTGATCAGGTGCAGCACGATGCTCACCCGGCCGGGAATCGACGGCGACGGCGGCGGGGGCGATACGGAGCCGGCCGACGGCGATGACGACGCGGACGGGGCGACCGAAGACGAGGACGGCGGCGCGACCGATTCGGGGCTGGACGTGGTCGCGGCCGACAGCGTGCCGGGGACGGTGCTGTCGTCCGGGTCCTGGCCGGAGGAGATCGCGAAGTTGGCGGGCAGCGGGGCGGTGCCGGCCGCGGAGCTGTTGATCAGCACGTCCACCGATGCCGGCGTCGTCACCTTGAGCAGCGCGTCCGGGGTCAGCCCGGTGTTCACGATGGTCGCGATCAGCACGGCGGCGGCGCCGGTCTGGTAGCCGGCCTTGGCGTCCGGCGGCGGGGCGAGCTGCACGTCGCGCAGGGCGATCTGGCCGATGTTGGCGTTGGCGCCGTTGACGCCGGAGGACTGCGTGTCGGTCTGGGTGATCTGGCCGGCGCCACAGCCGGTCAGCACGACGGCGAGACCGATGCCGACCACGGACGGAACGATGCGGCCCAGGACTCGCCGACGCGTCGTGGTGGGTTGTGCTGCGCGGTGCACGATTGCAGGTTTCCTTCCTGGGCGACCAGCCATCCGCCGGGAAGCCTAACGGGGGACGTACATCCGCACGGCACGTGGTACCGGTCGTGGGTCCACAGTGGTGTCGACAGTTGCGTCACCGATACCGTCGCAGCACGTGAGCAACCGGTTTGTCAACCCCCGAATGGCCCCCTGACCTGCGGTTACGAACCTGTCGGTCGGTGCACGGGGATTGCGGGACGTGTTACTATGGAAGAAGCGAAAGGGGCAGAGGACACATGGTTTTCAAGGTCGGAGAGACCGTCGTCTACCCGCACCACGGTGCCGCTCTCATCGAAGCAATCGAGACCCGTGTGATCAAGGGCGAGGAGAAAGAGTACCTCGTCCTCAAGGTCGCCCAAGGTGATCTGACCGTTCGCGTGCCCGCCGACAATGCCGAGATAGTGGGCGTGCGGGACGTCGTCGGCCAGGAGGGCCTGAACCGGGTCTTCGATGTGTTGCGAGCTCCCCACACCGAAGAGCCAACCAACTGGTCTCGGCGGTACAAGGCCAACCTCGAGAAGCTCGCCTCCGGCGATGTGAACAAGGTTGCCGAAGTGGTGCGCGACCTCTGGCGACGCGAGAAGGACCGCGGTCTGTCCGCAGGTGAGAAGCGGATGTTGGCCAAGGCCCGTCAGATACTGGTCAGCGAACTCGCGCTGGCCGAGGGTACCGACGAAGACAAGGCGGAAGTCCTGCTGGACGAGGTGCTGGCCACCGCGTCCTGAGTACTTCGGCGATCCTGGCCCATGTCGCGCCCGGTCACCCGCACGAGTGACGGTGATGTTGTCGCGCTCGTGTCGGTCACTGGGCGCGCGGATGCCCTTGCTCTGATGCACGCGCTGGGTCAGTTGGCCGATGCTGGCGTGACCAACCGGATCGTCGTCGCAACCGAATCCGAAAAGGACATTCGGACACTGTTGCCGGACGACGGTAGCGTCCGCGTCGTGCCGGATTTCGCCGTTGCCGATCTCGACCCCGATGCGCGGGTCGTCCTCGTTCATGATCCGCTGCGCGTGCTCGCGCCAGCCGAGTTGATCCGCCACGTGGTGGCCACCGTTCTTGCCGACGACATGCCGGTCGTGCCGGTGTTGCCGTGCAGCGACACGGTGAAGCGTCTCGACGCGGACGGCTTCGTGATCGACACCCCGAACCGCGCCGGCCTCCGTGTCGTCCAGACCCCGATCGGCTATCCCGCCGCACTGATTCGATCCGGCGCGCTTCAGCCGGGCGAGGTGCCGGTGGGCGCTCGCACGGTCGACGGCGCGCCCGCGTGAACGCCGTGCTCCCCCGCGTCGGCATCGGCACCGACGTGCATCCGATCCGGGCGGGCCGCGAGTGCTGGCTGGCCGGCCTGCGGTGGGACGGTGTTGACGGTTGCGACGGCCATTCCGACGGTGACGTGGTGGCGCACGCGCTGTGCGACGCGCTGCTGTCGGCCGCCGGTCTCGGTGATCTCGGCGCGGTGTTCGGAACCGGTGGTCCGCGCTGGTCAGGGGCGCACGGTGTGGCCCTGCTCACGGAGGTCCGGCACCGGCTGGACGCGGCCGGCTGGACGGTCGGCAACGCGGCGGTCCAGGTGATCGGCAACGCGCCGAAGGTCAGCAGTCGCAGGGACGAGGCGCAACAGGTGCTGTCCGACGCGGTCGGTGGCCCGGTCACGCTGTCCGGCACCACGACCGACGGTCTCGGCCTGACCGGGCGGGGCGAGGGCGTCGCCGCGATCGCGACCGCGCTGCTGGTGCCTAGACTCGGATGACATGGCGATCGCACTCAATGACGGTGTCCGCAAGATGATCGACGACCCGAACTTCGGGATCGTCGCGACGATCAACTCCGACGGCAGCCCGCAGACGTCCGTCCTGTGGATCACGCGGGACGGCGATGACCTGCTGTTCGGCACGGTCCGGGGCCGGCGCAAGGAACGCAACATGGCGCGCGACCCGAGGGTCAGCGTCACGGTGCTCAACCGGGCCGACGGCTACGAGTACGTCGAGATCCGGGGCACCGCCACGATGACCGAGGACGGTGGCCGCGAGCTGATGAACGACCTGTCGCACAAGTACGACGGCACCGACTTTCCGGCCGAGCCACCGGAGCGGGTCAGGGTCGTCGTGCGTGTCACCCCGACGCACGTCGTCGAGTTCTAGTCGTACCGATCACGTTCTGTGGGCGCGCTGGTCTACACCACGTAGCCTGACCGCGTGGTGAATGGCATCCAGGGTGTCCTGATCGACTTCTCCGGCACACTGTTCCGGTTGGAGATCAACACGAGCTGGCTGGCCGAAGAACATGGCGCCGAGCAGGCCGAGCGCCTGATCCAGGTGATCACGGCGCCGGTCGGCTCCGGTGATCACCTGCCGCACCACATGGTGCCGGACTGGGAGCGCCGCGATCTGGACCCCGAGATCCACGAGCTCGTCTACACCGAGTCGCTGCGCCGCACCGGCCTGACCGAACCGGGCGAGGCCGAGGCGGCCTACCGGCGGATGCTCGAACCGACGAGCTGGGAGCCGTACCCCGACGTGCGGGCGGCACTGGAACGGTTGCGGGACAAGCAGATTCCGGTCGCCGTCCTCAGCAACATCGCGTGGGACATCCGCACGTCGTTCGACCGGTTCGACCTGACGGGCCTCGTCACCGACTTCGTACTGTCCTATCAGGAGGGTTCGGTCAAGCCGGACGAGAAGATCTTCCGGATCGCGTGCGACCGGATCGGGGTGGAACCGAGGCACGTCCTGATGATCGGCGACAGCGCCGAGGCGGACGGCGGCGCTGCGGCGCTGGGCTGCCAGGTCGAGATCGTCGAGTCGCTGCCGGCGACGGAGCGGCCGGACGCGCTGCTCGCGGCCCTGGCCAGGCACGGTCTGTAGTACTCCCGCCAAACCGCCGGCCGGCCGGCCGTACCATTCATACGTGACCCTGCACCTGTACGACACCGCCACCAGAAGCCAGCGGGAGTTCCGTCCCCTGCGTGCGGCGACGGCGTCGATCTACGTGTGTGGGGCGACGGTCCAGGGCATTCCGCACATCGGGCACGTGCGCAGCGGCCTGAACTTCGACCTGCTGCGGCGCTGGCTGGGGCACGGCGGGCTGGACGTGACCCTGGTACGCAACGTCACCGACATCGACGACAAGATCCTGACCAAGGCCGCCGCCGCCGGGCGGCCGTGGTGGGAGTGGTCGGCGACGCACGAGCGGGCGTTCGAGACCGCGTACACCGACCTCGGCTGCCTGCCGCCGTCCATCGCGCCGCGCGCCACCGGGCACGTCACGCAGATGGTCGAGCTGATGCGACGGCTGATCGACGGCGGGCACGCCTACCCGGCCGGCGGTGACGTCTACTTCTCGGTCGAGTCGTTCCCCGGCTACGGGGAGCTGTCCGGGCAGCGGCTGGACAAGGTCGAGCAGGGCGAGCACGCCAACGAATGCAAGCACGACCAGCGCGACTTCACGCTGTGGAAGGCCGCCAAACCGGGCGAACCGTCGTGGCCGACGCCGTGGGGCGCCGGCCGGCCGGGCTGGCACCTGGAGTGCTCCGCGATGGCCACGGCGTACCTGGGCGCCGAGTTCGACATCCACGGCGGCGGCGAGGATCTGAAGTTCCCGCACCACGAGAACGAGCGCGCGCAGTCGAACGCGGCCGGCGACCCGTTCGCGCGGTACTGGCTGCACAACGACTGGGTCACCATGGCCGGCGAGAAGATGTCGAAGTCGCTGGGCAACGTGGTGTCGATACCGGAGATGCTGCGTGTCGTCCGCGCGGTCGAGCTGCGCTACTACCTGATCACGCCGCACTACCGGTCGAAGATCGAGTACTCGCCCGCCGCCCTGTCCGATGCCGCGACCGCGTACAAGCGGATCGAGTCGTTCGTCAAGCGGGTCGTGCAGCGGACCGGTTCGGTCGAGCCGAGTGTGCTGTGCGCCGAGTTCGTCGCGGCGCTCGACGACGACCTCGGCACGCCCGCAGCGGTGGGGGCCGTGCACAACATCGTGCGCGAGGGCAACACCGCGCTGGACGCCGGCGACGACCACGCGGCACGGGGTGCCGCCGGTTCGGTCCGCGCGATGACCGGTGTGCTCGGGCTGGACCCGTTGGCCGACATGTGGGCGGTCGAAGGCGAGTCCGGGCACCGGGCCGCGATGAACCAGCTCGTCGAGCACATGCTGACCGAGCGGGAGCGGGCCAGGTCGGCCCGGGACTTCGCAGCGGCGGACGGACTGCGGGATCGCCTGCTGGCCGCCGGAATAGCCGTCGAGGACACGCCAGACGGTCCACAATGGACGATCAAGGAAGACTGACGTGGCTGGAAACTCCCAACGCCGGGGCGCGATGCGCAAGCCCGGCAGCAAGAAGGGTGCCGTCAAGGGTACCGGTGGCCAGAAGCCCAAGGCCCTGCAGGGCAAGGGCCCGACGCCCAAGGCCGAGCAGCGCGTCAACCACCCGGCCGCCCGACTGGCCGCCGCACGCGCCAAGAGCGACGCGGTCCGGCAGCGCCGCAGGGCGGCGACCGAGGGCATCGAACTCGTCGCCGGCCGCAACCCGGTGGTCGAATGCCTGCGCGCCGACGTGCCGGCGACGGCGCTGTACGTGGCACTGGGCATCGATGCGGACGACCGGGTGGCCGACGCCGTCCGATACGCGGCCGATCGCGGCATCTCGGTACTCGAGGTGCAGCGCCCCGAACTCGACCGGCTGACCAACGGCGCCGTGCACCAGGGCATCGCACTACAGATGCCGCCGTTCGAGTACGCCCACCCGGACGACCTGCTCACCCGCGCCGCCGAGTCCGGCGAGCCGGCGCTGCTCGTCGCGTTGGACGGCGTGACCGACCCACGCAACCTGGGCGCCGTGATCCGCTCGGCCGCCGCGTTCGGCGCGAACGGGGTGGTGGTGCCGCAACGGCGCAGTGCCGGCGTGACGGCCGTCGCGTGGCGGACCAGTGCCGGCACGGCGGCCAAACTGCCGGTCGCGATGGCCACCAACCTGACCCGGACCCTGCGTGACTGGGCCGAACACGGCCTGATGATCGTCGGCCTCGACGCGGACGGCGACATGAACGTCGACGAGCTGGAGTTGGCGACCGGGCCGCTGGTGGTGGTCGTCGGCTCGGAGGGCCGTGGCCTGTCCCGGCTGGTCAAGCAGACGTGCGACGCGACGATCTCGATCCCGATGGCCGCCGGCATCGACTCGCTCAACGCGTCGGTGGCGGCCGGCGTCGTACTGGCCGAGGTGGCGCGGCGGCGGCGGGTGGCCGGCCGGACGTAGCACTTGGCCCGGACCCAGCCGTTTCACGGCGGTGCGCCCTCGGCTCGGCTAGGGTCACGGCGGTCCCATTCATACCGAAGGTCCGAGGATGTCGTTCGCCACCCCGCTGTTCCTGTGGTACTTCCTGCCGGTCGTGCTCGCGGCCGTGCTGGTGGTGCCGGGGCGGTGGCGCAACGGCGTGATCGCGGTCGCCAGCCTGGTGTTCTACGCGGTCGGCGCCGGGGCCACGACGTTGCTGCTGCTGTCGTGCATCGTGGTGAACTTCGTGATCGGGCTACGACTGGAACCGCCACCCGACGAGTGGCAACAGGATTCCCAGCGCCGAAAATGGCTGCTGGTCGGCGCGATCACGGTCGATCTTGGTGCCCTGTTCGTCTGGAAGTACGCCGGTTTCGCCACCGCGCAGCTCAACGGTTTAGCGCATCTGTTCGGCGGCGATCTCCCGGTCGTCCACATCGCGCTGCCGATCGGCATCTCGTTCTACACGTTCCACCACATCTCGTATGTGGTCGATATTTATCGTGGGGAACGGAAAGCGCTGCGCAATCCGGTCTCGTTCATCACGTACATAGCGATGTTCCCACAGTTGATCGCCGGCCCGATCGTGCGCTACCGGGAGATCGCCGACCAGCTACCGCAGGTCCGCACGCACAGGCTGGACGACATAGCGTCGGGATTCCCAAGATTCGCGCTGGGCCTGACGAAGAAGGTCGTGATAGCGGACTCGCTGTCGCCGCTGGTGGACGCCTGCTTCGGCACGTCCGGCCAGGCCATGACGTTCGGCGTGGCGTGGCTGGGCGCCGCCGGCTACACGATCCAGTTGTTCTTCGATTTCTCCGGCTATTCGGACATGGCGATCGGCCTGGGCAGAATGTTGGGATTCCGGCTGCCGGAGAACTTCGCGCGGCCGTACTCGTCGGTCACCATCACGGAATTCTGGCGCCGCTGGCACATGTCACTGTCCCGCTGGTTCCGCGACTACGTGTACATCCCGCTGGGCGGAAACCGGCACGGCGCCGCGAAAACGTACCGGAACCTGCTGGTGGTGTTCGTACTGGTCGGTTTCTGGCACGGCGCGAACTGGACGTTCCTGATCTGGGGCCTCTACCACGGCGCGCTGTTGGTCATCGAACGCGGCTTCGCCATAGGTGACTCGCCGACATCCCGGTGGGCCAGCCTGGCCAGGCGGGCGCTGACCCTGCTGCTGGTGGTGGTCGGCTGGGTGTTCTTCCGGTCGACGACACTGGCGCAGGCCCTCAACATCCTCGGCCACATGCTGGTCCCGGACACGCGGGCCCTGACGGACGTGGTGAACGTGGCGCTGACGAACCAGCGCCTGGCGGTGCTGCTGGTGTCGCTGCTGGTCGTACTGCTACCGACGCACCCGGTCACGGGTCCATTGCTGGAATCCTCACGCGGCCGAGTCGCCACGACGATCCGCGTGGGCGTGATGACGTTGGGGTTGGCGTACGCCGTGATCCTGATCGCGTCCGGAACCTTCAGCCCGTTCCTGTACTTCCAGTTCTGACTCGTACGCTCGCGGCGTGACGGTGCTTCGTTCGATCGGACTGTTCGTGGTTGCCGCGATCGCGGAGATCGGTGGGGCCTGGTTGATCTGGCAGGGCGTGCGCGATTACCGGGGGTGGTTGTGGGCGGTCGGTGGCGTGCTCGCGCTCGGGGCCTACGGCTTCGTCGCCACGTTGCAGCCCGACGCGCACTTCGGCCGGATCCTGGCCGCCTACGGTGGTGTCTTCGTGGCCGGTTCGCTGATCTGGGCCGCCGTCATGGACGGTTACCGGCCGGATCGGTTCGACGTGCTCGGGGCCGTGATCTGCCTGGTCGGCGTCGCCGTGATCATGTACGTACCGCGAGCGCAGGGGTGACCCGCGCCGTGCCGACTGCCCGGCAGACCAGGTAGATCACGAACGAGATCGCCGTGACGAACGGGCTGACCGGGACGCTCGTCGGCAGTGACAGCACGATGCCGCCGAGGATGGCCACTTCCGCGAACACCACCGAGAGAACCGTTGCCAGTAGCGGATTCGCCGTCACTCGGTTGGCGGCGGCACCCGGTGTGATCATCAGCGACATCACCAGCAGCGACCCGACCGTCTGCACGCCCAGCGCCGTCGCTACGCCTACCAGCACCGCGAACACCACCGTCAGCCACGCGTCCGGCACGCCTCGCGCGACGGCCACCTCGCGGTCGACGCTGGCGAACCGCAGCGGCCGGTAGATCATCGCCAGCACCACCAGGACCACGATCGAACTGCCCACCAACAGCGCCAGGCTCATCGAGTCGACGCCGACGATCTGTCCTACGAGCAGCCCGAACTTGTTCGACGACCGGCCCGTGTACATCGACAGCAGCAGCACGCCCACGCCCAGCCCGAACGCCAGCAGCACGCCGATCACCGAGTCGCGCTCGGTGTCCCTTCTGGACAGTAGGCCGAGCACGATCGCGATGATGACCGCCGCGCCCAGCGCGCCGTAGCCGACGCTGATGCCCAGCAACAGCGCTGCCGCACCGCCGCTGAAGGCGATCTCGGCGGTGGCGTGCACGGAGAACGCCATGTTCCGTGCCACGATCAGCGGCGCCAGCACACCGGCCACCAGGCCGAGCACCGCGCCGGCCAGCAGCGCCGTCTGCACGAAACCCCGGCTGAGCAGTTGCACGGCCTGGTTGAAGTCGAAGAGAGTGCCCATCAGGTACCGCTCACGTGGTGGGGGTGCTCGCAGTCGCCGCGATCGGCCGCGCCGACCACCACGATCTGGTCGCGCACGCGGACGACGTCCACCCGCGTCCGGTACAGCGCCGACAGCGTCTCCGACGTCATCACCTCGGCCGGCGTGCCGATCATGAACCGGCCGTCCACCAGGTACAGCACGCGATCCACCAGTGGCAGCACCGGATTGATCTCGTGCGTGACGAACAGGACCGCCGTGCCGGCGGTGCGCCTGCGTTCGTCGATCAGGTCGCTGACCGCGCGCTGGTGGGCCAGGTCGAGCGACAGCAGCGGTTCGTCGCACAGCAGCACATCCGGGTCGCCGACCAGGGCCTGTGCCACCCGCAGCCGCTGCTGTTCACCGCCGGAGAGCCGGCCGACCGGGTTGTCCGCGTAGTGCGTCGCGCCGACGGCTTGCAGTGCCGCGGCCACCGTCTGCCGGCGTGCCCGCCGGTCGCGCAGGCCGATGCCCCAGCGGTGGCCGTCCAGGCCGAAGCCGACCAGGTCGCGGCCGCGCAGGGCGACGGCCGGATCCAGGACGCGCTGCTGTGGGATGTAGCCGATGTGTCGATTGCCCGCACCTGGTGCGCTGCCGGCCACCCGGACGGTGCCACTGGTCAGTGGTTGCAGGCCGAGCAGGACCCGCAGCAGGCTCGTCTTGCCGGAGCCGTTCGGGCCGAGGACCGCGATGAACTCGCCCGGCCGCACGGTCAGGTCGAGCGCGTCCCACAGCACCCGCTGGCCGTAGCGCAGGCCGGCGCCCGCCAACAGGACGGCGGGTTCCGAGCGGGCGTCGCCGGTCAGTGCCGGCAGGACGCTGGCCTTCGGGGCGGTCATGGCTCGCCTCCGAGCTGCACTGGGCGGAAATGGAAACCGTTACCACTCCCACTATAAGCGAACGGGTGACACGACGGTGGCCGTGTCACCCGTCCCGCGACGAAGGGGCTCAGACGTCCAGGCGCAGGCCCGTCTCCGGGTGGAACAAGTGGATCTCGTTGACGTCGCGCACCGCGACCTTGACCTGCTGGCCGATGGCCGGCGGGGTGCGGCCGTCGACGCGGACCACGAAGCGCTCGTTCACGTCGCCGATCCGGACGGCGCCGTGCACGTAGGCGTCCGCGCCGAGTTCCTCGACCAGTTCCACGGTCAGCGTGAAGCCGTCCGAGCCACCGTCGGTCAGCCGCAGCGACTCCGGCCGGACGCCGAAGATCACCTCGGCGAGGCCCTGCGCGGACGCGGTGGCCAGCGCGGCGCGGGTCAGCGGCACGTTCACGCCGTCGAGTTCGGCACCGTCGGAGTTCAGCGGCAGCGTCTTGAGGTTCATGGCCGGCGAGCCGATGAAGCCGGCCACGAACGCGTTCGCCGGCTTGTCGTACAGCGCACGGGGGGTGTCGCACTGCTGGAGCAGGCCGTCGCGCAGCACGGC
Source organism: Pseudonocardiaceae bacterium (assembly GCA_036269975.1). Classification (GTDB taxonomy): domain Bacteria; phylum Actinomycetota; class Actinomycetes; order Mycobacteriales; family Pseudonocardiaceae; genus DATEPR01. Next base: position 13,306 of record DATBDL010000463.1, on the reverse strand, counting down.
GACGCGGTGGCCCATCGTCATGGCCTCGACCTGGTCGTGCGTGACGTAGATGGTCGTCGTGCCGAGGCGGTGTTGCAGGGCCGCGATGTTGGCACGCGTCTCGACCCGCAGCTTGGCGTCGAGATTGGACAGCGGCTCGTCCATCAGGAACACGCTCGGCTCGCGCACGATGGCCCGGCCCATGGCGACGCGCTGGCGCTGGCCGCCGGAGAGGGCCTTGGGCTTGCGGTCGAGGTAGCGCGTGAGGTCGAGCATCTCGGCGGCCTCGGCCACCTTGGTCTTGATCTGGGCCTTGGGCATGCCGCGCAGCTTCAGCGCGAAGCCCATGTTCTCGGCCACCGTCATGTGCGGGTAGAGGGCGTAGGACTGGAACACCATCGCGATGTCCCTGTCCTTGGGCTGCACGTTCGTCACGTCGCGGCCGCCGATGGAGATACTGCCCTCGTCGATGTCCTCCAACCCGGCCAGCATCCGCAGTGCGGTGGATTTACCCGATCCGGACGGTCCCACCAGAACGAGGAACTCTCCGTCGGACACCTCGAGATCGAGCGCGTCTACCGCGCGCACCGGCGGCGAGCCGGCGAAGACCCTCGAGGCACTGGCGTAGGCGACTTCGGCCATGTGACAAACCTTTCACGGATGACTCAATTCGGGTTCACCGTACCCGCCAATCGGGCTATGGGACATACCAAATTGGTATGGACCCCATGTACAACGTGTCTTGACAAGACAGCGACCGGCGTTTGAGAGTCGCCGAATGGTCTAGACCAGGACTGATGACCGGGCCGCCTAGCTGCGGCGTTGACATGCGTACAGGATGCTCGTCACCCACGCTTCTACAATTGGTTCTGAAACGTTACGGTCACTGCATGGTGCGGTCATTGCATTCTCGTCGGCCGGCGACCCTCGCGTCGCTCGCCGCCGAGCTGGGCGTCTCGCGGACCACGGTGTCCAACGCGTACAACCGGCCCGACCAGCTCTCCCCCGAGCTGCGGCGCCGGGTGCTGGAGACGGCAAGGCGGCTGGGTTATCCCGGCCCGGACCCGGTGGCGCGGTCGCTGCGCACCAGGAAGGCGGGCGCGGTCGGCGTGCTGCTGACCGAGAACCTGGCGTACGCGTTCCGCGATCCGGCCGCGGTCGGCTTCCTGGAGGGCCTCGCACTGGCGTGTGAGGACGTGGGGCAGGGCCTGCACCTGGTGCCGGCCAACCCGGAGCGGGAGGACGTGGCAGCGGTGCACCGGGCCGGGGTCGACGGCTTCGTCGTGTACTCCGTGCCGGACGACGACCCGCACCTCGCGGCCGTACTCGAACGCCCCGTGCCGACCGTTGTCTGTGATCAGCCTCACATCGGCAACGTCGACCGCGTCGGCATCGACGACCGGTCCGCCATGACCGAGTTGGCCAACCACCTGATCGGGCTGGGGCACCGCCGGATCGGCGTGGTGTGCATGCGGTTGGGCCGCAACCGCAACGACGACTTCGCGTCGGTCGATCGGCAGCGCGGGGCGCACTTCCACGTGCAGCGCGCCCGACTGGCGGGTCTCGCGGCCGCGTTCGAGGCGAACGGCGTCGACTGGGCCGGGGTGCCGGTGGTCGAGCGGTTCGACCACAGCGTTGCCAGCGGCGAGGCGGCGGCCGCGCAGTTGCTGGACCGCGATTCCAGGATCACCGCGCTGATCTGCACGTCGGACATCCTCGCGATCGGCGCGCTGGCGGAGGCGCGGCGGCGCGGGCTACGGGTGCCGCAGGACCTGAGTGTCACCGGATTCGACGGCATCGCCGAGGCGGAGCAGACCGGGCTGACCACGGTGCGGCAGCCGATGCTGGAGAAGGGCAGGGCAGCGGGACGGCTGCTGCTGGACTCGGCGGAGGCGACCCGGCCACGGACCGTCACCCTGCGCACGGAGCTGGTACTCGGTGACACGTCGGCGCGGCCGTTGAACGCGGAGGAGCGGTGGTTCGGTCCGTGATGCCAGCGGTCGGGCGGTGCGCCGGCGCTACCTCGACCGAAGTGATATCCCCGTCCGAATCACGAAAGCCGTGACGCACGGTGCCCGGCCGTCGCCCCAACCATGGACGTGGGGCTACCGGTCGGATGGGAGCGGGCATGGCCGCGAATACCCCACGTCGCCGTTTGGCGCTCAGAGTCACACTGCTGGTGGTCGGCGCGCTCGCGTTCGCCGGCCTGGTGACCGGCCCGGCCGATGTCGACGCCGCCAACAGCGCGGCCACGGCACCGCGTCCCCGAAGCGGCTGACCCGGCGCGGCTGACCCGGCGTCCCCGAAGCGGCCGACGCGCTCCCCCGACTCGGGCTCGACCCGGCTAGTGCAGGGCGAGCGGCGTCGGCGGCCCGGTCAGCGAGCCCAACTGGCCGACCAGCTCGTACGTGCCGGCGGGCACCGTCGTCCGGCCGGCCGGACAGCCGGGGGCGGACGTGCGGCCGGCCCACGCCACGTTGTAGGTCAGGCCCTGGCCCGGTTGCAGCGTGCGCACCTCGTTCGTCGTCACCGAGTAGCAGTCGCCGCTGGACCACAGGCGGGTCTTGCCGTCGGCCGACATCAGCAGGATCGCGCGGTACTGCCGGCTCACGTCGCGTACGCACGCCACCGGCCCGGCGTTGGTGATGTGCAAGGTCAGGAACGGCCGCTGACCGACCAGGTAGCTGGGCTGGGCCGCCGTCACCGCGATCTGTAGCACCGAGTCGGGACACGCCTGGGGCGGTCCGGGCGGCGGCGCCGAAGTGGTGGTGACGGGAACGGTCGTGGTGGCGGGCGGGCTGGCCGAGGGAGAGCTGGTCGCGCTGCCTCGGACCGGCAGTTTGCCGACCGGGGGCGGGTTGCTGGCCTGGGTCCGCGTGGTGGCGAGTGGGACGCCGTTGACCGTGCCACGGATCGACGGGGTCGTGTCGTTGCCGCCCAACAGCGCGCCGACCGCCCACACGAACAGCAGCGCGCCCACCGCGGTGCCGGCCATGGCCACCACGCGGCGGCGCCGGTACACGTTCGGTGGCAGTGGTCCCCTTGGGTCGTCCACCTGCGGAAACTAACCCCAAAACGATCAGACTCTCGGCGGACACCCGATCGAGGGCGTGTCGGCTGGCGGAATACACGTGATGTTGCCCGCCTAGCGCTTGCCGCCGAAAGGACGCAGGGTTGAGATCGACCGAGCGGCATCGACAAACAGCAGAATCGACCAACAGCAGCAGCAGCGAGGGAGGCGACCGTGACCGCGATCGACGACCTGCTCGCCCGCCACGTCGGTGGCGTCGACCATGGCGCCCCCGAGGTGCCGACCCCCGTTCCCGGCCTGCATCTGGCCGTCCTGACCTGCATGGACGCCCGAATCAAGGTCTTCGACGTGTTCGGCCTGCGGCACGGCGAGGTGCACATCCTGCGCAACGCGGGCGGCGTGGCCACCGACGACATGCTGCGCTCGCTCGCGATCAGCCAGCGCAAGCTGTTGACACGTGAGGTCATCGTGATGCAACACACGTCGTGCGGCCTCGCCACGATCACCGAGGACGGGTTCAAGGACGAGCTCGAAGCGGACACCGGGCTACGGCCGACGTGGGCCGTCGAGGCGTTTCGCGATGTCACCGACAGCGTGCGGCAGTCGGTGGAGCGGATTCGCCGCAGCCCGTTCGTGCCGCACACCGACCAGGTCCGTGGCTTCGTCTACCACACGCTGACCGGGGAGCTGTCCGAAGTCGGGTCGGTCAGGGACGCCTGACAGAATCAGTGCGCTATGGACACCGACGCGTTGATCGACTGGTTCGCGGCCAACGCCAGGGACCTGCCGTGGCGGCGGCCCGAGTGCACCGCGTGGGGCGTGCTGGTCAGCGAGATCATGCTCCAGCAGACCCCCGTGGCACGGGTCGAGCCGTTCTGGCACGAGTGGCTGGCGCGCTGGCCGACCCCGGCGGCCATGGCCGCGGCGAGTCATGGCGATGTGCTGCGGGCGTGGGGAAAGCTGGGCTATCCGCGCCGTGCGCTGCGCCTGCACGCAGCGGCCACCGCGATCGCCAACAGCCACAACGACATCGTTCCGTCCGATGTGGACACTCTGCTGAGCCTGCCGGGCATCGGCGCCTACACCGCGCGGGCCGTGGCCGCGTTCGCCTATCGGCGGCGGGCACCGGTCGTCGACACGAACGTGCGGCGGGTGGTCGCGCGGGCGGTGCACGGGGCCGGGGACGCCGGACCGCCGTCGACGACACGGGACATGGCCGACGTCGATGCGCTGCTGCCGCCCGACGACGAGCCGGCCGCCGCGTTCTCGGCCGGGCTGATGGAGCTCGGCCAGATGGTCTGCACGGTCCGGGCACCTCACTGCGCGGACTGTCCGCTGCTGCGTGAGTGCGCATGGCAGCGAGCGGGTCGGCCCGCGTACGCCGGGCCGGCCAAACCAGTGCAGAAGTTCGCCGGCACCGACCGTCAGGTGCGCGGGCTGCTGCTGGACGTGTTGCGCGGCGCGGTCGGGCCCGTGACGCGGGCCGCGTTGGACCGGGTGTGGGCCGATTCGGGCCAGCGCGACCGGTGCCTCGACTCGCTGCTGGTGGACGGGCTGGTCGAGCAGACCGACGACGGCCGGTTCGCCCTGCCGGGTGAAGCGGTCGTGGGCAGGGCCTGATGGCGCACGCCCTGGAGTGCTACTTCGACGACGAGGCGGACGCGGCGATACGGGCGCTGTGGCAACGGCTGGAACAGGCCGGCGTGCCGAGCCTGGCCAGCAGGACACACCGCAACCACCGGCCGCACGTGACGTTCGCCGTGGCGGGCGCCATTCCGCCGGCCGCGCGGAAGATCCTGGCCGCCGATCTGGCGCTGCTGTCGATGCCGAGGCTCTGGCTCTACACCCTGGGTACGTTCCCGACCAGCCCGAACGCCCTACTGCTCTGCGCGGTCACCGACGCCGAACTGCTCGCCGTGCACGTCGCCGTGCACGACGCGTTGGCGGGCCGGGTGCGTGATCCGTCGGCGTACTACCTGCCCGGCGCGTGGGTGCCGCACTGCCTGCTGGCGGAGGACGTGACACCGGCCCAGCTCACGGCCGGATTCGCCGCACTGCACCCGATCGAGCCGATCCGGGTGCGGGTCACCGAAGTGGGTGTCACGGCCACCCGAACGGGCGACACCGACCTGCTGTCAACGGTCTAACACCCGAGACAGGAACGCCTCGACGGCGCCACGGAACTCGTCCGGGGCATCCTGGTGCACGAGGTGGCCGGCGCCGTCGATCCGGTGGTGCCAGGCCGGACCGGCGCTGCGGCCGGCCATCTCGGCCTGCTGGCCGGCCGGCATCGGGCTGTCGCCGGCCTCGATGACCAGCATCGGGCAGCGCACGGCGGCCACCAGGTCGGAGTAGTCGCGTCGGCCCCACTCCCGCGCGATGGCCACCATCTCGGCGAGATCCCCGATCAGCCGATAGCCGTCGGTGGTTTCTTCGACGCATTCGACGAAGTAGTCGCCGGCCGGGCCGAAGAACTCCCGGACGTGGGCCAGCGATTCGAAGACCGGCCAGCTCTCGAAGTACGCCAGCCACACGTCCGCCGTGCGGCCGCGCTGGTCCGGCGCCATGTCCTCGACCACGATGGCGCGCACCAGGTCCGGATACGTGGCGGCCACCGCGATCGCGTGCAGGCCACCCATGGAATGCCCGATGAGTACGGCGGGGCCGATGCCGAGCTCCCGGATGCGGTCGGCGGCGTCCTCGGCGAACTGTTCGGTGCCGCAACGGGTCCGGTGCGGGTTGCGGCCGTGGGCACGGGCATCGACGCCCACGACACGGCCGTACGCGGTCAGCCAGCGCGCGGTCGGCCACCAGGTGGTCGCGCGGCCCATCAGGCCGTGCAGCAGAAGGATGCCGGGGCCGTCGCCGCCGAACTCGATCACGTCACGCATACCGGTCTGTCTATCACCACTACGCTGGTGGCATGGCGGTCGTGAAGATCAACGCGATTGAGGTTCCCGAGGGCAGTGGCCCCGAGCTGGAGAAGCGGTTCGCGCACCGGATGCACTCGGTGGACTCCGCGCCCGGCTTCCTCGGCTTCGAGCTGCTTCGCCCGGTCGGTGGCGACTCCCGGTACTTCGTCTACACGAAGTGGCGCAGCGAGGACGACTACCAGGCTTGGGCCACCGGCCCGGCGATCGAGGCGCACGCAGGCGCCCGGTCGAACCAGGTGGCCACCGGGTCGAGCCTGTTGGAGTTCGAGGTCGTGCTGTCAACGGCTGACAGCGACTGACAGGCGCTGCCAGCCCGGTGTGCGTGGGCTGGCAGGGCCCACCCGATCGTGGTCGCATGACGACATACGCGATCGAGGCGGAGGGCCTGACCAAACGGTTCGGGTCGACGACCGCCCTGGCCGGGGTGGACCTGGCCGTGCCGAGTGGTGCCGTCGTCGGCATGCTCGGGCCCAACGGCGCCGGTAAGACGACCGCCGTGCGCATCCTGGCGACCCGGTTGCGGCCCGATGCCGGCCGGGCGCTGATCACCGTGATCGACCACGGGTCCGTCGTGGCGACCGGTCGGCCGGACGAGCTGAAACGGCGTACCGGCGGCCAGACACTGCAGGGCGTTGCCGGCGTCGGCGGGCGGCTCGGTGTCCCACAGGTCGGCCACCAGGGTGTCGACGGCGACGAACCGGCTGGCGTCCAGGGCCAGCCTGATCAACAGCGCGCGCAGGCGGGCGCCGCCGATCTCCACGGCACGGCCGTCGTCGGTGTCCAGCCGAAGCGGACCGAGCAGCACAACCCGCACCCGACCACTCTGTCAGACGCGAGCCGGCCGCCCGCGCGGAACGCGGACGGCCGGCTCGTGATCTGCTGCTTACTCGCCTTCGACGGCGTCCTGGACATCGGACACGATGTTCGACGACGCGGCCAGGTCGACCGGCGGAACGTCCGGCACCTGGCTCGGCTTCGGTTCGCCCCGGAAGGTGAACTTCGCCGACTCGCCGGCACCCTCGCCGTCCCAGCCCTCGACGTCGGTGACGATGATCTGGCCGGGCTGTAGCTCCCCGAACAGGATCTTCTCCGACAACTGGTCCTCGATCTCGCGCTGGATCGTCCTGCGCAGCGGGCGGGCGCCCAGCACCGGATCGAAACCGCGCTTGGCCAGCAGCATCTTGGCCATCGGGGTCAGTTCCAGGCCCATGTCCTTGCCACGGAGCTGGGTTTCCACCCGAGTGATCATCAGATCGACCATCATGATGATCTGATCCTTGGTGAGCTGGTTGAACACGATGATGTCGTCGATGCGGTTGAGGAACTCCGGGCGGAAGTGCTTCTTCAGCTCGTCGTTGACCTTGTTCTTCATCCGCTCGTAGTCCGAGCCCGCATCGTTGCTCTGGGCGAACCCGAGCCCGACCGCCTTGGAGATGTCCTGCGTGCCCAGGTTCGAGGTAAAGATGATCACGGTGTTCTTGAAGTCCACCGTGCGGCCCTGACCGTCGGTCAACCGGCCGTCCTCCAACACCTGCAACAGCGTGTTGTAGACCTCCTGGTGCGCCTTCTCGATCTCGTCGAACAGGACCACGGAGAACGGCTTGCGGCGCACCTTCTCGGTGAGCTGGCCGCCCTCCTCGTAGCCCACGTATCCGGGCGGGGCACCGAAGAGCCGCGACGCCGTGTACCGGTCGTGGAACTCGCCCATGTCGATCTGGATCAGGGCGTCGTCGTCGCCGAACAGGAAGTTCGCCAGTGCGCGCGACAGCTCGGTCTTACCGACGCCGGACGGGCCGGCGAAGATGAACGACCCGGACGGGCGCTTCGGGTCCTTCAGCCCGGCACGGGTACGGCGGATCGCCTTCGAGACGGCCTTGACGGCCTCCTCCTGGCCGATGATCCGCTTGTGCAGCTCGTCCTCCATGCGCAGCAGGCGGGTGGTCTCCTCCTCGGTGAGCTTGAACACCGGGATACCGGTCCAGTTCGCCAGCACCTCGGCGATCTGCTCCTCGTCCACCTCGGCGACGACGTCGAGGTCGCCGTCCTTCCACTGCTTCTCGCGCTCGGCCTTCTTGGCGAGGAGCTGCTTCTCCGCGTCACGGAGCTTGGCGGCCCGCTCGAAGTCCTGGGCGTCGATCGCGGATTCCTTGTCCCTGCGGACGTCGGCGATCTTCTCGTCGAACTCGCGCAGGTCCGGCGGCGCGGTCATCCTGCGGATGCGCATCCGGGCGCCGGCCTCGTCGATCAGGTCGATCGCCTTGTCCGGCAGGAACCGGTCGTTGATGTACCTGTCGGCCAGCGTGGCAGCGGCCACCAGCGCCGAGTCGGTGATGGACACCCTGTGGTGTGCCTCGTACCGGTCACGCAGGCCCTTGAGGATCTCGATGGTGTGTTCCAGCGAGGGCTCGCCGACCTGGATCGGCTGGAACCGGCGCTCGAGTGCCGGGTCCTTCTCGACGTGCTTGCGGTACTCGTCCAGCGTCGTGGCGCCGATGGTCTGCAGCTCGCCACGGGCCAGCATCGGCTTCAGTATCGAGGCCGCGTCGATCGCGCCCTCCGCCGCGCCGGCACCGACCAGCGTGTGCAGCTCGTCGATGAACAGGATGATGTCGCCCCTGGTGCGGATCTCCTTGAGCACCTTCTTCAGGCGCTCCTCGAAGTCACCGCGGTAGCGCGAGCCGGCCACGAGGGAGCCGAGGTCAAGCGTGTAGAGCTGCTTGTCCTTCAGCGTCTCGGGGACCTCGCCCTTGACCACGAGCTGCGCCAGGCCCTCGACGACGGCGGTCTTGCCGACGCCGGGCTCGCCGATCAGCACCGGGTTGTTCTTGGTGCGGCGGGACAGCACCTGCATGACCCGCTCGATCTCCTTGCCCCGGCCGATGACCGGGTCGAGCTTGCCCTCACGCGCGTTGGCGGTGAGGTTGCGCCCGAACTGGTCGAGCACCAGCGACGAGGACGGGGTGCCCTCACCGCGTGTCGTGCTCTCCGAGGACTCCTTGCCGGTCTGGTAACCGGACAGCAACTGGAGCACCTGCTGGCGGACCCGGTTGAGGTCGGCACCCAGCTTGACCAGGACCTGGGCCGCGACGCCCTCGCCCTCCCTGATCAGGCCGAGCAGGATGTGCTCCGTGCCGATGTAGTTGTGGCCGAGCTGCAGCGCTTCGCGCAGTGACAGCTCGAGCACCTTCTTGGCCCTCGGCGTGAACGGGATGTGCCCGCTCGGCGCCTGCTGGCCCTGGCCGATGATCTCCTCGACCTGCTGGCGCACGCCCTCGAGGGCGATACCCAGCGACTCCAGTGCCTTGGCCGCGACACCCTCACCCTCGTGGATGAGACCCAGGAGGATGTGTTCGGTGCCGATGTAGTTGTGGTTTAGCATCCTGGCCTCTTCTTGGGCCAGGACGACCACCCGCCTCGCGCGGTCGGTGAACCTCTCGAACATTCGCACTCCCTGACTGCTGCGTCGGCGTCCCTGCGCCCACCCTGCGGCGGATCCAGCACCTTACGACCACTGTAGTCGCAGGGCAGGTCGCTCTCAGTTCGATGTACGAGATCACTCGTCTTCCATCGAGCCGAAAAAACCCTTGCACCAGGAGGAACGCACCGAGCTGCCGCGAGATTCCGGCAGGTGGGGCTTGTCCGCTGAGCGCGAACAGCCACATCTTCATGCCTGCGCTGTCGCGGGCTACGCCGAACGAGTTACCTTCGACCTAGTAAGGTTAGCCAATCCTTTGTTGGATCGTGGTCGAGGCGGCGACGGACCGGGAGGTGGTAGCCGTGGACCTACTGTATGTCCGTCGCGACGATCTGGCACGCGCCGTCCGCGTCGCCGGCGCCGCACAGGGCGAGATCCGGTTGCGGCACGGCCTGCCGCGGCCGCACCCGAACTGGGTGCGGTGCAGCGACCTGCTGGCCGACCTGGGCGGCTGGGCGGACCGGGTGACGGCCTGGCTGAAGCACGAGTACGGCGAGGCACCGGACCGGGTCGTCGCCGGCTACCTCTTGAGCTGGTACCTGACCGTGCCGGCACAGGCGGCCGCGCTGCTGTTCCACACCGCACGCAGGGTGCCCGCGCTCGGGCCCACCGATCTGGCCGTCCGGTTCGCCGACGACAGCCCCCGGCCGGTCGAGACGGCACTGCTCGGCGACGCTTTCGCGTGCCTTGCCGACGATCCGGCCGCCCACAGCCCGCACGCGACCCCGTTGGCCGGCGACGCGCCGCTGGCCGCCGTGCTGCGCGGCAGGTACGCGGCGCACGCGGCCCGGTTCCTCACCGCTCTGGGTGATGCGCTCGGCGAACGGATCCGATTCGGCCGGCACACGTTGTGGGCATCCGCGACCGACGCGTTGGACGGCGCGTTCTGGCGCACGGGTCAGTACTGCGGAAACGAGAGCGCGGGAGCGACGAATGCGGCATTGGTACTGCCGGGCGCACTCGCGCCGTTCACGTCCGGATCGACGCTGCGGCCGGCGGCCGGAACTGATTCCGCGGACGCATGGACGCGCCGGCGGGAGAGTTGCTGCTTTCACTACGTTCTGCGTAGCGGAGTGGGGACGTGCGCGACATGCCCCAGGGTAGCCATGCGGTAATCAGCGGCAATTGGACTGACTCGATGAAGTCGCGGGAAGTCCGGCTAATGGGCACTGGTACGAACAGCCGACAGCGGTCGGTCCCGGCTCCCAACTTCACGGGAACCGGGACCGCGACCGACCCTACGGCGACCCAGATCAACGGACGTTCGGATCACTGAGCAATCGCTCAGTTCTTCTTGTGGTACGCCTCGAGCACCTCGGCCGGGATACGACCACGGTCGGACACCTTCATACCCTGCTTGCGCGCCCATTCGCGGATCGCCTGATTCTGCTCGCGATCGGCGGACGCCGGACGGGGCGCCCGGCCTGCCGGTGGACGACCGGCGACCCGCTTGCGGCCACCGGAGCGGCGCGCGTGATCGACATACTCGTCGAGCGCGTCACGCAGCCGGCCGGCATTGTCGCCGGAGAGGTCAATGGTGTAACTCGCGCCATCCAGGCCGAACTCAACGGTCTCCTCGGCCTGCGAGCCATCGAGGTCGTCGACCAAAGTCACCGTGACCTTCTGCGCCATATGCTTCCTCCTAGAGCCGAATGACCCGAACGATACGACGTGACGGACGTCGAGGTTGTGGCGTGTCGATTCCACCCGCGCCCAGGTTAGCGCAATATACCCAGGGGTACGCAACTGCGAGGCGTGGTTTGTCCCTCATTCGGGGCGAACGAGCGGGAACAGGATGGTCTCCCGGATACCGAGGCCCGTGAGTGCCATCAGCAACCGGTCGATACCCATTCCCACACCACCCGTGGGTGGCATTCCGTACTCCAGCGAACGCAAGAAGTCATCGTCCAGGCGCATCGCTTCGGCATCACCCTCGGCACCCAATCGCGCCTGGGCGGTCAGCCGCTCCCGTTCCACGACCGGATCGACCAACTCCGAGTATCCGGTGCCCAGCTCGAATCCACGCATGTAGATGTCCCACTTTTCCGCCACGCCCGGCCGGCTGCGGTGCTCCCTGGTCAGCGGTGACGTGTCGATCGGGAAATCCCGCACGAACGTCGGCGCGACCAGGTGGTCACTCACCAGGTGCTCGAACAGCTCCTCGACCAGCTTGCCGTGGCCGTACTTCGGATCGACCGGCATTCCGCGCTCGTCCGCGTGCTTGCGCAGGATCTCGACCGAGGTTTCCGGCGTGATCTCGGAGTCCAGAGCCTGGGACAGCGACTCGTACATCGAGATGCTGTGCCATTCACCGGACAGGTCGTACTCGGTCCCGTCGGCCAGCGGCACCACCTGCGTGCCGAACGCGGCCTGCGCGGCCTCCTGGACGAGTTCCCTCGTCAGCACGGCCATCGAGTCGTACGTCTCGTATGCGGCATAGAACTCCAGCATGGCGAACTCGGGCGAGTGCGACGAGTCGCTGCCCTCGTTGCGGAAGTTCCTGTTGATCTCGAAAACCTTCTCGATACCGCCGACGACGCACCGCTTGAGAAACAACTCCGGCGCGATCCGCAGGTACAGGTCGATGTCGAACGCGTTGGAGTGCGTGATGAACGGCCGGGCGGTCGCGCCGCCGTGCATCGACTGCAACATCGGCGTCTCGACCTCGAGGTAACCGCGCCGGTGGAACGAATCGCGCAGCGATCGCACCACGGCCGCCCTCGTCTCCACCATGGTTCTGGCCGCCGGGCGCATGATCAGGTCGACGTACCGCTGGCGAATCCTGGTCTCCTCGGCCAACGCCTTGTGCGCCACCGGAAGCGGCCGCAGCGCCTTCGCGGCCAGCCGCCACGAGTCGGCCATGACGGACAGCTCGCCGCGCTTGGACGTGATCACCTCGCCGTGCACGAACACGTGGTCACCGAGGTCGACATCGGTCTTCCACGCGGCCAGCGCGTCCGCGCCGACGCCGGCGAGGCTGAGCATGGCCTGCAACTCGGTGCCGTCACCCGCGCGCAGGGTGGCGAAACACAGCTTGCCGCCGTTGCGCAGGAACATCACCCGGCCGGCCACTCCGACGAGTTGGCCGGTCGCGGTGTCCACGGGCAGGTCCGGATGGGCATCCCTGATCTCGCGCAGGGTATGTGTGCGGGGCAGTTCGACCGGATACGGATCGATTCCCCGCGCCAGCAGATCGGCCCGCTTCGCGCGTCGAATCCGCAACTGCTCCGGTAGGTCGTCGTCGCTGGTCGGCTCGGTCGGTATTTCCGCGTTCACGCCTGAAAATGGTACGTAACGACACCCGCGCGCCGACGTGCGGGCTTCGCCGTAACGTTGCGGGCATGGATCACACAGAGGAGCGCGCCAGGCGCGCGTCGTCCTTCGGCGCCGAGGCCGCCGCCTACGCGAAGTACCGCCCCGACTATCCGCGCGAGCTGCTGGTGTGGGCGCTGGCACCGGTGCGGGAGGCGGCGGGGCTCCGGGTACTGGACCTCGCGGCGGGCACCGGCAAGTTCACCGGCGGACTGGTGGCGCTGGGCGTCGACGTGGTCGCCGTCGAGCCGGACGCCGCGATGCTGGCCGAGCTGACCAGCCGGTTCCCGGACGTCGACGCGATGATCGGGACCGCCGAGGACATCCCGCTGCCGGACGACTCGGCGCACGCGGCGTTCGCCGCCCAGGCGCTGCACTGGTTCGACCTGGACCGCGCGCTGCCGGAGATCCGCCGCGTGCTGCGGCCGGGCGGATCGTTCACCGCCGTGTGGAACACGTACGACGACACCGTGCCGTGGGTCGGCGAACTGTGCGACATGTCGCACACGATCCGGCGCAACGGGGAGCAGTTCACCGGCGAGATCCTGGAGCCACTCGGCCCGACCGAGCTGGGCC
>DATBDL010000462.1:0-7979 GCA_036269975.1 Pseudonocardiaceae bacterium | reverse complement strand
CCAACCCGATCCGGCGACGGCGGCCGAACGCATCGACATGATCATCAGCGGCATCGAGGCGGCGGCGAGGGCCCCGGCCGCGAAGGCCCAGTAGACGCACTTCGGCCCAGGAGGCCGAGTCGCCTCCTGGGCCGAAGCCTTACCTGTCTAGAGCGATCAGACGTGCGGGAACAGGCCGTGCTGCACCGGCAGCACACCGGAGATCCCCGGCTGCACCGACGAACCCTGCAACATCGACGCCGGCGTCGACACGACGCTCTGCGCCGGCACCTGCGCCACCTGACCGACAGCGCCCTGCGCCAGCGGCACCTGCGGCACCGTCGGCAGGTTGCCGACGCCGGTTCCCGGCAGGCTCTGCGTGTGCGCGGCCGCCCCACCGACGTTGCTCAGCATCGACAGCAGCGGAACCGAGTTCAGCAGACCCAGACCAGGCAGGTCCGGGAGCGCCGGCGTGGTGGTACCGGTGCCGACGGCACCGCCGCCGAGGTTGCCGGTGCCCAGAGTGCCGGCCAGGCCGCCACCACCCAGGTCGCCGAAGCCCAGCGTGCTACCGCCGAGCAGGCCACCGACCAGCGGCAGGTCCATCGTGCTCGCGGACTGGGTCGCGTAGCCGTTGTTCAGGACGCCGTTGTCCTCGACCAACGTCTCCGTCGAGCCGGCCAGCGGCACCTCGACGCCGACCAGGTCGATGTCGGCACCCAGCGGGTCGTTGAAGTTGTACGCCGACAGCGGCCCGAACCCGTCGGTCCAGGTGTCGCCACCGTTGTCGATCACCGACTCCTGGTCCGCGATCCCGGTCGCCCGGCCGAGCACCGAGGCTGCGTCGCCGTACGCGTCGGGGTCGAGCGCGACCGGCAGTGCCAGCACGTTCCCGGCAGCAGAACCGTCGATGCCCGTGCTGGTCAGCGAACCGCCGCTGGCCAGGTTCGAGTCGTTGGCGCCGTTGGCCCACGCGTTGGAGCCGACGGCGCCGGCCACGCCGAACACCTCGTTGCTGATCGTGTCGGGCAGCGCGATCGCGTTGCCGGACAGCGATGCGTAGTCGCCGTCGGTGGTGACGTCGCCGCCGGCGGTCGAGTTCGTGGTGCTGCAGGTGTTGGCACCCACGATGCCGACACCGGAGAGCGCGTTGCCGAACGCCTGGTCGACGACCTGGTTGGAGACCTCGACCACGTTGCCGGACACGCTGCCGCCGTCACCGGTGGACGAGGCGTCGCCCCCAGCGGTGGACGTGGTGCTGGCGGTGGTCATGGTGTTGCCGTTGCCGACCAGGGTCGCCGTGTCACCGAACACCTGGGTCGGTGCCGACGACGGGACGTACACGATGTTGCCGGCCGCGGTCGCGTTCTTGCCGGTCGCCTCAGGCGAACCGCCCGCGGTCGTGGTGGTGTCGCTGTCGGCATTGGTGTTGGAGTTGCCGATCACCGCGACCGCGTCGCCGAACGCCTGCGCCGGGATCGCGGTGGGCACCACGACCTCGTTGCTGGTGCCGGTGCCGCCGTCGTCGTGGGTGTTGGGCGTGCCACCGGAGGAGACGGTCTTGCTCTCGTCCGTGGTGGCACTGGAGTTGCCGGCACCGCTGACGCCGGCGCCGTAACCCTCGACGGGGAGGGTGGTCGGCGTCTGGCCCTCGTTGCCGGACAACGTGGAGCCGTTGCCGGTGGTGCCGTTGTAACCGCCGGTCGTGCTGGTCACGTTGTTGTCGCACTGGCCGGACGCGCCACCGGCGCCACCAGCCGAGTCACCGCAGACGTCGACGGCGCCGGCCGGCGGGACGTTCGCCGAGTTGCCGGACAGCGTCGAGTTGTCGCCGTTGGTCAGCGTGTCGCCACCAGCGGTTGAGCCGACGTTGTTGGTGTGGTTGGCGTTCGCGTTGCCGATCCCGACGACACCGTTGCCGGCGCCGCTGGTGGGCAGGGCCACCGGTGCGTCGGCGTAGTTGCCGGACCCGGTCGCGTTGGAACCGGTCGTGCTGGAGAGGCCACCGGCCGAGTCGGTGCTGTTGTTGGTGCTGGTCGCCGACTGGTTGCCGATCAGACCGCCCGCGTTGTCGTCCACCGACAGCGGACCGGACGCCTGCGGCTGCACGACGTTGCCGGACACGGTGGACGCGTCACCTGTGGTGCGGCCCCAGCTCGGGTGCCCGAACAGGCCGATGTTGTTGGCATCGGTGGTGCCGGCGGTGGAGTTCGCGGTGCTCTGCGACTGCGCCGCCGCGTTGCCGATCCCGCTGACGCCGTTGCCGTCCAACTGCACCGGCACTCCGACGGGCGCGCCGGCGAGCGTGCCGGCACCGGTGCCGTTGTCGCCACCGGTCCGCAGCGAGCCCTTCGACCAACCGTCCGATTCGGACGCCGAGTCGGACGCCGCGTTGCCGCCACCGGCGACCGCGTTGTCGGCGACCTGCACCGGAGTGGCCCACTGGACGGCGCCGATGGTGCCGGAAACCGTGCCGCCGTCACCGGAGGTGGTGATGTTGCCGCCGGTAAGGCCGCTCTGCCCGGCAACGCTCTGTGCCGCCGCGTTGCCGATCACGGCGACCGCGTTACCGGTGGCCTGCACCGGAACCGTGGCGTTGCCGGCGACGACGTTGCCGGCCAGCGCGTTGTTCGAGCCGTCGGTGTGGATCGGGTCGGGGTGCCCAGCCGTCTGGCTGCACATCCCGTTCTCGGCGGCGTCCCCGCCGGCCGCGATCGCGTTGCCGCAGATCTGCACCGGCACGACGACGTTTCCGACAACCTTGTTGCCGCGCAACAGATCGCCGCCGGCCGACTGCAGGGCCGGCTGTGCCTGCGCCTGCCGGACCAGCGGGTTGGCCTGGGCGGCAACGGGGGCGACCTGGTCCATCGGGAGGTTGCCGGTGACGTCACCGGTGCTGACCGTGCGGTGGATGGACGGGGCGTCCATCTGGCCGACCGGCGTGCCCAGCGCGTTCTGGTCCATGTCGATCGGGACCGAGACGCCGGCATCGACCGGACTCGGCGGGGTGTCCGGATTGACTGACTCGTCTGCCGAGGCGATACCCGTACCGAGCATCAGCAGACCACCGGTCACGAGCGCGGTTTGTAGACCACGCCGTACCCAGGTGTGCATGGATTCTCCTCTCGTGTTCCCTTGCGGGAGGGACAGGCGGCCGGACGCGCGACGGCGTCGGCGCAAGCGGCCACCTGAGTCGAAGTGCGGGCGGATGCCCGCGAGGGGTGCGACCACGACGGCTGGCACCGGTGGATCACGGCTGTCGCGTGGTATCTCGCGTTATTCGCTGTTCGCGCTGTCTCGCGTATCTCGCGTTGTTTCGCGGCAGCCCAACCGGGGCCGGTCGAAACGTCAGTCGGGTGACGTGCCCGGCTGCTGGCCGGGGGCCACGGGCAGCCGTGGCGTCATCGGCATGCCGATCGAGTGCGGTGCGGCGCCGAGCAGGGTGACGAACGGGAGTTGCGTGCCACCGGCACCACCGGTGGACCCACCGGAACCGTGCACGTTGGCATCGGACGAGCCGGCCGGCTGGAGCGGCGGCAGTACCGGCAGGCGACGCCGCTGGTTGTCCGCCGGTGCCATGCCGGTGCCGCCGGTCGGCCGCACGGTCTCGGGTGTGACGGAATGCCGGTGCACCACGACGATCGCCGGCCGCACGGGTACCGGCGGCACCACGATCGACGGCGTCGACTTCGGCGCGGTGGCGGTGAGCGGCCGAAGGTCCGGGGTGCTCACGACGCCGGCGAGCGGCACGATGCCGGCGACCGGTGCCGTGGCGGGCGGAACCCGGTCACCGACACCACTGACAGCGAGGTGCACCTGCTGGGTGACCTGGTCGAGATCGGCCGGGCTGCTCGGCAGGGCCGGCGCGGACAGTGTCGACGGCAGTGCCGGTGCAGTTGGTACGGCGGGTACCACGATGGCGTCGGTAACCGACGACAACGGCGGGACCGGCACGGTCGGCAGCACGTCCGCGCTGGCCGATGCCGTGCTGAGCAGCCAGCCGATCCCCGTGGTGACCACGGCGCCGGCAAGGACCAACAGCACGCGGACGAGCAACCGACGCACACGGCCGGCACTCACCCACCCACTCCGGTCCACAACGGACACCAAGAACCTCCACAGGCACGAAGGATGATCTGGTCGCGAAGCCTGGCAGGAAGTACGGCCGGCCGCACGCGCGAACCGGCCTGAATACCCAGATCGTGTGAACAACCGCACGCTGCCACTCCCGGCCAAATTATCTCGGCTACCGATATAATCGGAGTCAGACGAGATGGCTCAGGAGGGCGGCGATGACGTTCCTACTGGCGGAACGCCGCAGGCCAGACGTGGTGCGCATGGCACGCAACGGCTGGTGGCTTGCGGTCGGCACGGTGTGCCTGGGCGCGTTCATGGGCCAACTCGACGCCAGCATCGTCACGCTCACGTACCCGGCGCTGCGCGTCGGCTTCAATACGAGCCTCGCGGCGGTGACGTGGGTGTCGCTGTCGTACCTGTTGACGTTGGTAGCCGTGCTCGTGCCGGTCGGCCGGTTCGCGGACGCGTACGGCCGCAAGCTCCTCTACCTGTACGGATTCGCGGTGTTCACGCTCGCCTCCGCCGCCTGCGGACTGGCACCGAGTCTGCCAATGCTGGTGGCGTTCCGCGTGGTGCAGGCGGTCGGCGCCGCGATGTTGCAGGCCAACAGCGTGGCGCTGGTCGCGTGCAGCGCGCCCCGCTCCGTGGTCCGAGCGGCGCTCGGCGTGCAGGCGGCGGCCCAGGCGGTCGGTCTCGCGCTCGGCCCGACACTGGGCGGTCTGCTGGTGTCGACGATCGGCTGGCGATGGGTGTTCGGCATCAACATCCCGGTCGGCGTCGTGGCGGTGGTCGCGGGGCACTACCTACTGCCGAGGACACACGAACGCACCCCGGTGACCGGCTTCGACTGGCGAGGTCTCGGGCTACTGGCCGTGGCGACCACGAGTGGGCTGCTGGCCGTGTCAGCGCTGTCCGGCCTGGGCCTACCCGACTGGACGACGGCAGTACTGCTGGCGGTCGCCGTGGTCGCGGCGTGGGCCTGCTACCGGCGACAACGGTCGGCCACCACCCCGCTGATCGACCTCACCCTGGTGCGCGCGCCGGGGGTAGGAAGCGGACTGGCCGGCGCGCTGTGCGGCTACCTGGTGTTGTTCGGGCCGCTGGTGCTGGTGCCGATCGTGTTCGCGCACCGTGGCCCACTCGCCGCAGGCCTGGTACTGACGGCGTTGCCGGCCGGTTTCGCGGTAGCGGCGGCCACAGCGGACCGGGTGCTGCCAAGGGGATGGCGGGACCGCTTCCGGTGCGCGATCGGGGCGGCACTGTCCGTGCTCGGGCTGGCAATCGCGCTACCGTTCGACACGGCCTGGCTGGTGGTCGGGCTGGTGGTGCTGGGCGTCGGCCTTGGCGTGTTCACCCCCGCCAACAACTCGATGATCATGCAGTCCATCCCCAACCGGGCAGCCGGCACCGGCGGCGGCCTCGTCAACATGACCCGCGCGCTGGGAACGGCACTCGGGGTAGCCCTGGTCACGCTGGCCCTACATGTCAGCGAAGCACCCACACCAGCGCTCGTTCTGTTGCTGGCCGCCGCGCTCGGAATGGTGCTGTCAGTGCTGGGCACCAACAGATCACGAAACCGTAATATGTGAACATCCACGCAGTTCAGGGCGATGACGCCCCCAGTCAGAGCTATTTCTTACGCGCCACTTGACATGCCCGTTACCGACCGGGAGATAGGCATGCCGGGCCCCCGCCCAGCCCATTCCGTACCAAGGATGTGACGCGATGTCGATGTCACGAACATCGAAGCTACTGCTGGCCGTCACCGCAGGCGGTCTGTTGGCCGCTACCGGTGTCGGCATCGCGGTGTCGGTACCGGCATCCGCGGCGGCGCCCCAGGCGTTCCCGGCACACGTGTCGGCGCCGTACGTGGACACCGGCCTTGGCAACGTGACGTTGACATCGGTGGCCAGCAGCACAGGCACCAAGTTCTTCACACTCGCGTTCGTGGACGGCGCCGGCTGCCAGTGGTCGATGCCCAACCAGTCCGGCTGGCAGACCCAGGCGAACGACCTGCGCAGCGCAGGTGGCGACGTGAGCATTTCGTTCGGCGGATTCACCACGGACAGTAATGGAACCGACCTGGGCAACACGTGCGGAACCCCAGCCGCAGCGGCAACCCAGATCGAAGCGGTAGTGACGACATTCAACGCGACCCGCCTGGACTTCGACATCGAATCCAACCAGGTGACGAACACGGCGGACATCACGAAGACAGCGCAGGCATTGGCAGCCGTACGCACGTGGGCGTCCGGCAACGGAAGGTCCCTGGCGATCTCGTACACGATCCCAGTACTACCAACCGGTTTCACATCAAGCGGCCAGGCGGTACTGACCGACAGCAAATCGAACGGCTTCACCCCCGACGTGGTCAACATCATGACGATGGACTATGGAACGTCGGGCACCGAAATGGGAACGGCAGCCAACCAGGCACTGGACGCGGTAGCCGGCCAGGTGGCGAACGTCTACGGAAAGACGACCACCCAGGCATACGCAATGCTGGGAAACACCCCGATGATAGGACAGAATGACTCGGCCGGCGAAATCTTCACAACGGCGGACGCGGCAACGGTAGTCGCACACGCGTCGGCGATGGGCATAGCAATGGTCTCCTTCTGGTCCGAGGGCCGAGACAACGGCGGCTGCCCAGGCATGGCAGGCGCGAGTTCCACGTGTAGCGGAGTAAGCCAGAGCACCGGAGCCTTCACCGAGGCATTCCAGCAGTTCTGACTCCATCCGAGAGCCGCTGGACGCGGCCACGCCACCGGTATCGGCGGGAACGATCTCCGCGAGCTCGTGCCGCCGTGACCGCTCGTCCTGGACGGGTCCTGGCAGGGTCCTGGCCGGCGAACGCGTTCCGTGAGCAGGACCGCCGAGGGTGTAGACCGAACGCGACAGCATATGAATCGTGATGGGTGATACCCGGTATGCCGTCACGACTAACACCCATATTCAGCGCTCGCGTGGCCGGGGAAGCAGTATTGGCGGTAACGTCGTGGGTTGTAGAAGCCGTCGCAACGCCTGTGACCAAACCTCCAGTGAAACGAGGAAGGAGCCCACGACCCATGAAGCTGACGTACACAGTGCAGATCTCCGTAGACGGGGTGATACAGGGAAACGGCGGGCTGCACGACATAGACCGCCGACAAGGATTCGGACGCGGCGGCTGGGGCCGGCCGTTGTTCGACGCCGAGGCAGTGGCGTGTGTAGGCGAGGTGTACCAGAGGGCCTCCGCGTTCCTGCTCGGCCGAAACACCTACGAGATGTTCTCCAACTACTGGGGAAAGATGGACTTGGGCAGCAACTCCACCGCGGATGCCCTGAACACCCACCCCAAGTACGTAGCGTCGACCACCCTCACCAACCCAGCCTGGGCAGACACGACCGTCCTGTCCGGTGACCTGGCGGCGGCCATCGGTGAGCTGAAAGCCAAGCCAGGAGAGGAACTGCAGGTACACGGCAGCGCCCGACTGATCCGCTGGCTGATCCAGAACGACCTGGTCGACGAGATCAACCTGCTCGTCGCCCCCGTGGTCGTGGGCCAGGGCACGCGGCTGTTCCCGGACCTCGGCCCGGACCTGGCGCTGGAACTGGCCGAATCGCGGGCCTTCCCGAAAGGCATCACGCTGCAGTCCTACCGGGTGATCGGCCGCCCACAGTACGGAACCTACTGAACTCCCGGTAGTAACAGCACCTGACAGTCGACTGCGGCCTTCGCTGCCAGATCGTCAACATCGGGCGCGTCCGTCGGCATGATCTCCGTCAGGTAGCGCCGCCTGTGACCGACCGGGTCCTTGCCGGCGTACACCCGGACCAGTAGCGCGCCACTCGGGAGCTTGTCGATACTGCCCGCGTTCGCGCTTGCTCTTGCGCCCACAACTGCGTGTCATGCCGTCATCGTTGCTGGTAGGAGGAGTGGG
>DATBDL010000461.1:0-4399 GCA_036269975.1 Pseudonocardiaceae bacterium | reverse complement strand
ACGATCCGGAAGGTGCCGTCGTCGTTGGGTGTCGCGGTGGTGGTGTTGGCGCGGACGTCGGAGCCACCCTGTTTCTCGGTCATCGACATGCCGGCGATCAGGCCGCGTTTGGTGGCCGGCGCGCGCAGGCCGAAGTCGTAGTCCGTGCTGGCCAGCAGCGATTCGTAGGCATCGGCCAGAGCCGGCTGGTTGCGTAGCGCGGGCACCACGGCGTAGGTCATCGAGATCGGGCAGATGTGGCCGGCGTCGGCCTGGCCCCACGCGAGCATCTTGGCGGCGCGGGCGACGTGCGCGCCGGGCCGGTCGTCCGACCACGGTGTGGCATGCAGGCCGTTGGCCACGGCGACACGCATCAACTCGTGGTAGGCCGGGTCGTACTCGACCTCGTCCACCCGGTGGCCGTAACGATCATGGGTGCGTAGGACGGGGTGGTGCTGTTCGGCGAGGCGACCCCACTCCTGGGCTTGAGCGGACCCGGCGAGGCGGCCGATGGCGCTCACGTCGTCCGCCGCCCAACCGGCGCCCTCGCGGCGCAGGCTCTCCACCAGGGCTGGATGGTCGGCCGTGTCGAAGTCGACCAGTGGCGGGACCTGGTTGGTGACCTCATGCGTCGGCGGCATCGCGACTACCTCCCGGTGCTGATTCCGCTTGGGCTCCGCCCAGGGCGCGCAGGGTGAAACCGATCAGGGCCGGCACGGTGTCCACCGGCGGCTCGTCGACGGACAGCGGGCCGACCAGCAGTTCGCCGGCCGCGCCGACCAGTGCGGCCGCGGTGAGGCGGGCGTTCTGCGGTGGCAGCGCGCCGGCGGCGACACCGGCGGCGACGGTGCCGGCGATGAGGTCCTGGAACGTCCGCCGGAACCCGAGTCGCAGCTCGTCGACCTGGGCGTCCACCGGCTCGGCGAGCAGCGCGTACGCCAGCTTCGGCACCTTCAGCGCGCGCCGGGCGAACGTCTCCAGCACGGCGACGACGCGGTCGGCGAGCGGGCCGGGCAGGGCGGCAGCGGCGGCGACCGCGGCCACCTCGCGGCTGACGACCTGCTGGAAGACCTCGGCGACGAGTTCTGCCTTGCTGGTGAAGTGCTTGTAGACCGTGCCGGTGGCGACGCCGGCCCGTGCCGCGACGGCGGCGACCGAGCAGCCCGCGTAGCCCTCGTCGGTGAGGACGGCGATCGCCGCGGCCACGATGGTGGCTCGCTGGGCGGCCGTCCTGGCCTGGATGGCGGGGGTTGCTCGGTAGGGCACGATAGTAGTGAAGCAGTGATTCATACCTTCAGCAAGGAGCCGATGTGACGGTCACGAGTGAGCGGGTTGGCGCGGTGACCACGGTGGTGCTGTCGCGACCAGCGGTGCGCAACGCCGTCGACGCCGAGACGGCGACCGCGCTGGCGGACGCGTTCCGCGCGTTCGAAGCCGATGACAGCGCGTCGGTCGCCGTGCTCCACGGCGACGGCGGCACGTTCTGCGCCGGCGCAGACCTGAAGGCGGTCGCCGCCGGCCGGCCGAACCGGCTGGCCGAGGACGGTGACGGGCCGATGGGACCGACCCGGCTGCGGCTGACGAAGCCGGTGATCGCGGCCGTCGCCGGGCATGCCGTCGCCGGCGGGCTGGAGCTGGCGCTGTGGTGCGACCTGCGGGTGGCCGAGCAGGACGCGGTGTTCGGCGTGTTCTGCCGGCGCTGGGGCGTACCGCTGATCGACGGCGGCACGGTCCGGCTCCCCCGGTTGATCGGCACCAGCAGGGCGATGGACCTGATCCTGACCGGCCGGCCGGTGGACGCGGCGGAGGCGCACGCGATCGGCCTCGTCAACCGCGTGGTGCCGACCGGCACGGCACGGGCGGCGGCCGAAGCGCTCGCGGCCGAACTGGCGGGCTTCCCGCAGACCTGCCTACGCCAGGACCGGCTTTCCGTGCTGACACAGGACGGACTGCCCGAGACCGACGCGCTGGCCGCCGAATTCCGGTACGGCTTGGTATCGCTGGCAGCCGACTCGGTGACCGGGGCCGGCCGGTTCGCCGCCGGTGCCGGGAGACACGGCGAGTTCGGCCGGCCGGCAGGTGGCTAGTCGGTGCGGTGGCTAGTCGGTGCGGTGGCTGAAGACGCCGCCGGGCCGCGACCACACGACCCTGGCCCACGCGACCACCAGCACGATCATCGTCAGCACCGAGATCACGAGCCCAGGGCCCGGACCGGGGCCGGCCTGGTGGCTGGTCGTCGTCTGCTGCGACCAGATCGACACCACGCCCAGCACCGTGAACAGCCCGCAGCCCAGGGTCGCCAGCCACGCCACCGACCAGCGCCGCACGCCGAGCGACACGGCCGAGCCCAGGAAGCCGAACACGTACACGCCCATCGCGAACAGCCGGGGAATGAAGTCGACCTTGCCCTGACTGCCGGCGCCCTGGTCGAACAGCACCTGCCAGCCGGCGGCGCCGTCGACCCATGGCAACAGCGCCGCGATGGCCAGCACCAGCACGCACACCGCGATCACCATCGCCCGCAGGCCGGGATCGATCCTGCGGTGCACGCCGTATGCCTGGTCGACCTTCGCGCGCAACACCGCCATCTCGGCCAGGTCGTTCTCGTCCGGCTCGGTCATCGGACGGCGCATCCTTCCGTGGTCGCGACCGGCGCGGCAGCGGCGATGGGCGCGCCGAACGACGGCAGCCCCAGGCTCACGCCGCCGGTCTTCGGCCGCACGCCGTCGGCCCAGTTGTCGCCGGCTCGGGTTCTGCGGTGCGCGAGCACCGGACCGTCCGCGACGAGGTGGTGCGGCGCGCCGTAGGTGACCACGGTCGACACCACGTCACCCGGCCGGACCTCCCGGTCGACGGCGGTGCCGGTGGGACTGAAGTGCACCAGCCGGCCGTCCCTCGCCCGGCCGCTCATCCTGTGGGTCTCGGCGTCCTTGCGGCCCTCGCCAGCCGCGACCAGAACTTCGACCTGGCCGCCGATCACGTCCCGGTTGCCCTGCCAGGAGATCTCCTCCTGCAACTCGATCAGCCGGTCGTAGCGCTCCCGCACCACGTCCTTCGGCACCTGGTCGGCCATGTCGGCGGCGGGTGTGCCGGGACGCTTCGAGTACTGGAACGTGAACGCACTGGCGAAGCGGGCCGCCCGCACGACGTCCAGCGTGGCCTCGAAGTCGGCGTCGGTCTCACCGGGGAAGCCGACGATGATGTCCGTCGTGATGGCCGCGTCCGGCATGGCCGCGCGCACGTCGGCCAGGATGCCGAGGTAGCGGTCGGAGCGGTACGAGCGGCGCATCGCGCGCAGCACCCGGTCCGAACCGGACTGCAACGGCATGTGCAACTGGTGGCACACGTTCGGGGTTTCCGCCATCGCCGCGATCACGTCGGGCGTGAAGTCCTTCGGGTGCGGCGACGTGAACCGGACGCGCTCAAGGCCGTCGATGCCACCGCACGCGCGCAGCAGTTGGCCGAACGCCAGCCGGTCGCCGAACTGTACGCCGTAGGAGTTCACGTTCTGGCCCAGCAGCGTCACTTCCAGCACGCCATCGGCCACCAGCGCGTCGACCTCGGCGAGCACCTCGCCCGGCCGCCGGTCGGTTTCCTTGCCGCGCAACGACGGCACGATGCAGAACGTGCAGGTGTTGTTACAGCCCACCGAGATCGACACCCAGCCGGCGTAGGTCGAGTCACGGCGGGCCGGCAGCGTCGACGGGAAGACCTCCAGCGATTCCAGGATCTCCACCTCGGCCCGCGCGTTGTGCCTGGCACGGGCGAGCAGCGTGGGCAGCGAGCCGATGTTGTGCGTGCCGAACACCACGTCCACCCACGGCGCCCGCCGGACGATCTCGCCCCTGTCCTTCTGCGCGAGGCAGCCGCCGACCGCGATCTGCATGTCCGGATTGGCCTGCTTGACCGGGTACAGGTGGCCCAGGTTGCCGTACAGCTTGTTGTCGGCGTTCTCGCGTACCGCGCACGTGTTGAAGACGACGACGTCCGGCTGCCCGTCCGCGTCGACCGGCGTGTAACCGGCGCTCTCCAGCAGCCCGGCCAGTCGTTCCGAGTCGTGCACGTTCATCTGGCAGCCGTATGTGCGCACTTCGTACGTACGAGGAGCAGCTTCACCCACGGTCACAGGGTAGTCCCGCGTGAAACCGTCCCGTGGCCGGCGCGGGAACTGGCACGATGAGGCGATGTTGGTGAGGCGGCGTGTGGTCACGCTGGCGTTCGCCCTGCTCGCGGCGGGGAGCATGGTGGCCGGCTGCCAGAGCCAATTCGCGGGGCTGCGGCTCACCATCGCCACCGGCAGCAGCGACGGCGTCTACTTCCAGCTCGGCAACAAGCTCGCGGACGCCTGGGCCGGCACGTTGGACATCGCCCGGCCGAAGGTGCTGGAGACGGCCGGCGGACCCGACGACATCCAGCGGCT
>DATBDL010000460.1:0-2286 GCA_036269975.1 Pseudonocardiaceae bacterium | reverse complement strand
CGATCATCGGACCGACGCAACACCGGCACGGCGGCCTGATAGTCGACATACGCGTCCGCCAGCCGGCCGGCCTGATACCGAATCACCGCCCGCTGCGCCAGCGCGACGGCGTGTGCGTGCCCGACGAGCCCCCGCAACGCGACGTCGACCTCGTGCAGAGCCGCCGGCAGCCGCCCCCGCTGCACCAGCGCGAACGCCAACTTCATCCGCGCCTGCCGACCGACGTCGCTGTCGTGGGCGGCCGCCCGCCGCAGGTGCCGGATCGCGCCGTCGACCTCCCCCGCCTGCGACAACGCCGCTCCCCACGCCTGCTCGGCCAGGGCAACCGAAGCCAGATCCCCAGCCCGCCGAGCCACCCGGACGGCGTGCGCGGCCGCGCCGATGGCGCGCCCCGGATCGGCGTCCGCGAGGCGCATCGCCGCACGCGCGAGATCGGCCGGCTGCACCGCGAAACCATGCCCACCTAACAGGCGGGCATGTCAACCCGATTCAGGAGACACCAGGTGTATCAACCGCGCGGTCCACCCGTCCGTGCAGTGACCATCCCTCGCAAGAACGGAGCGACGGCCATGACCGATCCGACCGACACCGACATACCGAACACCTCTGTCGACGACGAACTCATCGTCCACCTACCCCACCTGCGCCTGGTCACGACGGCCCTGGGCATCCTCGGCATCCAGGTAACCGGAACCCCCGAACAGCACAGACCGCTCGACCTGGCAAGACTGAAACTGGCCGGCAGCGCCGACGTCACGAACGTGCTGGCCCAGTTACGCGCACACTTCGCGGCCCAGTACGGCCAGTGGATGCCGCTGATGGACAGCAACCAGCACGTGGCCACCGTCATCGGCATGCCGCAGCCCAAGTCGATGAGCATCAGCGACGACCCCGAGCAGACCGACCCACCGGCCCCGGTCCCGTTCACCCCGGCCGGCCGGGGCATCCGGGTCGGCGTGCTGGACACCAAGATCGACGCCCATCCGGACCTGATCGGCCGCTTCGTCGCCGAACCGTCCGCCCGCTACCGCCCGTTGCCGGAACCGGTGCCGCTCCGCGCCGGCCACGCCACGTTCGTGGCATCACTGATAACCCGGATGGCACCAGCGGTCACCATCGACGCACATGCGGTGCTGAACAGGAACGGCAGAGCCACCGCGTGGCACACCGCGACAGCGATGATGACATTCGCCGACTCCGGCATCGACATCCTCAACCTGTCCCTTGGCTGCCGCACCAACGACGGCCTGGCGCCACTGTTGATGAGCAGGGCGGTAACCCTGCTCAACCAGCGAATGCTGATCGTCGCGGCGGCCGGCAACCACGGCGCGGCAGACGACCTGAACCTACGCGTGGCACCGACGTGGCCGGCGGCCCTGCCGGACGTGGTGGCGGTGGGAGCACGAGGCTTGGACGGCAAACGGGCCCCCTTCAGCCCGAACCTGCCGTGGGTCACGTGCACGGCACCAGGCGAGAAGGTCACCGGCGGCTACCTGAAAGCCCTGATAGCGACGACGAAGAGCGGCCCACAGCAGTTCGACGGCTACGCCACCTGGAGCGGAACCTCCTTCGCCACGGCCACGGTGAGCGGAGCCATCGCGGCCGCGACACACAGGCGAGACGTCAGAGCGGCCCTGGCCCGACTACTGGCAGAATCGAATGGCGTGGTGCGCCAGTTCACCCAGTGCGATGATGACCAGCGTGCGTGACGATCCCACGGTAATAGCCCTGGTCACCCGAGCCCGCGACGGTGACCAGCAGGCGTGGGACGAGATCGTGGAACGCTTCGCACCGCTGGTGTGGTCGCTGTGCCGGCGCCACGGTCTGTCCAAGGCGGACGCCGAGGACGTCGGGGCGAACGTGTGGCTGCGCCTAGTGGAACGCCTGGACACGATCCGCGACCCGGCGGCACTGGCCGGCTGGCTGGCCACCATCACCAGGAGAGAATGCGTCAACAGCCTGCGCGTCACGACAAGAGAAACACCCTTGCCGGATGACGCGCCAATGGCGGCCGAGATCCCAACGTCGGAGGAATGGCTGCTGAGGCAGGAAAGACACATAGCCCTGAGAGCGGGCTTCGCGGAACTTTCCGACCAATGCCGAGAACTCCTGGAACTGCTGTTCGCCGACCCACCGTCCCCCTACGCGACGATCAGCAGGAAACTGGACATACCGGTCGGCGGAATCGGCCCCAACAGACAGAGATGCCTTGAGAAGCTGAGACGAACCGAGGCACTGACCGCACTGATGTCCCCGGAAGGACGGTGAGCCCGATGGATTCGGACG
>DATBDL010000459.1:0-6808 GCA_036269975.1 Pseudonocardiaceae bacterium | reverse complement strand
ACGAGATCATGGCCGCCGGGGTGCCCACCGGCATGGTCGAGATCCCGGTCGAGTGGATTCGGGACGACGCGCCGTACTTCACGATGGACCGCTTCACCAACTCCCGGCCCTACACCGCGCCGAGACAGGTGCTGACCATCTGGCGGGACGAGTTCGACGCGGCCTACCAGGCCGGTGGCCTGTTCCAGCTCACGATGCACCCGCACGTGATCGGCCACCGGTCCCGGTTCGCCGTGCTCGCGGAGCTCGTCGCGCATATCAAGGGTCACCCGGACGTGTGGTTCGCGACGCACGCTGACATCGCGCGCTACGTGTTGTCCGCCGGCTGAATGTCGAAGCGGGTGAACCGGACCGGCATGCCGGTTCCTACTGGCGAGCAGCAGTACGGCCCCGCCGTGGCGACGGCGTCCGGGCTCAGCGGCGCCAATCGGATCTGCCGCCACGGCTCGTCGTCCGCCCTCGCCAGCACGGTCAGCGCGTCACCCACCCGGCTGACCCGCATCGTGACCGACCGTCCCGCCCATTCCGGTACGGCCGCCTGCGACCAGTCCGACATGCCGTGCGTCACCACGGTGCTGACGTGCGGCATCTCGTCGGTCAGCTCGGTCCCCGCCTTGAGCCACGTGCTCGGATCGACCCGTACCAGCACGCCGGCCTGGTCGTACAGCTCGGTGAGGTCGGCGACGAAGCCGACCTCGACCGCGGAGCCGACCGGGAAGTCGGCCAGCAGCGCGTGCCCGCTGTCGCGGGCGTAGCCGTAGCCGGTGGTCCGCCAGAAGTCCGTCTCGGCGCCGGTGGTGACCAGCAGGTCGGCACCGTCGACCCGCGCGTCCGGTGGGGGATTCAGCCAGGTCGCCGCGTCCCATGCGATAGCGGCCATGTGTGCCCCCAGAGGTAATTCGGTCGCGGAAATCCCCCGGTATCGGGGAGACTCGCCGATCATGCTGGCACGCGATCTGCATGAGGACAATCGACGGTCGTGGAACTCGGCGACGAAGGCGCACAACAGCCACAAGGGCGACCAGGCCGCGTTCCTGCGCTCCGGCGGCACGACGCTGTTCCCCGAGGAACTGGAACTGCTCGGCGACATCGCCGGCCGGCGGCTCGTGCACCTACAGTGCAACGCCGCCCAGGACACGCTGAGCCTGGCGGCAGCGGGCGCCGACGTGACCGGCGTGGACATCAGCGACGAGGCGATCTCGTTCGCCACCAAGCTCTCCGAGGACTCCGGCATCCCGGCCACTTTCGTACGCTCGGACGTGTTCGACTGGTTGGAGCGGACCGACTCCGGCCGGTTCGACATCGCCTTCTCGTCCTACGGCGCCGTGAACTGGCTGTCGGACCTGACGCCGTGGGCCGCCGGCATCGCGAAGGTGCTGCGACCCGGCGGTCGGTTCGTGGTCGTAGAGTTCCATCCCATCTACGGAATGATCAACGACGACTGGCAGTTGGCCGACGACTACTGGATGACCGGCTCAGAACCGGTGACCTGGAACGACGGTGTCGGCGACTACGTGGCGGAGTCACGGAACGGTCTAGTGCCGTGGGGCTACGAGGAAGGCATGGCCGAAGTACCCGATCCCGCGCCGTGCCACATGTTCTCGTGGGGCATGTCCGACGTCATCGGCGCGCTGCTGGCCGCCGGCCTGCGGCTGGACGTGTTCCGCGAATACCCGTACAGCAACGGCTTCGCGCACGGCGGCAATGTGCTTGAGCTGCCCGGCCGGCGGTTCGTGCCGCCGGCCGATGTGCCCAAGTTCCCGCTGATGTACGGGATCGCGGTCAGCCGGCCGGCGTGAACTCCGCTCGGCCACGCTCCAGCACGATCTCACCGGCGCCGTTGGCGGTGCGGAAGATCACCGCGTCCTCGCCGTCGCGCCACGCGCTGACCACGAGTTCGTCGCCCGGCATGACCGGCTTCGTGAATCGGCCGTCCATCATGGACAGTCGGCTCGGGTCGCCGCCGGCGAACTCGTTAATCAGCAGGCGGGCCGTGCTGCCGTAGGTGGCGAGGCCGTGCAGGATCGGCCGGTCGAAACCGCCGGCGGCGGCGTACGCCGGATCGGAGTGCAGCGGGTTGCGGTCGCCGGTGAGGCGGTAGAGCAGCGCCTGGCTCACGGCCGTCTGGAACGTCAGCTCGCAGTCCGCCGGCCGCTCCGGTGCCGCGTACTGGGCCGAAGGGCCGCGTTCGCCGCCGAAGTTGCCGGCGCCACGCACGAACACCGACGACCTGGTCGTGAACGCGGGCTCGCCGTCGATCACGCCGGTCGTCTTGTTCACGATGAGCGCGCCGGAACCCTTGTCGAAGATGTCGGTGATCATGCTGGTCAGCTCGACGAGGCCGGCTACCGGCAGCGGCCGGTGCAGCGTGAGCGACTGCTCTGCGTGCAGGAGCTGCGTGAAGTCGACGCCGGTGAGGCCGAGCTGCGGTCCGCCGAACTGCGCCAGCACGATCGCGTACGTCGGGATGGTCACCTGCGTGACGCCCGCCGTGTTCTCCGTGGTGAACGCCAGTTCCTGGGTGGGATCGTCCTGGCCCGCGCCGACGGCCAACGCGTAGAGCAGCGCGTCGTCGGCCGTCCACGACCTGGTCCACGGCCCGCGTGGCTGCCCGATGATGCTCAGGTCCATGGTCTTGGGTCTCCCGGTCTCAGCCCAGCGCGCCGCGCACGCTCGCGTGGCCCTTGATCAGGTTACGGGCAATGGTGCGCCGCTGGATCTCGTCGGTGCCCTCGTAGATCCGCAGCAGTCGCAGCTCCCGGTACCAGCGCTCGACCGGCAGTTCCCGCGTGTAGCCCATGCCGCCGTGGATCTGCAGCACGCGGTCCACGATCTCGTTCGCCTTGATGCCGCCGTAGAGCTTCGCCATCGACTGCGCCTGCCGGGAATCCAGTCCCCGGTCCACCTGCCACGCCGCGTGCAACACCAGCCAGCGCAACGCCTCGATCTCGACGGCGGAGTCCGCGATCATCCACTGGATGGCCTGCCGGTTGGCGATCGGCTCGCCGAACGTGACCCGCGTCTTGGCCTGCTCGATGCCCATCTCCAGCAGCCGCTCGCACGAGCCGAGCGCCCGCGCCGGCAGCAGGTAGCGGCCGCGGCCGATCCACTGCATGGCCAGC
Source organism: Pseudonocardiaceae bacterium (assembly GCA_036269975.1). Lineage (GTDB taxonomy): Bacteria > Actinomycetota > Actinomycetes > Mycobacteriales > Pseudonocardiaceae > DATEPR01. The sequence continues at coordinate 3,686 of DATBDL010000459.1, read as the reverse complement.
GCGAAGCCCTGGCCCGGTTCGCCGAGGATGTTCTCGGCCGGCACGCGGACGTGGTCGAACACCAGTGCCGCCGGACCCCACTCGCCCATGGTCGGGATCGGCTCGGACTTCCAGCCCATGTCCCGGTCGACCAGAAAGCACGTGACGCCGCCGTTGGCTGCCCCCGGAGAATTCAACGCTGCCTTGTCCGTCACGGCGAACACCATCGTGAAGTCGGCCTCGTTGCCGCCGGTGATGAACGTCTTCTCACCGGTGACGACCCAGTCGTCACCGTCCTGGTAGGCCGACGTCCGGATGTTGCGCGCGTCCGAGCCGGCGCCCGGTTCGGTGATCGCGAAGCAGGAGTGCCGCTCGCCCTCGATCGTCGGCAGCAGGTAGCGCTGTTTCTGGTCCTCGTTGGCGTGGAACAGGATGTTGTCCGCGGCGCCGCCGAACCGGAACGGCACGAACGAGCGGCCCAGTTCGACCTCCAGCAGCGCCGTCATCACGGCCGAGAGCCCCATGCCGCCGTACTCGGTCGGTGTCTGCACGCCCCAGAAGCCGGCCTCGCGGGCCCTGTGCTGGAGATCGGCCAGCTCGGCGAAGGTGATCGCCGGCTCGCCGACGCGTTCGCGGCGCAGCACCTCCGGTTCGAGCGGGGCGATCTCGCGCCGGACGAACGTGCGCACCCAGTCACGAACCTCCGTCTCCTCGGTACTGAGCGTGAAATCCATTGACGTCCCGCCTCCCAAAACCGAACACTGTTAGGTTGTAAGGTAGCGTCGTTGTTCGGCTGGCCGCAAGGGGTGAGACCGTGGGTCGACCGCGCACACCGGTGTTGAACCGGTCACGTATCCACCAGGCCGCGCTGCGGATCGTGGACACGGACGGGCTGGACGGCCTGTCCATGCGCAAGCTCGCCGCCGAACTCGGGGTGCGGGCGCCGTCGCTGTACGGGCACGTGGCGAGCAAGGACGAACTGCTGCACGCCGTGGCCAACGACCTGATGGAAGCCGTCGACATCAGCGGTTTCGGCACCGGCGACTGGTTGTCGGGCCTGCGGACGTGGGCCAGGTCGTATCGGGCGGCCCTGGGCACCCACCCGAACCTGGTGCCGTTCATGGCCTACGGGCCCGCTCGTAGGTCGGCGTCGCTGCGGGTCGCGGACGCGGTGCACGGCGGGCTCGTCGGGGCCGGCTGGCCGCCGCGCTACGCGACCATGATCGGCGCGTCCACGAAGTACCTGGTGATCGGCGCCGCGATGGGCTCGTTCTCCCGTGGCTTCGAGGATGACCTGCAGATCTACCTGGACCGCTACCCGAACCTGGTCGACGCGCCATCGCTGCGCGAACACGCCGACGAGATCGACGCGGACAGCTTCGAACTCGCCCTGGACAGTTTCCTGGCCGGACTGGCCACGCGATACCGCACGGTGGTCGGCGACAGGTCTGCGTGATCTGCCCTAGTCTCGGCTGCGTGCCGAAGCCTCCTGCGCTCGAACTCACCGTCGGGCAGCGCGCCGTGCGGATCACCAACCCGGACAAGGTCTACTTCCCGGCCCGTGGCATCACGAAACGGCAGGTCGTCGAGTACTACCTGGCGGTCGCCGAGCCGTTGCTGTACGTGCTGCACGACCGGCCCACCACGCTGAAGCGCTTCCCGGACGGTGTGGACGGTGAGCCGTTCTACGCCAAGCGCCTGCCCAAGGGCGCGCCGGACTGGGTCGAGACGGTGCAGATCACGTTCCCGTCCGGCCGGACCGCCGACGAGGTGTGCCCGACCGAGCCCGCGGTGCTGGCGTGGGCGGCCAACCTCGGCACGCTGGACTTCCACCCGTGGCCGGTCCGCCGGCCGGACGTCGACCACCCCGACGAACTCCGCATTGACCTCGATCCCCAGCCCGGCACGGATTTCGCCGACGCGGTGCGGGTGGCCGGCGTGCTGCGCGAGGTGCTTTCGGACGCCGGCATGACCGGCTATCCCAAGACGTCCGGCGGCCGGGGCATCCACGTCCTGGTGCGCATCCGCGCCGAATGGGACTTCATCGCGGTGCGGCACGCGGTGATCGCGCTGGCACGCGAGGTCGAGCGACGCGCCCCGACCCTGGCGACCTCGGCGTGGTGGAAGGAGGAACGCGGCGAGCGCATCTTCCTCGACTTCAACCAGGCGGCCCGCGACAGAACCATCGCGTCGGCATGGTCGGTGCGCGGCACCTCCCGCGCGACGGTGTCCACACCGGTCACGTGGGAACAGTTGCCCGAGGTCGGCCCGGACGACTTCGACGTGTTCACCGTCCCGGACTGGCTGACCGAACACGGCGATGCCTTGCAGGGCCTCGACGACGAAGCTTTCGACCTGACCGAGGCACTGTCCTGGTACGACCGTGACATCCGCGACCATGGTCTGGAGGACATGCCGTACCCGCCGGACTACCCCAAGATGCCTGGCGAACCCATGCGTGTCCAACCGAGCCGGGCCCGTCAACACACCGAGTGACGTCCAGTCAGGACTGTCCAGGTTGGTTTGTCGGTTCGCGTCCGCTGTTGCATCGGGTGCCGTAGTTTTGGCACCGGCTGACAGACGGAAGGCAGACCGAAAGGACCACCGGTGTCGAAACTCGCCCCAGAACTTGCACCAGTGCTGGCCGGGCTGCCGCCGTGGGACGTGTTCGCCGACCTGCCGGCCACCAGGGCGCGCCTGCGTGCGGTGCTGGCGGGTCCGCCACAGCGGAACGACCCGAGGATGGTCATCCAGGACACCGTCGTGCACGGACCGGACTTCCACCAGATCCCGGTCCGCGTCTACACGCCGACCCAACGCGTGGCGCCACACCCCGGCATCGTCTACATGCACGGCGGCGCGTTCGTCTCCGGAGACCTGGACACCGGCGACGCCAACTGCCGCGACCTGTGCGCGGGGTCGGGCGCGGTGGTGGTGTCGGTGCAGTATCGCCTGGCGCCGGAACACCCGTTTCCAGCGGGCATCGAGGACTGCTACGCGGCCCTGGCGTGGCTGCGTGACCACGCGAGTGACCTCCAGGTCGACAGCACGAGACTCGCGGTGGCCGGCAGATCGGCGGGTGGCTGCATCGCCGCCGGTCTGACCATGCTGGCAAGGGATCGCGGCGGCCCGCCGCTGGCCTACCAGTTGCTGCTGGTGCCGGCGCTGGACAACCGTGCGGAAACCCCGTCGGCCCGCGCGATCACCGACCCCAGGGTGATCAACCGCCAGACGGTCCTGGACATGTGGCCGGCCTACCTGGGCGACGCGGACGAGGCGATATCGGCGGCCGTCCCCGGCCGAGCGGTGGATTTGACCGGCCTACCACCGGCGTTCGTGCTGACATGCGAGCTGGACCCGTTGCGTGACGAAGGCATCGACTACGCCCGCGGGTTGATCGCCGCCGGAGTGAGCACGGAGCTGCACCTGGTACCCGGAGCCTTCCACCTGTTCGAGGGTTTCGCCCCGAACAGCGCACTCACCCGCCGCGCGACCGACATCTGGGTGCGAGCCACAGAGATGGCGTTGGGGACCCACGCGGCGGACGACGGTGCTCCGATCCGGTGAGCATGGCTAGTCCGTACGGGCTAAGAATGGACTTCCGCAGCGTGCCCCTAGGGGCTTGAGGCAAGGTGCTGGCAGGGTGGTCGATGTGACGAAGGACGACTGGGCCGTGGCCGAGGCATGGACCGGGCTCGGGATGCACT
>DATBDL010000458.1:0-8766 GCA_036269975.1 Pseudonocardiaceae bacterium | reverse complement strand
GCCGGTGTAGCGCTTGGCCAGCGACACGACCAGCCGCAGGTTCGCCTCCAGCAGGTGGTTCTTGGCCACCTTGCCGTCGCGCACCAGCGCGTCGAGTTCGGTTCGGCGCTGGGGCGTCAGCTTGCGCGCGGTCTCCCGCATGTGCTGGGCGAACACCCCGGCTTCGATGCGCTTGGCGAGTTCGACTTCCTGTTCCGCCGTCAGCAGGGCCGTCTTGCCGATACCATTGAGGTAGACACGGACGAGGTCGGCTGCCGGGCTCTGTGCGTCGAGGTCAGCCTCAGCGGTAACCTCGATGGGGTCGACACTGTCGCGGATACCGCGCTCGGTATCTTCGATGATCTGAGTGACGCTCATGATGCTCCCTCCCCCTAGCGGGTCGGCGTGGGCGCGCGTGTTCGACGCGGCACGCCGCCGCGTGCCTCGGGCTTCTGCCGCCCTTGGGGGGTTCCCCACGGGCCGCTTCGCTATTCGGCTGGACACTCTGGAAAACGAGTACGATGGCGAATTCGTTCCCGGCTTCCTACTGAGGATGACGTCATCGACGTCACACCGGTTGCTCGATCAAACCTGAGCTTTCACTGAGAAGCCGAACCGTCCCAGATCGTGGTAGCCGATCTGCCGCGCGGGTCTCACACGTCCAGCAGGACCGTGCACGGGCCGTCGTTCACGCTGGCCACGGCCATCGTGGCACCGAAGACGCCACAGGCGACGGTGGCACCGCGCGCTCGCAGGTTCGCGACCACCGCATCGACCAACGGCGCCGCCACTTCCGGCCGTGCCGCCGCCGTCCAACTTGGACGGCGGCCTTTCCTGACATCACCGTAAAGGGTGAACTGGCTCACAACGAGTAGCGGTGCACCTGTTGTGGCACAGGACTGCTCGTCTCGCAGGATGCGTAGTTCGTGCAGCTTGCGCGCCATCGTGTCGGCCTGGCCGATGGTGTCGTCGATGTGCACACCCAACAGTACGAGCAGACCCGGCTCCTGGATCGCGCCCACTGTCGCGCCGTCGACGCCGTCGACGGTGACCGTGACGCTCGCACTGGTGACCCGCGCCACGACCGCCCGCATCCGATCATGTTCGCACGCCGGCGGCCGACCGGACGTTACGGGCCGAATCGACTCGTGCCAGGCTGTCACTCGATCGGGTGGCTGCGGTCGGTTCCGGCGGAGGACGCGATGGGTTTCTTCGATGATGTGCTGCCCCGCGACGACCGACACACCGCGCCGGAACGGCAGTCGGTCCAACCGGCTCATCTCGGACCGCCGCAGGGCTGGGTGCTGCCGACCGTGCTGCCGGCGGTGCGAGTGCTCGCCCGCTCGGACAACGCCAGGATCGCGCTGGTCGGCGTCCGCTGCTGGCCGGAAGGGGTCAGCCTGGACCTGCACCTGATGTGTCGACAGTTGGTCGGCGACATGCCGGAGTGGGGATTCCGCTTCGGCGTGCTGACCAGCGACGGCAGGCGCGCCGCCGCCCGCGAGTTCCCGCCGGGACCGCGCCCCGCTCCCGCGCCGGACGGCTCGGAACTGGTGCTGCGGCCGATCTTCGGCGGTGGCGGCCGGTTCCACCGCCGCTGGGAGTTCTACCTGTGGCCGCTGCCGCCCAAGGGCCGGCTGACGATGGTGGCCGACTGGCCCGCCGAGGGCATCCGGGAGACCTACACCGAACTGGACGCCGGTGAGATCAGGTCGGCCGCCGCACGGGCCGTCGTCATGTGGCGCGACCTGCCGGTGGCCGACGCGGTTAGTTCGGGTGCGCCTGTCCATCCGTGAACGGCGGTGGGACGATAGGTGAGGAGGTGGTGTCGTGAAGAGTTCCGAACGGGACGACACCCCGGTGCTGATCACCCAGGCGGCGCCTTCGGCCGACGACCAGCACGCCGCCCGCAAGCGCAGGTACATCATCATGATGTTGATGCGGATTCCGTGCCTGATCCTCGCGGCGATCTTCCTCAACACCTGGTGGCTCGCGGTGCTGTTCGTGGCGATTTCCGTTCCGCTGCCGTGGATCGCGGTCCTGATGGCGAACGACCGCCCGGCCAGACGGGCGGAGAACGCGCACCCCTTCCGGGAGACCGAGGTCATCCACGAACTGGAGAGCCGGGAACACCCGGTGATCGACGGCTGACCGACGGCTGCGCCCCGATCCGGATCACGGCGTCGGTGCCGGCGGCCACACCGGCCCGCAGCACGGTCGCCGGGTCGTGGCCGGCCAGCCACGCGATCACCGTCGCCGCGTCGAACGCGTCACCGGCGCCGGTCGAGTCGACACAGTCGACCGGGTCGGCGGGGACGGTGACGATGCCGTCGCCGTCGATCCAGCAGGCACCGGCGGCGCCGCGCGTCAACGCGACCGCGCCGACGACGGACAACAGGTCCGCCGCCGACGCCTGGTCGGCCGAACCGGTCAGCGCCGCCAGTTCCGCCGTATTGGGCAGCAGCAGGTCGACGCCGGTGATCGCGGCGCGGAACGCGGCCGGATCGGTGAGCAGCGTCGCGGCCTGTGGATCGACCGACGTGCTGAGCCCGGCAGCGCGAGCCGCCGTCAGCATGGCGATGCCGGCCTGCTGGGAGCTCTCGTCCAGCAGGACGTACCCGGACAGGTGCAGGTGGCGGGCTTCGGCCAGCAGGGCAACGGGCAGGTCGGTCGCTGTGATGCGGGTGCCGGCACCACGGTCGGCCAGCATGGTCCGCTGCCCGTGCTCGTCCACCAGCACGACGACGCAGCACGTGCCGGCGTCCGGGTCGACGGTGAAGGCGCAACGCACGCCGGCCGCGGCCAGTTCGCCGCCGACCTGGCGGCCGGCCGGATCGTCGCCGACCCGCGCTACCAGCACGGTCGGCGCGCCCAGGTACGCCAGCCACGCGGCGGTGTTCGCGCCGGCGCCGCCCAGTGTCGTGCGGATGCCGGCCCGCCGGTCACCGCCCGTGACGATCGGGTCGTCGTACTTGGCCATGACGTCGATGCCGGCGTCGCCGACCACGAGGACGGTCATCTGCTCAGCGCCACGGCCACTTCGGTGGCCAGTTCGGTGTTGGCGACGACCAGTTCCTCGTTCGCGTCCAGGCTCGTGCCCTCGCTCGCGGTGTGGAAGTGCGCCAGCAGCGCCGGGGTGACGTCCTTGCCGTGGATGTCCTGCTCGGCCAGCAGCGCGAGACCGCCCGCCAACAGCCGGTCGTGCAGTTCCCGGTCCAGTTCGTGCTCGGCCGGGATCGGGTTGGCCAGCACGACGCCGTTGCCGCCGGCGGCCCGGTGCGCGGCGTAGACGGCGGCGGCCTCGGCGGCGTTGTCGATCCGCCATGGCACGTCGTGGTCGGATTCGCGCAGATAGAAGGCGGGGAACCGGTCGGTGCCGTAGCCGAGCACCGGTACCGAGCTGGTTTCCAGCAGTTCCAGCGTCGCGCCGATGTCCAGGACGGACTTCACACCGGAGCACACGACGAGGATCTGCGTCGTCGCCAGGACGCCGAGATCGGCCGACACGTCCCAGGTGTCCCGCGCGCCGCGGTGCACACCGCCCAGACCGCCGGTGGCGAAGACGGTGATGCCGACCGACGCGGCCAGCGCCGCCGTGCCGGCGACCGTGGTGGCGCCGCTGCGCCGTAGGGCGATCGCGGGGGCGAGGTCGCGGCGGGACAGCTTCACGAGGCCGGCGTCCGGGTCGCACACACGGGCGAGCTCGGCCGGCGACAGCCCGACCACCGGCTCGCCGTCGAGCACCGCGACGGTGGCCGGCACCGCACCGGCCGCCCGTACGGTCTGTTCCAGCCGGCGCGCGACCTTCTCGTTGCGGCCGGCCGGCAGGCCGTGCGCCAGCAGCGTGCTCTCCAGCGCCACCACCGGCCGGCCGGTGGCCAGCGCGGCGGCGACTTCCTCGGCGATGCGTGTCGTCACGATGGCATCATGTACGGCGTGACTACGCAGACGTTGCCCGAGGTCGACACACGCCCGGAAGGCACCGACACCACCGGCGACGACACGCCGAAGATGTTCCACTACGTGCGCAAGAACAAGATCGCGGAGAGCGCGGTGATGGGCACCCATGTGGTGGCACTGTGCGGCGAGGTCTTCCCGGTCACGAAGCAGGCTAAGCCTGGCTCGCCGGTCTGCCCGGACTGCAAGCGCATCTACGACGGCTACCAGCGCGACGAGAGCTGAGCTCGTGTTGGCCGACCCGGCTCGCTACTGCTGGTCGGCCGGCTCGGTGTGGACCGGGTTCGGCTCGGGCGCTGGCGCGGGCGGCTTCGCGGTTGTTCGGTCCGGTGGTTTCGGTACCGACTTCCCGACCGGTTGATCGCCCACCGGGGCGGCGGGGTGCTCGGGCCGTTCGTCGTTGGTGCGTAGGCGTTCCGCCGCTCTGTCCATCTCCAGGCGACGCCAGCGTCTGCGTTGGCGGGGGGTCATCTTCGCCGGCCACATCTCCTGGATCGCGCTGTTGAAGTGCGCGCCGATCACGATGGCCAGGCCGATGAAGAACGTGAACAGCAGGAAGGCGATCGGCGCCGCCAGCGCGCCGTACGTGTAACCCGTGCGGCCGATGCCGATCAGGTAGATCCGCAGGCCGACGCTGGCCAGCAGGAAGAACACCATGGCCAGCACAGCGCCGGGCACACCACGCAACCATGGCAGCTTGCGCGGCAGCGCCACCTTGTACAGCGTCGTCAGCGCCAGCACGAGCAGTATCCCGACCACCGGGTAGTAGAACGTCTCGACCAGACCCGAGATGTTGTGGCGCCACGACACCGGGAACACCCTCGGCAGCAGCTCCGGCCCCAGTGCCAGCACCGGCAGGCCGATCACCGCCAGGATCAGGCCCACCAGATAGAGCAGCAGCGCGAAGATCCGCTGCCACACCTCGTTGCGCACACCCTGCTGCCCGTAGGCCACGTTGATGGCGTCCACGAACGACGCCATCGCCGACGAACCCGCCCACAGCGAGATCAGGAAACCGACCGACGCCACCTCGCCCTGTGCCTTGGTGAGGATGTCGCTCACGGTGGGGGCGATGATCGTTTCCACCACATTGGTACTGAAGATCGTCCTGCAGAAGCCGATGATCTTCTGCTGTACGACGCTGGTCGTGTTGGGGCCGAACCAGCTTCCGACGAAACCGAGACTGCCCAGCAGACCGAGCAACAGCGGCGGCAGCGACAGCACCTGCCAGAACGCCGCCTCGGCCGCCTCGGAGAAGATGCTGCCGTGCCACGCCTTCGCCGCCGTGCGCACGATCAGCCGCCACGTCCGCCGTCGACGTGGGCGTCCGCTCGTCGCGCGGTCAGGTGGCTGTGCACTCATGATGCGGGTAAGCATGCTGCATGACGGGCCGTTGGTCTCGTCATGCCCCGTACCCGGCACGAAGTGTCGCCCGGACGGCAACCGGTAAACTGGCCCGGTCCGACGGCGCGATCTGGGGCGATCTGGGGGAGGGGGAGTCCGTGGCACAGCCCGACTCCCTTGGCGTGGTCGAGCGGCCGCGGGCGCTCGTCCGCCCGCTGCGGGACTGGCAGCGCAGGGCCCTGACCCGATACCTCACCACCGGGCCCAAGGACTTTCTCGCCGTCGCTACGCCGGGCGCCGGCAAGACCGCGTTCGGCCTACGGGTGGCCGCGGAACTGCTGGCCGAACGGACGATCGAGGCCGTCACGGTCGTCACGCCGACCGAGCACCTCAAGCACCAGTGGGCCGTCGCCGCACGCGAGGTCGGCCTGCCCATCGACGCGAACTTCCGCAACACCCACGGCGCGACCTCCCGCGACTACCGGGGTGTCGCCGTCACCTACGCCCAGGTGGCCGCGCATCCCGCGCTGCACAGGGTGCGCACCGAGCACCGCAAGACGCTGGTGATCCTGGACGAGATCCACCACGGCGGTGACGCCAAGTCGTGGGGGGACGCGATCCGCGAGGCGTTCACGCCGGCCACCCGCCGGCTGGCGCTGACCGGAACGCCGTTTCGCAGCGACGACTCGCCGATCCCGTTCGTCACCTACGAACCCGACCCCGGTGGCTTCCAGCGCAGTCGCGCCGACCACTCCTACGGCTACGCGCAGGCCCTCGCGGACGGCGTCGTCCGGCCGGTGATCTTCCTCGCCTACTCCGGTGAGGCGAGTTGGCGGACCAGCGCGGGCGAGGAGTACACCGCCCGGCTCGGTGAACCGCTGACCCAGGAACACAACGCGCGGGCGTGGCGGACCGCGCTCGACCCGACCGGCGAGTGGATGCCGGCGGTGCTGCGGGCCGCGGACACCCGGCTGACGCAGCTCCGAGGCGCTGGCATGCCGGACGCGGGGGCGCTGGTGATCGCGTCGGACCACGAGACGGCGAAGGCATACGCGAAGCTGCTGGTCGAGGTGAACGGCGAGCAACCGACGGTGGTGCTGTCCGACGATCCGAAGGCGTCCGGCCGGATCGCCGAGTTCGCGGCGACCAACGAGCGGTGGCTGGTCGCGGTCCGGATGGTCAGCGAGGGCGTCGACGTACCGCGCCTGGCCGTCGGCGTCTACGCGACCAGCGCGTCGACCCCGCTGTTCTTCGCGCAGGCGGTCGGCCGGTTCGTCCGGGCGAGGCAGACCGGCGAGACGGCCAGCGTGTTCGTGCCCAGCGTGCCGGTGCTGCTGGAGCTGGCCAGCCAGATGGAGGCCGAGCGCGACCACGTCCTCGGCAAGCCGCACCGGGAGAAGGACGGCTGGGACGACGAACTGCTCGCCGACGCCAACCGGACCAAGGACGAACTGGGCGAGGAGGAGTCCGCGTTCACGTCCCTCGGCGCGTCGGCCGAACTCGACCAGGTGATCTACGACGGATCGTCGTTCGGCACGGCGGCGCTCGCCGGCACCGCCGAGGAGCAGGAGTACCTGGGGCTGCCCGGTCTGCTGGAACCCGACCAGGTGCGGGCGCTGCTGCGGCAGCGGCAGGAGCGGCAGCTCGCGTCGCCGGGTCGGCGCTCCGCCGATGCGGACGCCGCCGCCAGGTCGGCGGCCGAGGCGGAGGCACGGCGCGGGATGTCGGTGTCCGAACGGCTGGCCGAGCTGCGCAAGGAGCTCAACGCGCTCGTCGCGGTCTACCACCACCGGACCGGCAAGCCGCACGGCAAGATCCACGGCGAGTTGCGGCGGGTCTGCGGCGGCCCGCCGACCGCGATGGCGGCCGTCGAGCACCTCGAGGAACGGATCGCGACGCTGCGTTCGTGGTGACAGCGTTCGCGGTGACGCACGGTGATCGACCACCCGGCACTGGTCCGAACGTGGCGCTACCCTGCGTTCGCGTCGATGTCACGGCCGTGACACCGGCTTCTCGGGTTTCGTCGCAAACGCCACGTTTGCGGGTAATGATCTCGGGTTGGTGACGGCACAGTGACGTGGCCGTTGCCGGATTGTGTCACCCCGGCGTGTACTGAATCGAATCAGACGGCTTCAATCGGAGCCCTGGTTGTCATATGTTGCAGCCCACAACATTCTTATGTTGTGGCCCACAACATTTTCGGTTCCGGCCCGGCTCGGAACCACGCACACAAGGATGAAGGGGACGCGAATGCGCAAGTCCACCCTCGCCCTGCTCGCCGCGAGCTCGGGCCTCGCGTTGGCCCTCACGGCGTGCGGGAACAACAGCTCAGGCGGTTCGGGATCGTCGAACGCGAGCTCAGGCGGCAGTTCGTCCTGCCCAGCGATCGGCGCCGGCCTGCCGGCTCCCGCAGCGGCACCAACTCCTCCCTCGACCGGCGCCAGCGCCGGCGGTAGCGGCAACGGCGCGCTCGTCGGCGTCATCCTGCCGGAGACCGCGACCTCCGCACGGTGGGAGGGCTTCGACCACCCGATGCTGCAGAAGGCCCTCTCCTCGGAAGGTCTGACCGCCATCATCCAGAACGCCCAGGGTGACGACCAGAAGTTCGCCCAGATCGCCGACAGCATGCTCAGCCAGCACGTCAAGGTGCTGATCATCGGCGCGCCGGACGGTGCCGCCGGTGCCACGGTGGAGCAGAAGGCCGCGGCACAGGGTGTGCCGGTCATCGACTACGACCGCCTGAACCTCGGTGGTAGCGCCGACTACTACGTGAGCTTCGACAACGTGCGGGTGGGCCAGTTGCAGGGCATCGCCATCGCCACCGCGCTGCAGAAGAAGAAGGGCGCGCAGGTCATCGAGATCGAGGGCTCGCCGACCGACAACAACGCCACGCTGTTCGCCCAGGGCCAGCACCAGGTCGTCAACCCGCAGTACAAGTGCGGCGCGCTGAAGCTCGTCAAGAGCCAGGCCATCGACGCTTGGGACAACCAGAAGGCCGGCACGACGTTCGAGCAGTTCCTGACCGCCAACGGCGGCAAGGTTGACGGCGTGCTCGTCGCCAACGACGGCATGGCCGGCTCGGTCATCACCGTGCTGCAGAAGAACGGCCTCAACGGCAAGGTCCCGGTCACCGGCCAGGACGCCACCGCGGCCGGTCTGAACGCCATCCTGACGGGCGACCAGTACTCGACCGTGTTCAAGCCGATCCAGCTCGAGGCCAACGCGGCCGCGCAGTTGGCACTGGCGCTGTCCACCGGCAACACGGCCGCCGCCAACGCGATCGCGACGCAGAGCTCGGACGACCCGACCGCGCACCGCACGGTCAAGTCCGTCCTGCTGCCGCCGGAGTCCATCACGAAGACCAACGTGAAGGACGTCATCACGCAGGGATACGTCAAGGCCAGCGATGTCTGCACCGGCGCGGCCGCTGCGGTCTGCACCCAGCTAGGCATCTCCTGATCCGCTGACTCCCCGTCCCCCGAGCGG
>DATBDL010000457.1:0-9426 GCA_036269975.1 Pseudonocardiaceae bacterium | reverse complement strand
CGTCCTAGGCCGCGAAGCGGTGAACACCCCGAAGCGGTGCTCTCCGTGGAAAGTACCGCCACGATCACCCACCTGGCTCGCCAGGCAACCGCTCGGCGCGGCAGAACACCCTCCGCCCGGAGGGCAACCCTCGCGCGGCAGGCAACCGCTCGGCTCGCCAGACAACCCTCCGCGCGGCAACGCCCGCCTGGGCACCACCCCGGTCAGAACGCCGTACACCGGTCAGGCCGCCGTCGTACCGTGGGCCAGAACCGTCGGCCGGGAACGTTCAGCGCCGCCGACCTCTTCTGCTGTACTGATCTCCCGCCGCTCAGCCGACCTTGACCGCCGGCCGCCCAGCCCGCTCCGCCCTTTTTTGGGCTAACGAACGGCGAGGCCGTTTTTCTCCCGGTTCTCCGGATGATCACCTGATCGAGTGATCTTGAGCGCCGACAGGGCAGCGGAGTGGGCTCGGGGTGGCGCGAACTGGCCGCCGCAGGCCGTGTTCGGCATCGGCGACCGCGCTGGGGTCGCTTCCGCAGATCCGGGAGAGATGTGGCGGCGCCGAACACGCCGCCTGGTCAGGCGGTTGTCGCCAGGGTGAACGGAAGTACGGCCGGTGCGCCGGCTCGACGCAACAGCCTCGCTGCCAGGGTCATCGTCCAGCCGGTGTCCAGTAAGTCGTCCACCAGGAGAACTGGGCCCTCTACTGTGGACACTTCGGCCAGTGCTCGCATCGCCGGCCATAGTTGGGCTACTCGGCGGGCGCTGTTGGCCGGGTGGCCGGGGCCGGTATCCACCGCTATCCGGCCCAACGGCGACAGGCGACCGACCGCTGCCAACCTGTTGCCCAGGCTGGTGATCAGCTTCTGGTGCCTTGTCGACGTGATCGTGACCACGCCGACCGGGCGCTCCTTCCACTGCCACGCGGCCAGTACCCGCACGCAGGCCGCGAACACGTCGTCCGGGACCTCCGCGTCGTCTTCCGCCAGTAACGTGCGTAGGCGGGTGCCCCAGCCGATGTCGGTCAGCCGGGACAGGGCCCTGCCCTCCCGTGCGGCATCGGTGGCTGGGATCTTGCCGGACAACGGTACGTCCAGTGTGGACAATCCGGTCGGCCACAGCTTACGCGGCGGCAGGTCGACGCCGGGGCGGTGCAGACGCTCGCGGGCCGCTTCCGCCACCTCCGGCGCCACGTCGTCCGCCCAGGCTTTCCCCGTGCAGTTGTCGCAGCGGCCGCATGGGGTTGCGTTGGGGTCGTCCAACTGGTTCAGCAGGAATTCCATTCGGCAGGCATCCGTGGCCTGGTAGTCCAGCATTGCTTGTTGCTCGCTGGCCCTCGCGCTTGCTATCCGCTCGTAACGTTCCGCGTCGTACTCCCACGGCTGGCCGGTGGCTTCCCAGCCGCCGCGGACCCTGCGGACCGCTCCGTCGACGTCCAACACCTTCAAGACCATTTCCAGACGGCTACGCGACAGGTCCACCTTCGGCTCCAACGCGGCCGTCGACAGCGGGCGATCCTCGGCCGACAGCGCGTCCAACAGTTGCCGTACGACACCCGAACTCGGGAACGCCAGCGAGCCGAAATACGCCCAGATGTCCCTGTCCTCGCGACCGGGCAGCAGGAGCACGTCCGCTCTGCGCACTCCTCGGCCGGCGCGACCGATCTGCTGGTAGTAGGCGATGGGCGACTGCGGTGCCCCCATGTGGACGACGAAGCCCAGGTCCGGCTTGTCGAAACCCATGCCGAGCGCGCTGGTCGCCACCACCGCCTTCAAGCGGTTGGCCAGTAGGTTCCGCTCGACGGCCGTGCGTTCCGCTGTGTCGGTTCGGCCTGAGTACGCCGCCACCTCGAAGCCTCGGTCACACAGGAATGCCGCCACCTCTTCGGTCGCGGCGACGGTGAGCGTGTAGATGATGCCGGAGCCGGGCAACTCGCCCAGGCGTTGGGCCAGCCAGCCGAGGCGGGCCTCGTTGGTGGGCAGGCGGACGACGGCCAGGTGCAGGCTTTCGCGGTCAAGGGCACCACGCAGCACGAGCGCGTTGGTGTCGGCACCGAGGGTCAACTGCTCGGCCACGTCGTGGATCACGCGGTCGTTCGCGGTGGCCGTGGTGGCCAGGACCGGCACACCGTCCGGCAACTCGGCCAGCAGGGTCCGCAGGCGGCGATAGTCGGGGCGGAAGTCGTGGCCCCAGTCCGAGACGCAGTGGGCCTCGTCGACGACCAGCAGGCCGGTGGTCGCGGTCAGGCTGGGCAGGACGGTGTCGCGGAAGTCGGGGTTGTTCAGGCGTTCCGGGCTGACCAGCAGCACGTCCACGCGGCCTTCCGTCACGTCCTGCTGGACGGCATGCCAGTCCTCGTTGTTCGCCGAGTTGATGGTGGCCGCGTGGACGCCGGCCCGTGTGGCCGCCTCGATCTGGTTGCGCATCAGGGCGAGCAGCGGCGAGACGATCAGCGTCGGCCCGGCACCCTGCTCCCGCAGCAGCGCGGTGGCGATGAAGTACACGGCCGATTTACCCCAGCCGGTGCGCTGCACGACGAGCGCGCGCCGCCGGTCGACGACCAGTGCGCGGATCGCCGTCCACTGGTCCGGGCGCAGTGTCGCGCCGTCACCGGCCAGTTTGGCCAGCAACTCCTCCGCTCGGTCCCGCAACGCGTGCTCGTCCATGTGTCAGTGATACCGGAGCGGGACGACGAGAGTCCGGGCGGAGCCGAGTTGTCCACAGCCCACCGAGTTGTCCACAGCTCCACCCGAAACCGATTGGCCACCCACCCCAAGATCAACTAGAATGGACACGGGGGTGGGCCCGCGTCCGGGGTTAGGGCGGCCGGCTGGATCGGGCGGGGACGGCGGCCGGCTGGATCGGGCGGGGACGGCGGCCGACTGAAATCGGACTGGACGGCGGGACGGCTCGAGTTCGGGAACTGGACGGTAGCCGGCTGGTGCCAGGCGGGAACGACGGTCAGTCGGGCGTGACGGCGGCCACTGTGGTGGACCTGGGAGACTGGGGCCGTGAGTGGCTACTCGACGGTGGACGATGTGACGGCGGCCAGGTCACGGGCCCTGTTCGACCGGGCGGCGACCGTCATCCCTGGCGGTGTGAACTCGCCTGTGCGTGCCTTCCACTCGGTGGGTGGCACGCCGCGCTTCATGGTGTCCGGGCGCGGGCCCTGGCTGACCGACGCGGACGGCAACCGCTACGTGGATCTGGTCAGCTCGTGGGGACCGATGATCCTCGGGCACGCGCACCCGGCCGTGGTGGCGGCGACGCAGCAGGCCGCTGAGCTGGGGCTTTCGTTCGGCACGCCGACCGAGGGCGAGATCGAGCTGGCCGAGGAGATCATCCGGCGGGTCGATCCGGTCGAGCAGGTACGGCTGGTCAACTCGGGGACCGAGGCGACGATGAGCGCCATCCGGCTGGCCAGGGGGTTCACCGGTCGCTCCAAGATCGTCAAGTTCGCCGGCTGCTATCACGGGCACGTCGACGCTCTGCTGGCCGACGCCGGCTCCGGCGTCGCTACGCTCGGGTTGCCTACCTCGCCCGGTGTGACCGGCGCGCAGGCCGCGGACACGATCGTGCTGCCGTACAACGATCTTGACGCCGTTCGGGCCGCTTTCGCCGCCAACCCGGACAGTATCGCCTGTGTGATCACCGAAGCCGCTGCCGGGAACATGGGTGCTGTCGCGCCGTTGCCGGGGTTCAACGCCGGCTTGCGGGAGCTCGCGCACGCGCACGGCGCACTGCTGGTGATGGACGAGGTGATGACCGGGTTCCGCGTGTCGGCTGCCGGTTGGTACGGCCTGGAAGGCGTTGCCGGCGATCTCTACACGTTCGGCAAGGTGATGTCCGGTGGCCTGCCGGCGGCGGCGTTCGGTGGCCGGGCCGACGTGATGGCGAAACTGGCGCCGCTCGGGCCGGTCTACCAGGCCGGCACGCTGTCCGGTAATCCGGTCGCTGTGGCCGCCGGGCTGACGACGCTGCGGCACACGGACGACGACGTGTACCGGAGGCTGGACGCGAACGCCCAGCGTTTGGGCACGTTGTTCACGGCGGCGCTACGACGAGAAGGCGTGCCGCATCGGGTGCAGTACGCGGGGAACCTGGTCAGCGTGTTCTTCAGCGAGGAGCCCGTGCACGACTATCCGGGCGCGAAGGCCGCACAGACTTGGCGGTTCCCGGCGTTCTTCCACGCGCTGCTGGCCGCTGGGGTCTACGGGCCGCCCAGCGCTTTCGAGGCATGGTTCGTCAACGCCGCCATGGACGACGAAGCCTTCTCGGTGATCGAGGCGGCATTGCCCACCGCAGCAACAGCCGCAGCTCGGAGCCAGGCATGAGCGAGCGGCCTACCGCGGTGCCGAAACCGGTGACGACGATCGTGCATCTGGTGCGGCACGGCGAGGTGCACAACCCGGACGGCGTGCTCTACGGCCGGCTGCCCGGTTTCCGACTGTCCGACCGTGGCCAGAAGCAGGCCCTCGTGGTGGCGGAACACCTGCGGGACTCCGACGTCGTGCACGTCGCCTGCTCACCGCTGGAACGGGCACGGCAGACGGCGGCGCCGATCGCCGACTCGCACCGCATCGACCTGGCGGTGGACGAGCGGCTGATCGAGGCGGCCAACGTGTTCGAGGGCATGCGGGTGTCGGTCGGCGACGGTGCGCTGCGCGATCCGCGCAACTGGCCGAAGCTGCGTAATCCGTTCCGGCCGTCGTGGGGTGAGCCCTACCTGGACATCGCGCACCGGATGCTCGCCGCCGTGCACCGGGCCCGTACCGCCGCTGCCGGGCACGAGGCCGTGTGCGTGTCGCACCAGCTCCCGATCGTGGCGGTGCGGCGGTTCGTGGAGGGGCGCCGGCTGTGGCACGACCCGCGTCGCCGGCAGTGCTCGCTGGCCTCGATCACGTCGCTGGAGTTCGCGGACGAGAAGCTGGTCGCGGTGCGCTACAGCGATCCGGTCGGCGCGACGAACGCGCGGGTGAGCGGCGCGTGAAAAAGATCATGGCGCTGTTGCTGGGCGCGGTTCTGCTGGCTGGGTGCTCGGTGGGCAAGGACGCCGTCGTGCAGGGCAGCGACTTCGAATTCGTGTCGCCGGGCGGCAAGACCCAGATCTTCTACCCGGAGGCGCAGCGCCAGGTCCTACCGAACCTGTCCGGGGACAGCCTGCTTCAACCCGGCACGACGATCCACGTGTCCGATTTCCCCGGTGACATCGTGGTGTTGAACATCTGGGGCCAGTGGTGCGGACCGTGCCGGGCCGAGGCGCCGGAGCTGTCCACCGTGTACGACCAGACCAGGTCACGGGGTGTGCGGCTGCTCGGGCTGGACGTCCGGGACGATCGCGGCGCGGCGCTGGATTTCGTGCACGACAACCAGATCAGCTATCCGTCGATCTTCGATCCGGCCGGGCGCGTGCTGCTCGCGCTGAACGGATATCCGCGCAGCACGGTACCCTCCAGCATCGTGCTGGACCGGCAACACCGAGTGGCAGCGGTCTTCCTCGGGCAGATCACGGCGACCACGCTGCTGTCGGAGTTGCGGACGTTGGACCCGACGGTGTGAAACCGGCGTACGGGTGTGACGAACACCGCCCGCTGGGCGTACCGGTGACGGGCCGCCGACACCAGGTCCCTACCCTCGACGTGTGAACCCCACCGCCCTGGCCGTGTCCGGGCCGCTGGCGTTGGCAGCGGCGGTCGCGGTCGCGGCCGGCGCGGTGTCGTTCGCGTCACCGTGCGTCGTGCCGCTCGTACCCGGCTACCTGGCCTATCTGGCCGGGCTGGTCGGCGCGGACGCGCCAGCGGTCGGGGTCAGCGACACCGAACGCGCGCCCAAGGGCCGCTGGCGGGTGGCCGGGGCCGCGCTGCTGTTCGTCGCCGGGTTCACCGTGGTGTTCGGTGCCGGATCGGTGCTGGTACTCGGTGTGTCCGACGCGCTGCTGGACAACGAGCAGTTGCTGGAACGTATCGGTGGCGTGGTCACGATCGTGATGGGGCTGGTGTTCGTCGGGCTCGTGCCGGTGTTGCAGCGCGACGTGCGGCCGCACGCGACGCCCCGCGCCGGACTCCTCGGCGCTCCGCTGCTGGGCGCCGTGTTCGCGCTGGGTTGGACGCCGTGCCTCGGGCCGACGCTGACCGGCGTGATGTCGGTCGCCGCGGGCACCCAGGTCGGGCCGGGCACGGTCCGGGGCGTGCTGCTGGTGCTCGCCTACTGCCTCGGGCTCGGCGTGCCGTTCGTGGTGCTGGCGCTGGGCGCGCGGTGGGCGGTGCGGGCGACGAGCTGGCTGCGCCGGCACGTGCGGGGCATCCAGATCACCGGTGGCGTGCTGCTGTTGTGCGTCGGAATCGCGCTGGTCACGGGATTGTGGGGCGACCTGGTGGACTGGCTGCGACAAACCGTGGTGAACAACGTGAACCTGCCGATATGACCACATTGGACGAACCGAAGGTCACCGACCCGACCCCGCCGCCCGGCCGCGGTGGCGTGCTCCGGTCGGCGTTGGCGTTCCTGCGCAACACGTGGCGCGGGCTGACCGCGATGCGGACCGCGCTGGTGCTGCTGTTCCTGCTGGCACTGGCCGCGCTGCCGGGCGCACTGCTGCCACAGCGGGCGCTGAACGAGCCGAAGGTCGAGCAGTACATCGCCGATCACGGCTGGTGGGGCCAGTTGCTGGACCGGTTCCAGTTCTACACGGTCTACAGCAGCGTCTGGTTCTCCGCGATCTACATCCTGCTGTTCGTGTCGCTGGTCGGCTGCCTGTTGCCGAGGACGGTCGAGTACGCGCGGCAGATGGTCGCGAAACCCGTGCTCACGCCGAAGAACCTGGCCCGCATGCCACACCACGAGCGGACCGAGATCGACGGCACGCCGGACGATGCGATCACGGCGATGCGCGCCCGGCTGCGCGGCTGGCGGGTAGTGGAGCGCACCGAGGACGACGGCGCGCGGACGCTGTCGACGGAACGCGGATTCCTGCGGGAGACCGGGAACCTGGTGTTCCACTTCGCGCTGCTCGGGCTGATCGTGGCGTTCGCGCTGGGCAAGCTGTACAGCTACACCGGCCAGGTCATCGTGCTGGCCAACGGATCGGAGTTCTGCAATTCCGGCGTGCTGAACTACGACTCGTTCACGCCCGGCCTGCGGGTGGACGGCACGCACCTCGATCCGTTCTGCCTCAAGGTGAACGACTTCACCGCCACCTACCAGCCCAGCGGCGAGCCGGAGCACTACGAGTCGAACATCCAGTACCAGTCCGGCGCCGACCTGACCACGAACACGTGGCGGCCCTACGACCTCGAGGTCAACTCGCCGCTGCGCACCGTGGGCGACCGCGTCTACCTGCTCGGCCACGGCTACGCGCCGCAGTTCACCGTGACGTTCCCGGACGGCCAGCAGCGGACCGGCCTGATCCAGTGGAAACCGGACGACCCGACCACGCTGCTGTCCGAGGGCGCCACCAAGTTCGACCCGCCGAACGTGACCGATCCCAGCCAGGTCACCAAGAAACAGCTCGCGATCACGGGCCTGTTCGCGCCGACCGCGCTGTTCCAGAACGGCCTGATCACGTCGACGTATCCCGCGCTGACCGCGCCGGCCGTGTCGCTGGACGTCTACCAGGGCGATCTCGGCGAGGACACCGGAACCGGGCAGAGCATCTTCGACATCGACCAGAGCATGGTCACCGACGGCCGGCTCAAGATGGTCGACAAGGCGAACCTGACGCCCGGCCAGAGCACGAAACTGCCGGACGGCACGGTGGTCCGGTTCGACTCGGTGACGATGTGGGTGTCGCTACAGGTGGCCCACGATCCGACGCAGGACTACGTGCTGGTGTTCGCGCTCCTCATGCTGTTCGGCCTGATCACGTCGCTGACCGTGAAGCGGCGGCGGGTGTGGGTGCGGGTCGCACCGGAGAAGGGGTCCGAAGACGACGGTCGTATCGTGGTCGAGATCGGTGGCCTGGCCCGCACCGATCAGGCCGGGTACGGCGAGGAGTTCACCCGGCTGTCCGCGCGGCTGCTGGCCGCCGCACGAGGGTCGGAAAGCGGGAGGGACGACGGCTGATGCCGGTCAACGAGGCGCTCGCGCAGAACAGCACCTACGCCTACACGGCAGCGGTGACCATCTACGTCCTGTCCATGTTCTTCTACCTGGCGGAACAGGCATTCGGCCGGCGCGCGGCCGCAACGCCGGCACGCGAACTGGTGGCAGCGGGCGGCGTTCCCGCTCCCGCGTCTCCCCCCGCTGAGGGGACGCGTGGGAACAGGTCGCTGCCGGAGCGGCTCGGGCGGATGGCCGTCGCGCTGACCGTGCTCGGCGCTGCCGTGCACCTGACGTCGATCGTGCTGCGCGGGTTCGCGACGCACCGCTGGCCACTGGGCAACATGTACGAGTTCATGTCGTTCGTGTGCCTGATCGCGGTCTCCGCGTGGCTGTTCATGTTGCGCCGGTTCGCGATCCGCCGGTTGGGCGGGTTCGTGCTGATCCCGGTGTTCATCCTGATGTTCCTCGGTGGCACGGTGCTCTACACGCAGGCGGAGCCGGTGCAGCCGGCGTTGCAGTCGTACTGGCTGGTCATCCACGTGACGGTGGTGTCGACGGCGTGCGGCATCCTGCTGGTGCCCGGTGTGGCGAGCGTGCTGTACCTGATCCGGGGCGCCTACGACCGCAATTCGGCCCGGTTCACCCGAATCGCCCCCAAGCTGCCGACGACGGCGACACTGGACCGGCTGGCGTACCGGACGACGATCTTCGGGTTCCCGCTGTTCACGTTCGGCGTGATCTGCGGGGCGATCTGGGCCGAGTCGGCGTGGGGCCGGTTCTGGGGCTGGGACCCGAAGGAGACGACGGCGTTCATCGCATGGGTCGTGTACGCGGCCTACCTGCACTCACGGGCGACCGCGGGCTGGCGGGGCAACCGGGCGGCGTTCATCAACATCCTCGGTTTCGCCGTGATGATCTTCAACCTGTTCTTCATCAACCTGGTGACGACTGGCCTGCACTCGTACGCCGGCGTCGGGTGACCTGATTCGCAGGCGGCGTTGCGGCCCCGTGTCGACCGGGTGCCCCGCTGCGACTACCTTCGGTGTGGTCAGCACGCCCGCCAACCGCCTGTTCAGGAGGACTCCAGCGGTGACTGGACGCTACGAGGAGCCCGCGCCGAGGCACGACGCGACCTGGCAGCAGCCGCCGGCCGCGCAGCTTGGGCAGGCCGAACCCCCGGCACGGGGTGCTGGGCCCGATCAGTCCGGTCCGCATCCGTCCCCCGCTCCGACTTCTTCGCCTGCCGCTCCCGCTCCTCCTTCGGCCTCGCCGGCTCCTCCGGCCGGGGCTGGTGGGGCGCATGCGGCACCGGAACCGCATCCGACGCCGTCGTATGTCGATCCGTCGGCCGAGCCGTTCTATCCCGATCCTGCGCAGCCGGGGTCTTCCGGGCCGTACTACGTC
>DATBDL010000456.1:0-31462 GCA_036269975.1 Pseudonocardiaceae bacterium | reverse complement strand
CGACTGCTCCTTCCCCTTTCTCCGCCGCGTGGTGAAAGCGGCGGAGAAAGGCTGAACGAATCGCGTCCAAAGGATCAGACGCAGTGGCAGTTCTGGTCGAAGTGCTTGACCTGACACACTTGGCCGAATTGTGCGCAGGCCGCGGCGGACCGGACCTCACGGAGGAAAATACCGAGTAGGCGGTCGCCGAGGACATTGAACAGCCTGGCCATTGTCACCCCTTCCGACAGTGAAACGGACAGGCCGATCCTGGCAGGCCGGGCCTATCGATCCGCTATCGAGTGGTCGCGACGTCCCAGTTCGGCGAGGACCCGCTCGACAGCGCCACGCCCGGCCGAACAGTCGATCGGTCGGTGAGCCACGCGGCGGTCGTCGACCAGCTCGTCCAGCGCATACGTGGCGCTACTCGAGTTGCGTGTTCCATTGACTCTGAGGTCCGTGCACGATTCGACCGCGCGTCCGGATCGGGATCAGTGCCGTCGCGGCGGACCATCCTGGCCGGGTCGACGCGTTGCGGGAAAATGCCGTCAAACACCAACACGGCACGCCGAGCCTCAGCCGCCTGCGGTCGCCGCGGCGAGGACTCTGCGTGTCAGATCGAAAACGGGCAACACCTGGATGCTCTCGTCGTGCAGGGATCGCAGGCTGGGATCCGCACCAGGGTCGAGCGCCGCCGCCTCCTCCCACATCGCACGCTCGGCCACCCGCCACTGCGGACGCTCCCGAACGACGACGTCCGTGAAGCCGGCGCCTGCGAGGCCGGCTTCGGTGTCGACCGCCCGGATCCGTGCCGGGACACGCTCGTCCGCGTGATCGAGGGCCTCCCAGGTCGTCAGTGCAACACGTCCGCCCGGACAGAGCACCCGGCGCATCTCCTCGAACGACTCGGCCGTCGCCTGGAACTGGATCGCATCAACGCACACGACCGCGTCAACCGACCCGGCCGGCAGGGCCGTGTCGGCAAGATCACCCAACCGGAACTCGGCGTCCACAGAACCGAACTGTCGAGCCAGCGTCCGGGCCTGCTCGATCGCCGCCCGCGCGAAGTCGACACCGATCAACCGCGCCCCGGTCCGTGCAGCGATCTCAAGGCCATACCCGCCGCGCCCGCACGCCAGATCCAGCAGCCGGTCCCCAGGCCCAAGGCGCAGCGCCTCGACGACGTCCGCGATGCCATCCCAGGTGAGCAGGCTGGTCGAGAGCAGTCGCGGCGGCAGCCCCAGATGCCGCTGGTGGATGTCATCGTGGGCGGCGCCGCCTCGCATGTTCGAGTACCACTGGTCGAATTGCTCCGCCGACAGCCCCGCTCCGGAACTCACCGCAGCCCTCCCCCAGCCAGCCCTCAATTCCCGTCGCCGGAAGTCTACGCAGGACAGCGGGCCGTCGAGTCCGACCGTTGGCCGAGCCGGCCGTCACGCCGGGGCCGTTGCGAGGGCAGCGGGTGGGTCAGGTCCTGTCGGTGTCGATGAGAGCGCCGAGACCGTCCAGGACGCGTCGCAGGCCGAAGTCGTAGGCGTGGTCCGGGCTGTAGGCCGCGCCGTGCGCGACGCCCGCTGGCGAGGGGCCGAGCTGTACGCGCAACTACGAAAGTGGGGCAACTGTAGCCTCACATCCGATATCGAACGGGTGACGGCCCGCTCCGGTTCACGCGTCACGCAGCCGCACCACCAGCCCGCCGAGCAGGAGCCCACCGGCCGCCCACGCCGCGAGCACGCCCAGGCCGGCCCATGGGCCGATCGGCAGGCTCTGGAGCCCGATGGTCGCCTGCACGGCGAGTCCGGCGGCCATCGGCCCGATCTGCTCAAGATGCCGATGCCAGGTCAGATCGACGACCACGCCGCCGATGATCGGGAACAGGTACAGCAGGCCCAGTACGAGGCCGATGGCCACCACCGAATCGCGCACGGCCGTGGCGATGCCGAGCGAGAGCAACGCGATCAACGCCAGGTACAGCACCGATCCGACCGCGGCGCGCAGCACCGGTCCGGCACCCAGCGACAGCACGAGATGCCCGTGGGCCGCCAGGAGCGGCCGCCCGACCAGCAGTGCACCGAGCACCGCGACCACGCCCGCCGCCACGACGAGGCCGACCAGCAGCATCGCCTTGGCACCCAACACGACCAGCCGGTGTGGCATTGCGGTGAACGTCGTGCGGATCATGCCGGTGCCGTATTCGCCGCCGATCGCCAGCACCGCCACGACCACGACGACGGCCTGACCGAGGTACACCCCGGTCAGGCTGGTCTTCGCCGGGTCGATGCCACAGCCGCCGGTCGGGCACGTCACCGCCGATGTCGCCAGCACGCCCACCATGACGGTCAGCGCGACCGCGGCCAGCAGCAGCCAACCGGTGGTGGCCGTGGTTCGCAGCTTCGTCCATTCCGCGTGCAGCACCAGCTTCATGCGTCCCGCCTGCGCAACAGGACCGTGGCCAGGCCGACGGCGAGCGCGGCATACCCGCACAACACGGCGAGACCGGCCCATGGCGGCAGCGGGTAGTAGCCGCCGATCAGTGTGTACTGGGCGTCGACCTGCGGATAGCTCGGATACGCCTGCTGCACGGCGAACGCGGCGGCCGGGGTGATCCGCAGCAGCCATGCCTGCACGTTCGCCGGCAGGACGGTGGGCAGTTCGCCCAGCAGGTACGGCAGGACGATCACCACGATCACGGCGGCCACCGCCCCCGCACCGCGCCGCAGCACCGTACCGAGCGCGAGGGCCAGCACGGCCGCCACCGCCAGCAACAGTGCCGTGCCGACGACGATCCGCACCTCGGTTCCGACGCCGATCGGGTCGACCGGAGTGTTCGCCCGCAGATGGGCCACGCCGACCACCATGGCGAATCCCGCCGCCACCAACCCGGTGGCGAACGTGACCGCGCCGAGCACGACGGCCTTGGCCGCCAACACCTGCCCTCGTCGCGGGTGCGCGGCCAGAGTGGTGCGGATCAGGCCACGCCGGTACTCGGCCGCGATGAACATCGCGCCCACCATCGCCACCGCGATCAGCCCGAAGAACGTGCCGAGCAGGGGCTGGGTGATCGCCACGCCGACACCGGCGCCACCGGGCACGTCCGGCGCGATGTCCCCCTACCCGCGCACCGTGAACGTGCCGCCGGCCCGCTGGAACCGGCCGGGCAACTGTGCTCCGTCCTGGCCGTCGGTGACGGTGTCGCCGGTCCACGTGTTGCCGGCGCCCCGCACGTCGACCTCGTCCATGGTCGCGGTGGCCAGGCTCGGGCCGCCGACCGCCGAGGACGAGCTGATGCTCTGTGTGACCACGCTGTGGCCGGGCGATGTGGCGAACATCCCGACCTGCACGGTGGCCGGCAACCCGGTCAGCACGGCGGTGCCGACGAGTGTCCATTCGCGACCGTCCGTCGAGTCGTATCCGGTGATGGTGTCGCCGGCGCGGTCCAGCCGCAGCCATCGTGGCGATGTCGGCGACGCGGTGCCGGGGAGGCCGGCCGTGTCGTGGACGTAGTCGTACTGCATGCGGACGCCATGACCGCCGGTCGCCAGCATCGCCGCGTACGCCGAGCCCTGCCGCAGCGACGCCGAGATGAGGATGCCGCCCTTCGACCACGGCTCGATGCCGGGTGTCATGTTCTGTCCCTGTCCCTGGCCGACCGGGACGGGATGCGTTTCGTACTCACCGGTCAGCGACGTCAGCCGGACGGTGATGCTGCCGTTGCCGGCCAACGGCTGGTGCGCGAAGTAGAAGTTGTCGGTGACGGCCTCGCCGTCCGGCCCGGTCGGTGCGGAGGCGCACGGCGCGTTGCCGTTGGAACAGACGTCACTGGGCAACATGCCGAACAGCCCGGTGAGCAACATCGCGGCGGCGATGCCGATCGTCCAGCCGCGCACTGTCCGGAACTTGGTCCACTCGGCCCGCAGCAGGCTGCCGAAGCCGGCGCCACCGATGTCTACTGTGGACTTGTAGGCGACTGTCATGCCGGCTCCCCCCGGAACTCGGTGGCGTCGCGCGTGAGTTCCATGTACGCCTCCTCCAGCGTGGCGCGGTGCGTCGTCAACCCCGAGAACGGCACCGCGGACTCCCCCAGCAACGACACGACCCGCCCGCCGTCGAGCCCGGCGATGGTGACCGTGTCGGCGTTCGTCGCGGCCACAGTGGCGCCCGCACCGGCGAGCACGGTCATCGCCTGGGTACGCGCGGTGGTGCGCAACACGATCCGGCCGTTCGACGCGGCCGCGATCAGGTCGGCCACGGCGGTGTCGGCGATGACCCTGCCGCGACCGACGACGACCAGGTGGTCCGCGGTGTCCTCCAACTCGCTCATGAGATGACTGGACACGAGCACGGCGCGCCCCTGGCTCGCCATCGACCGCAGGAAACCACGTATCCACACGATGCCCTCGGGATCGAGGCCGTTGAACGGCTCGTCCAGCATGAGCACCGGCGGATCGCCGAGCAGCGCGGCGGCGAGTCCGAGCCGCTGCCGCATGCCGAGCGAGTAGCCACCGGCCTTGCGTCGGATCGCCGCGCCGAGGCCCACCTGCTCGACGACCTCGCCGACCCGCCGCAGGCCGAGCCCCTGCGAGTGCGCCAGCCACAGCAGGTGGTTGCGGGCACTGCGGCTGGGCTGCAGCGCGGCCGCGTCCAGCAGCGAGCCGACGTGGCTCAGCGGCCGCCGCAGGCTCGGATAGGGCTTGCCGCCGATCAGCGCGTGGCCCGAGTCCGCCGAGTCGAGGCCGAGAATCACCCGCATGGTGGTCGACTTGCCGGCGCCGTTCGGGCCGACGAAGCCGGTGACCTGCCCTGGTTCGACCGTGAACGACATGTCGTCCAGCGCGAGTGTCGACCCGTAACGCTTGCGCAGGCCGGCGACTTCGATGGTTGCTTCCATGTCGACGGAGGTTAGGGAAGCCGGACCACGGCGGTCGTCATGCCGGCGAGCCATCTCCGACATCCCCCGTACGAGGGACACCGATGTCACTGACCGTGGGGACGCCGGCACGCCGGCCGAGGACGACAATGTCCGACGTGCGGAGATCTCGGTGAGAGGTGAGTGGGTCGGGCCGGGGCGGCCGGGTGTCGTGGTCGCCGGGTTGCTCGCGCTCGCGTCGACCGCCGAGGCTGTCGCGTGGACGGCACGCGCGAATTCCGGGCTGTTCGCGGTCGGGGTGTGGCTGTTCGCGTTGGGCACGCCGCTGTTGCTGGCGTTGCCGCGTCCGGCGGGCGCGGCGGTGGCGGTCACCGGGGCCGATCTGTTCTCGCTGCTGGTATTCCACGTGCCGACCGTCGGGGTGTCGATCGCGCAGGTGATCGCGGTGTACCGGCTCGGTCGGGGTGGGAGCGCCGCGACCGGGACTCAGGTGTTGGCCGTCGCGCTCGCGGTGCCGTTCGCCGCGCTGGCGCTGATCACGTCGGATTCCGGCGGTGGCGAGGCCGGCGTCCTCATCCTGCTGCTGGCCGTGCTGGTCCCGGCGGCGGGCTGGGTCGGAATCGCCGCGCGGGCGCGCGATGACGCACAGGTGCACCAGGCGGCCAGAGAGATCATCGCCAGCACCATGATCGAGCACACCGCACGCGGCGAACGGGCCCGCATCGCCCGCGAACTGCACGACGTCGTGGCGCACCACATCTCGATGATCGCGGTACAGGCCGAGACGGCCCGGCTGACCACCGCCGGCATGCCGGCGGCGGGGGCGCAGCGACTGCTGGAGATCGGCGACACGGCGCGGGCCGGCCTGACGGAGATGCGGCGGCTGTTGTCCGTGCTGCGAGCGGACGCGAGTACCGAGGTCGCGCAGCGGCGGCCGCAACCCGGCCTCCAACAGCTCAACGAACTACTGGACGAGGCGCGGGACACAGCGGGAGCGGCCGCCCGGCTGATCGTGTCCGGATCACCGGTCGAACTCGACCCCGGTGTCGAACTGGCCGCATACCGCATCGTCCAGGAGGCGCTGACGAACACGCGACGACACGCACCGGGTGCCGCGGCGGACGTCGAACTGCACTACGCCGGCGATGGCTTGCGGCTGCGGATCAGGGACAACGGGCCGGGCCCGAGTTCGGGGTCGCCGACCGGGCACGGACTGCTCGGCATGCGGGAACGCGCGGCCGCCGTCGGCGGGGAACTGCGTACCGGTGGGGCGGCCGGCGGCGGGTTCCTGGTGGAGGCCGTACTGCCGGTACAGGTGGCGGATCAGCCGTGACCGACGTGATTCGGGTAGTCGTGGCGGATGACCACCAGGTCGTGCGCACCGGCTTCGCGGCGCTGCTGGACACTCAAGCGGACTGCACGGTCGTCGGAACCGCGTGCGACGGCGCGGAAGCCGTACGAATCTGCCGCGAACTACACCCGGACGTGGTGTTGATGGACGTCCGGATGCCGGAGATGGACGGCATCGAAGCCACGCGGCGACTGGCGGGCTCGGACAAGCCGAGAATCCTGATCCTGACCACGTTCGACCTGGACGAGTACGTCTACGACGCGCTGCGTGCCGGAGCGAGCGGCTTCCTGCTCAAGGACGTCACAGCGGAGCGCCTGTTCGACGCGGTGCGCGTGATCGCGGCCGGTGACGCACTGCTGGCGCCGACCGTGACCCGCCGACTGATCAGCGAGTTCGCAAAGCAACGCCACGCGCCGGACACCCCACCGACGGAGGTCGCGAACCGCCTGACCCCACGCGAGACGCAGGTGCTCCGACTGGTCGCAGAAGGCTTGTCCAACACCGAGATCGCCGCCCACATCGTCGTGACAGAGGAGACGGTGAAAACCCACGTCAGCCGAATCCTGAGCAAACTGGGACTGCGAGATCGCACCCAGGCAGTGGTGATCGCCTATGAAACGGGCCTGGTCGTACCACGGTTCCGCCCCGAATCGGGGTCGAGTTCCAGAAGGTGACGCGCGCGGGGCATCCCGCCTTGGCTGCGGTTGCGTGTCTGGCCGCAGTGAGGCGGCCGGCAAGGAAACCGCTGATCACGGTGTCAACCCGTCACCGGTGAACGCCAAGAGCGCCCGCCACCCGGCGCGTTCCACCGGGGGTTTTCGTCCGTCCCTTCCGAGCCGCCGCCCCACGCCGACGGCGAGTCGGCGGAGCCACGGTAAGCCGGACGGTAGAAGAACCTGATCTCCGGTTTTCCCCAGTTGATCAATGAAACCCTGCTCCCCGCGAGGAGGAACAGGGCCTCTGACCAGCAAGAACGCGCTGGTGGGCGACGCAGGGACTGAACCTGCGACCTCTATCGTGTCAACTATGGACGGTGCCCTACGTTGACCTGCGGAAACAGGAATTCGGCAGGTCAACGCGGGTCCATTCAACGTGGTTGAATGCGGTTCGGAGCCGTTCAGTGCACAAGATTGCTCCCAATCTGCTCCCCGCCGTGCTCCCCCGGTGATCTGACGGCGGTCAAACACTACGATCAGACAATTGCCAATCCACTATGAGCGATGCTCCTCGTGAACCATCTGATACCAGTGAGCATCCGAGAATCCGCAGCTCAGACGACCGACTACGTCCAGGGCGACCCTTGACCCAGACCAGGGATCGGCTGACTTGCGGAAATCCACCGGCGATGCGGCACCGGAAGGGCATGTCGAGTCCTGCCGCGGCCAGGTGGACGACCGGTGGGTCATCCCTCGTGCTTTCCACAGTGCGGCGATGCACCCGACCGCAGGAGCCCTCCAGCCTCACCGCATGGGCGGCGGGACTGCTGAACGTCGTCGACGTGGAGGCCACCTGCAAGGCTGGCAAACCCACCGCCAGGCCAGACCAGTGAGATCATCGAGATCGGCCGACCGTGGTCGACATCGGCGCCGGCGTGCGCGTCGGCCGCCACCACATCCTCGTGCGTCCGCAGACTCCTTGGTCAATGCGTTCTGTTCGGACCTGACCGGCCTGACCTTGGCCGAGTTTGGCCCGGTCACAATGCATGGTATGGAGTTCGGAAAGGTAGCGGGTTCCGGTGGTAGTTGGCAGGAGTGATGGCTGGGGCTCGGATGTGTCCGTCGTTGATGTTGCGGATGCCGGTTAGCCGAGCAGTTTCGCCTTCGCTTGGGCGAACTCTTCAGGCGACAACACTCCGGCGTCACGAAGCTGTGCGAGCTTCGCAAGTTCATCCGCGATGGTGACCGGCGCCGCGCCTAGCGGTGCCGCCACCGGCGCGTGCTGGGGGACGTTCCCGCGAAACGACGGATGCGCTCGAATCCACGCTTCGATCTTCGCTGCGGTTCCGTGGTTGATCGGGCAAGCTGCGAGTTCTGTCCCACTGCCCTGCAAGATCAACACTTGCTGGAGCGCGCTCGCGCCATTCTTCCTGTCTTGCCGCGTCGCCTTACGAACCGAGAAGCCGGTTACGTCGGCGATGTTGACCTTGAAGGCCGGAAGCAACTTGCCGGTTTGCCGGTATTCGATGTTGCCGTCGCCGTAATCGATGATGCCACCGCTCCCGACGCCCAGCCCGTGGCTCTGTCCTCGCGCCATTGTTGGTCTCCGTCCTGATCAAGTCGGCTCCGACGGTTGAACATCGCTGAGACGGGAACATCGGTTACCCAACAGGCTCGAACCGTGCAGAGGCCCATGACCGGTGTCGGGCAGGCTGGGCGCGACTACCCTTCCATCCTGGCCTTCGCCAGCAACCTCGCCCGCGCCCTGTCCCCCTCGGCCGCACGGTCAACGCCGTCGGCGCGGCGCACGGTACAAGCACCACGACACCGGCACCGCAGCGGCTCACCTGCACGGAGTGCTCGACTCGACGAAATGATCCGTCGGCCTCACGGAGTGAATCGGCCCTGCGAATTGGTTCTGCCGGGAGCGTGCGACGGGGTGTGCGCCGCTGCCAGCATCGACCGTGCGGTCGGCCCGACGGCATAGGGAGCGGCGCGGATGAACGACTACTCGGCGACCACATCGAGCGACCTGGATCCCGGCCGGCTGTGGGCCGGTGGCGCGGCAACGGCCCTGATCGCCGCGCTGGTGGCCGTGGCCGGAATGCTGGTCGCCAGAGGGCTGTTCCGGGTCGCCGTCCTCGCGCCGGAGTCCGACGGCATCTGGGGAAACGCGAACACGACCACCTACGCCCTGCTGGCCGCGGCGGCCGCCCTGCTGGCCACGGGCCTGATACACCTGCTCAGCATCACGACACCCGTACCGAGCCAGTTCTTCGGCTGGACGATGGCGCTGTTGACCCTGATCGCGGTCGTGCTGCCACTGACCATCGGGGCCGATCTGGGCAGCCGGATCGCGACCGCGATCATCAACCTGGCCATCGGCGTCGAGGTCACCGTGCTCGTCCACGTGACCGAGGCCAGCGCGCGGCGCGTGCGCAGCCGTGCCAAGCGGTCCGACGCGGCCAGCTGGAACACCCTGCCGCCGACCGGATACCCCGGCAGATAACCGGCAAGGACGTGGCCCTCGCGAAGCTGGTGAGCCCTTGCTACGGGTGATTCCGGTGCTGGCGGGGGCGAGCGCGGCCGCGCTGCTGACCGCCTGGCTCTCCAGGCTGGCGGTCACGCGGGCCGCGCGGCGGCGCCGTTACCGACGATTCCTCACCGAAGTCGACAGGCACTGCCGGTGGCCCTGGGTCGCGGTCCTGCTCATCTCGGCGAACCGCATCGGGCTGTCCACGATCCGGGAGACCCCCGCCGTGGACGTGGCACTCGAGGTGCTGCACGTCCTGCTGATCGCCGCGGCCTCCTGGTTGGTCGTGAAGTTGCTGCTGGTGGGCGAGGACGCGCTGTTCCAGCGCCTGCGCATCGACGTACCCGACAACCGCAGGCGGCGTCGCGCGCGCACCCAGGTCGCCATCCTCCGCCGGCTGACCGTGGTGACCGCCACCCTGCTCGCGCTCGCCACGATGCTGACGACGTTCACGCCGCTGCGGACGCTGGGCGCGTCCTGTTCGCCTCCGCCGGGGTGGCCGGCGTCCTGGTCGGCCTCGCCGCGCAGACCACGCTGACCAACGTGCTCGCCGGCCTGCAACTGGCCTGGACCGACCTGCTGCGGTTCGACGACGTCGTGCTCGTGGAGCAGCAGTGGGGCCGGATCGAGGAGCTGACCCTGACCTACGCCGTGGTCCGCCTCTGGGACGAACGCCGGCTCGTGTTGCCGACCACCTACTTCACCAGAACCCCGTTCGAGAACTGGTCGCGCCGTGAGACTCGGGTGCTCGGCTCGGTCATCCTGCACGTGGACTACCGAACCCCGATGGCCGAACTGCGAGCAGAGGCACGCCGACTGGTGGCGGCGTCGCCGCTGTGGGATCGCCGCGACTGGATCGTTCAGGTCGTCGACACGACGCCGTCGACCATGGTGGTCCGGCTGCTCGCGTCATCAGCGGACGCGCCGAGTTCGTGGGACCTGTGGTGCGAACTGCGTGAGGGTTTGATCAAGTTTCTCACCGCCCGGTATCCCGGCGCGCTGCCACGCTCGTCTTGTCCTGTCTCCCAACACGTTCCGTCCGACGGATAGCCGGTCCCAGCTACAGATCGACGTGTTGCGGAATCCGGTGCGGGCCGGCCGGCGAAGGCGCGGCAGCCTACGTCGCCCGGTGCGACAGGACATCGGCTCCTCGCGATCGCAGCCATGTTGGTGGGCTGGGCCGGGCGCGGCGATTCAGCCCGACCCAGCCGGGATCCGGACCACCAGCGGGACGGCACCCCGAGCTGCCGTCATCGCACGGACCGGATGGCTCAACTGCCGGGTCAGCGCGGCGACCAGCCAGGTGCGCGGAACTCCACCGGGCCTGCCGGCCTGAGGCAGGGCGGCCGTCAGGTGCTGCGTCCCAGCCGAGTCTCCCCGCCTGGTCGCCGTGCTTTCCTTGTGTCGCCAGGCCGTCAGGGACCTGGCACCGGACACGTAACCCCAGCGACCTCCGCGAAGCGCAACATCAGTGCCCACTGAGGACCGGCTCCCACGACGATTCACCACCCGATCGGTGCAGTGCCACCGTGGGTCACCGCATGGGTGGCGTCACCGTCTGCGCCCATCGGGCCTGCCTCGTTGCGAATGAGACTTCGCGGTCGTGGAGGTGGTGCGCCACAGCGCTCCCTGGGCGCTCATTCGGGTATCCGGCCCGGTCGGATATGCTGCGGTCACAGGCCATCGTGTCGAAGGCGGCAAAATCAACCTGGGCCACCGATCGGCCCGTTTCCACCAAACCCGTGCCCGCCATAGTCACTACCAGCGACAACGACTCAAGCATCACAGCCCGCGGCTGTGGTAATCAAGTACGCTCAACGCCCGAGTGGCAACATGCAGATTCAGCCGGGTATCCACCTCGCCAAGATCCCGCCCGGTAATGGCCCGAATCCGCTTGAGCCGATACCGCAGCGTGCTCCGATGAATGAGCAAGGACCTGGCCGTATCGTCGTAACTGCCGCCCCGCTCCAGATACTCCGACAGCGTACGAACGAGATCGGCGTGATGCCGGTCGTCGTAGTCCAGCAGCGGGCCGAGCCACTCGCGGACGAACCGCATGATCTCGCCGTCGCTGTCGTCCGTGCCCAGCAGTCGGTAGAGGCCGAGCTGGTGGAACAGCGTGACCCCGTCCGGTGACTGCGAGCTGTGCCGAATGCCGAACGCCCGCTGTGCCTCGTGAAAGGACCTGGGCAGGTCCGCCGGTGTGAGGCTGCGCGCGCCCACCCCGATCGTTCCGGTTGGTGTGCCCAACTCGGCCGACACGGCCTCGTAGAAGCTCTGCATGGATGGAAGATCGGCCATCAGCAGCACCACCGCCCCGGCATGCCGGGCGGCCAGCGCCTGCATCTCCATGCCGGCCGCGACGTGCCACACCGCCCGCAGCACGGCGTCGTTGCTGGCCACCTGCCGCCACTGCACCACAGCCACGTGGTGCGGACCGTGCAGGTCGTGGCCCAGCGCCGCGGATCGGGCGAACGCGCTCTCCATATCCGTACCGGACACAAGGTCGTCCAGCAGGTCCCGGCGCAGCCGCAACTCCACTTCGGCGAGACTGTGCTGGTGGGCCAACTCCACCGCGAGGATGGTGGCGGCCTGTTCCAGCGCCAGCACCTCGTTGCGGCCCGCTGCGCGGTCGGGATCGATCAGCGCGAGCACGCCGAGTACGTCATGCCGTGGCCGGACGACCATGGCCAGCCGGTCGCGGTCGCGCACCGGCCCCGTGGTGCGCGCCGCCCGGCTCAGCATCTGCTCCCGCCTGCGCGGGTTGGGCTTGGGACGCGCATCGGGCCGGCCGGGACCGATCCAGGTCCGCACGTTGCCGAACTGGTCCTCCACGGTGACCGGCAGGTGCGTGAGCTGGTGCAGCGACGTGGCGATCCCGGTCTCGCCCGCGCCGGACGCGGCCGTCCCGGTGAGCACCTCGTGGATATCGCGTTGCCGTCGGAGATCGGCCACTGTCGCGGCGAGTTCCTGGTTCACCGCTTCGCGTTCGGAGTTCAACGAGCGAAGCTGTGCGCTGTGCTCGCGTTCCGCCTTGTGCAGCGACGCGTTGCCCATCGCCGCCGCCATCTGCTGGACGAGCACCTTGACCAGGAACATCTCGTTCGCCGACGGTTCCGCGTCCGCGCGCAGGACCAGGTAGCCGTGCGGTCCGGTGAAGTCGCGCAGCACGAAGGCCCTGGCCCACGGCGCACCGTCCACGGTGACCTCGCCGTCCGACCCGTCGAGGAGGTCGACCTCGACGGCCAGTCGCGGTGTCGGGCCGTCCAACCGGACCAGGCGCGCGTCGCCGGCCAGGTACGCGGCCACCACCCGGCAGGACGACACGGACGGCACGGACGTTCGCGCCAGTTCGAGGATGTCGTCCTCGGTCCTGCCGTCGAACATCATCATCGACACGACGAACAGGCTGTAGAGATTCGACAGGTGCTCTCGCGTCCGTGTCGTCGGGTCGACCGAGTCCGGCCATGTGACGTCCATCGGGTCCTTTCGCGACCACCGGCACGTCCCCCTCGCCATTAGCAGCATGTCAGCGTGTCCACCGGTGCGCCACTCGATCGGGCGCCGCGCGGCCGTTTCTGTACCGACAGGTCAAGCGGGGACCGCCATTTTCGGCCCCGTGGGCGCACGCGCCGGCCGGCCCGTTTTGCCAGGCTCCCAGACATCCCAGACAACGGGATGGCCACGTCTACACCACGACGTCAGTGATTTTCGCGCGCCGTCGAACAAGCGGAGTCGAACCGAAAACGGAGGAACACGACATGACTCTGATGCGCTTTGATCCGTTCCGTGACCTCGATCGGTTCAGTGAGCGCGTACTGGCCGGTTCCGGAGCCATGCGCAGCATGCCGATGGAGGCATTCCGGCGCGGTGACCAGTTCATCGTCGCACTCGAACTACCAGGTGTGAACCCGTCCGATGTGGACGTGACCGTCGAACGCAACGTGGTCACGATCCACGCGGTTCGCCGCTCCTTCCGGCAGGAGGGCGACGACGTGATCGCGGACGAGCGCGTGACGGGCGAGTTCTCCCGGCAACTGTTCCTCGGCGACAACCTGGACGCCGGCAAGCTCGCCGCCGAGTTCGACCGGGGTGTGCTGCGGCTGACCATCCCGGTGGCCGAGTCCAGCAGGCCGAGGCGGGTCGAGATCACGGCGGACTCGCCGAAGCGCGAGCAGGTGACGACCGGTGCCACGAGCAGGAACCAGCCGGTGTCCGCCGGTTCCGGCAACAAATAGGGAGCCGAGATGACGCAGCCTTCGAACACCGTCAAGTCGGTGCCCTCGCCCCGGACGGGGACGGGTACCCGCACCGTGGCGACGTTCGCGAGCTACGGCGAGGCGGAGCGGGCCGTGGAGTACCTGGTCGAACAGAAGTTCCCGGTCCAGAAGGTGGCCGTCGTCGGGCTCGACGTGCGGATGGTGGAGCAGGTAGTCGGCCGTCTCGGTTGGGGCAGGGCGGCGCTGAGCGGCGCCGGCACCGGCGCTGTCACGGGTGCCCTCATCGGGTGGATCTTCGGCGTCTTCAGCTGGATCCATCCGCTGATCGCCGGGCTCACGCTGGCCGCGTACGGGCTGATCACCGGCGCGGTCATCGGCGCCGTCATCGGGCTGATCCTGTATGCCGCGCAGCGCGGCAGGCGCGACTTCACCGCCGTCCGCGCGATGCAGCCCAGCCGCTACGAAGTGGTGGTCGGCGACGAGGTGGCCGACGAGGCCGCCCGGCTGCTCGGTGCCCGCTTCGGTGCGCACGCCCGGACCAAGTAGGCGAGGAGGCATCAGATGGCCAAGGCAGTCGGCATCGACCTGGGCACCACCAACTCGGTGATCGCCGTCTGGGAGGGCGGTGCGCCCAAGGTGATCCCCAACAGCGAGGGCTCCCGGACGACACCATCGGTGGTCGCGTTCACCGACGACGGAGAACGGCTCGTCGGCCAGTTGGCGCGGCGCCAGGCGATCCTCAACCCGAAGGGCACCATCTACTCGGCCAAGCGATTCATCGGCCGCCACTACGACGAGGTGGCGGACGAGGCGAAGGCCGTCGCGTTCGACGTGGTGCCCGGTCCGAGCGGCGAGGCGCGGTTCAACGTGCGCGGCAAGCTCTACGCCCCCGAGGAGATCAGCGCGCAGGTGCTGCGCAAGCTCGCCGACGACGCGGGCAAGTACCTCGGCGAGCGGGTGACCGAGGCGGTCATCACGGTGCCCGCGTACTTCAACGACGCCCAGCGCACCGCGACCAGGGACGCCGGCAAGATCGCCGGCCTGGAAGTGCTGCGGATCATCAACGAGCCGACCGCGGCCGCGCTGGCGTACGGCCTGGACAAACGCGGCCACGAAACGGTTCTGGTGTTCGACCTCGGCGGCGGCACGTTCGACGTGAGCATCCTCGACGTCGGTGACGGAGTCGTCGAGGTACGGGCCACGGCAGGCGACACGCACCTGGGCGGCGACGACTTCGACCGGCGGCTGGTCGACCACCTCGCGGACGAGTTCCAGCGCACGAACGGCGTTGACCTGCGGTCGGATCCGCAAGCGCTGCAGCGGTTGTTCGAGGCGGCGGAGAAGGCGAAGGTCGAGCTCAGCTCCGTCATGCAGACCCAGGTCAACCTGCCGTTCATCACGGCGGACGCGACCGGCCCGAAGCACCTGACCGTGTCGCTGATGCGCTCCACGTTCGAGGAGATCACGCACGACCTGGTGGAACGCTGCCTCGACCCGGTCCGGCAGGCGATGTCGGACGCGAAGATCACCGAGCCGGACATCGACGAGGTGCTGCTGGTCGGCGGCTCGACCCGCATTCCGGCCGTGCAGCACCTGGTGCGCAGGTTGACCGGCGGCAAGGACCCGAACATGGGCGTCAACCCGGACGAGGTGGTCGCGCTCGGCGCGGCCGTCCAGGCCGGTGTGCTCAAGGGCGAGGTCAAGGACGTGCTGCTGCTGGACGTCACACCGCTCTCGCTGGGTGTGGAGACCAGGGGCGGGGTGATGACCAAGATCATCGACCGGAACACCACGATCCCCGCGCGTCGCACCGAGGTGTTCTCCACCGCGGCGGACAACCAGCCTGCCGTGGACGTGGTGGTGCTGCAGGGAGAGCGGGAGTCCGCGGCGGACAACCGGGTGTTGGGCCGGTTCCAGCTGAGCAACATCCGGCCGGCGCCGCGCGGTGAGCCGCAGATCGAGGTCACGTTCGACATGGACGCCAACGGCATCCTCGACGTCAAGGCGCGGGACAAGGACACCGGCGCCGAGCAGGGCATCACCATCAGCGAAGGGTCCAATTTGGACCCCGCAGAGGTGGCACGCATGATCGAGGACGCCAACCGGAATCGGGCGCTGGACCAGAGCCTCCGGCAGGCCGTCGACGCCCGCAACGAGCTGGACAGCCTCGCTTACCAGGTCGAGCGTCGCCTGGCCGAACTGGGTGACGCCGCACCGGAACACGAGCGGGCGCGGGCGGAAATGCTCGTCGCGGACGCACGGCGGGCTGTGGCTGACAAGGCACCGCACGACGAGGCATCGCCAGAACGGATCCGGTCGCTGACGTCGGAACTGCAGGAGATCCGCCAGGCACTGTTGGCCCGGCAGCCGGGCGACCAACAGGTCGGCGCCAGTGTGGGTGGTGGCGGTTCGCCTGATGACGAGGACGTCATCGACGCCGACTTCGACCGAGGCTGAGGTCGCCATGTCCGCCGAGTCGTCGGACCAGCAGCCGCCGACCGAGCCGCGGGAAGGCTCGGGCAACTGCAACGATGAGCTGGCCGAACTGCGGGACCGGTGGCAGCGGGCGCTGGCCGACCTGGACAACCTGCGCAAGCGGCAGATCAAGGAGTTGGCACAGGCTCTCGCCGCTGAGCGGTCCGCGGTGACCGGTGCCTGGCTCCCGGTGCTGGACAACCTCGAACGCGCACTCGCGCACGCGGACGCGGACCCGAACGCCATTGTGGCCGGCGTCCGCGCGGTGCGCGACCAGGCGGTGGAGTTGTTGGCACGCCTGGGTTATCCCCGGCAGGACGAGGCGGTCGGCGTCCCGTTCGATCCGGTCCGGCACGAGGTCGTGACCGTGGTCGACGAGCCGAGCGCCACACCGGGGACCGTGGTGGAGGTACTGCGACCCGGCTACGGCGATGCGGACCGGCAGTTGCGGCCGCAGGCCGTCGCGGTGAGCCGGCGGGCGGAGTGACACGTGGCCCGTGACTACTACGAGGTGCTCGGGGTGTCCCGGGACGCCGGCGCGGACGAGATCCAGCGTGCCTTCCGGACACTGGCACGCCGCTACCACCCGGACGTCAACAAGGATCCGGCCGCCGATGACCGGTTCAAAGAGGTCAACGAGGCATACCACGTGCTGTCCGATCCATCGACCAGGGCGCGGTACGACCGGTTCGGTCCGGACTTCCGGCAGATACCCCAGGACTACGACGACCGGGTGCGGGTCGCCGGCCAGGGCGGCGGCCCACGGCGCGCCACCGGTGGCGGTGTCCGGTTCACCCAGGGGTTCGGCGGCCGAGGCGGGTTCGGCGGCATCGACCTGGACGACCTGTTCGAAGGCCTGTTCTCCGGTCGCGGCACCAGCGGCAGCACGGGTCCGATGCCGGGCGCGGACCAGGAGGCCGAGCTGCGGCTGACCGTCGAGGAGGCGTTCCGGGGCGGCCAACGCCACATCACACTGTCGTCGGGCAAGGAGTACGACGTCACGGTTCCACCCGGTGTCGTGGACGGCCAGCGCATCCGGCTGGCCGGACAGGGCGGCGCCGGCGGTGGTCCGGACG
Organism: Pseudonocardiaceae bacterium; assembly: GCA_036269975.1. Lineage (GTDB taxonomy): Bacteria > Actinomycetota > Actinomycetes > Mycobacteriales > Pseudonocardiaceae > DATEPR01. The sequence goes on along the minus strand of DATBDL010000456.1, from coordinate 14,305 downwards.
CGCCGCCCGGTGATCTCTACCTGGTGGTCCGGCTCGAGTCGCACCGCCGTTATCGGCTGGTCGGCCGGGATATCCACCTGACCCTGCCGGTCGCGCCGTGGGAGGCGGCGCTGGGCGCCACCATCGCGGTCACCACACCCGGCGGCGAAGCCAAGGTGAAGGTGCCCAAGGGATCCTCCAGCGGCCGGAAGCTGCGGCTGCGCGGCGAGGGCATGCCCAACCGGAAGGGTCAGCCGGGCGACCTGATCGCGGAGATCCGGATCATGGTGCCGACGCGGCTGTCCCACCGGGAGCGGGAGCTGTGGGAGCAGCTGGCCGCCGAGTCGACCTTCGATCCGAGGAAGAACTTCGATTCGAGGAAGCCATGACCATCGGTGGCACACCAACCCCGACCGGTCCGCCCTACCCGTTGGACCGAGCCGACCGGCTCAGTCTGGAGAGCGTCGCCCGGCGGGCGCGCCTGCACCCGGAGCTGGTTCGACGTTTCGTCGCACTCGGCCTGGTGGACGCCGCCCGCGACAAGGCCGGCCGGCTGTGGTTCACCTGGGACGACGTGGGCACGCTCGACCGCATCCAGCGGCTGCGTGCCGGCCTTTCGCTCAACTACGCCGCGATCGGCCTGGTGCTCGATCTGCTGGACCGCATCCGGCAGCTGGAAACCGCGTCGCACCGGCGGCAAACCTGGCCGCGGGCCGATCCGAGGAACAGGACACCATGGACCAGAACCGGCTGACCCAGAAATCCCAGGAGGCATTGCAGCAGGCCCAGTCGGCCGCGGCCCGTTTCGGCCACCCGGAGGCCGACGCGGAACACCTGCTGCTCGCGCTCCTGGACCAAGACGGCGGCCTCGTCCTCAGGCTGCTGACCCAGGCCGGCGTCGAGCCCCGTGGGCTTCGCCGCGACATCGAGGCGGAGCTCGCCCGCCGGCCCAAGGTGACCGGGCCAGGCGCCCCGCCAGGTCAGGCATTCCTGACCCAACGCCTGGCCCGGTTGCTCGACGCGGCAGAGCACGAGGCCAACCGGCTCAAGGACGACTATGTGTCCGTCGAGCACCTGGTGCTCGCCTTGCTGGAGCCCGGCGCCGCCGGCCGGGTACTGGCCGCGCACGGCGTCACGAGGGAAACCTTCCTGAAGGTGCTCACCGCGGTCCGGGGCAACCAGCGGGTCACGTCGGCCACGCCGGAGGTCGCCTACGAGGCGTTGGAGAAGTACGGCCAGGACCTGGTCGCGCAGGCACGGGAGGACCGGCTCGACCCGGTGATCGGCCGGGACGGCGAGATCCGCAGGGTGATCCAGATCCTGAGCCGCAAGATGAAGAACAATCCGGTGCTGATCGGCGATCCCGGCGTCGGCAAGACCGCGATCGTGGCGGGACTCGCGCAGCGGATCGTCCGCGGCGACGTGCCGGAAGGCTTGCGGGACAAGACGGTCTTCGCGCTGGACATGGGCGCGCTGATCGCGGGCGCGAAGTACCGGGGCGAGTTCGAGGAGCGCCTCAAGGCCGTGCTGGCCGAGGTGAAGGCGGCGGCCGGCCGGTTGCTGTTGTTCGTCGACGAACTGCACACCGTCGTCGGCGCTGGTGCGGCCGAGGGCGCCATGGACGCGGGCAACATGCTCAAGCCGATGCTGGCGCGCGGCGAACTGCACATGATCGGCGCCACCACGATGGACGAGTACCGCAAGCGGGTCGAGTCCGACGCGGCGCTGGCCCGGCGGTTCCAGACCGTGCTGGTGGCCGAGCCCAGCGTCGAGGACACCGTGTCCATCCTGCGCGGCCTGCGGGAACGCCTTGAGGTGTTCCACGGCGTGAAGATCCAGGACAGCGCGCTGGTCGCCGCCGCGAGCATGAGCCACCGGTACATCACCGACCGGTTCCTGCCGGACAAGGCGATCGACCTGGTGGACGAGGCATGCGCGCGGCTGCGTACCGAGATCGACTCGATGCCCGCCGAACTGGACGAGTTGACCCGCAGGGTGACGCGACTGGAGATCGAAGCCGCCGCGCTGGGCAAGGAAACCGATCCGGCCGGCAAGGCGCGGCTGGCCGAACTGGGCGCGCTACTGGCCGACCTGCGCGCCGAGGCGGACGCCAAACATGCCCAGTGGGATGCCGAACGCCAGGCGATCAAGCGGGTCCAGGCGCTGCGCGAGGACCTGGAACGGGTCCGGCACGAGGCCGAGACGGCCGAGCGGAACTACGAGCTGAACCGGGCCGCCGAACTGCGCTACGGCCGGCTGGCCGAACTGGAACGGCAGTTGCACGCCGAGGAGGAACGGCTCGCGGCCAAGCAGGGCGACACGCGGCTGTTGCGCGAGGTGGTCGCCGACGACGAGATCGCCGAGATCGTGGCCGCGTGGACCGGCATCCCGGTGGCCCGGCTGCGGGAGGGCGAGCGCGCGAAGCTGCTGCGCCTCGACGAGATCCTGAAGGAACGGGTGATCGGCCAGGACGAGGCTGTCCGGCTGGTCACCGACGCGATCATCCGGGCCCGTTCCGGCATCCGTGATCCGCGTCGGCCGATCGGGTCGTTCGTGTTCCTGGGTCCCACCGGCGTCGGCAAGACCGAACTGGCCAGGACGCTCGCCGCCGCGTTGTTCGACTCGGCGGACAACATGATCCGGCTGGACATGAGCGAGTACCAGGAACGGCACACGGTCAGCCGCCTGGTCGGCGCACCGCCCGGGTACGTCGGCTATGACGAGGGCGGCCAGCTCACCGAGGCGGTGCGCCGTAGGCCGTACGCGGTCGTGCTGTTCGACGAGATCGAGAAGGCCCACTCCGACGTGTTCAACACGCTGCTGCAGGTGCTGGACGACGGGCGGATCACCGACGGGCAGGGCCGCACCGTCGACTTCCGCAACACCGTGGTGATCATGACGTCCAACATCGGCTCCGCGTACCTGCTCGACGGAGTCAGCCCGGACGGCGAGATCAAACCCGACGCACGCGCCCTGGTGCTCGGCGAGCTGAACGGCCACTTCCGGCCGGAGTTCCTGAACCGGATCGACGACGTGGTGCTGTTCCGGCCGCTGGCGATGGCGCAGCTCGAGCGCATCGTCGACCTGCAGTTCGACAGCCTGCGGGAACGGCTGGCCGAACACCGGATCACGGTCCGGGTCACCGATGCCGCCCGCAGGCTGATCGCCGCGCGGGCCTACGACCCGGTTTACGGCGCCCGGCCGCTGCGCAGGTACATCGCGCACGAGGTGGAGACCCGGATGGGCAGGGCGATGCTCGCCGGCGACCTCACCGACGGGCGGCTCGTGGTCCTGGATGCGGCCGACGACGAGCTCCTGTTCAGCTACCGGGACCAGCATGAGACCGCGAAGGCCGCATAGCGCGGCCGGAAGGAGATCGCGACCATGGCCGACGATCCGCCGGTGCGCTGCCCGAACTGTGGCCGGCTCAACCGGGTGCCGCCGACGGCCAAGGGCAGTCCTCGTTGCGGCAACTGCCAAGCGCCGCTCCCCTGGGTCGTGTCGGCGGGGAACGAGGACTTCACCGAGATCGCGGACCGTGCCGACGTCTTCGTGCTCGTCGACCTGTGGGCGACGTGGTGCCAGCCGTGCCGGATGGTCAGCCCGGCACTGGAAGAACGGGCACGGGAACGCGCCGGCCTGCTCAAGTTGGTGCAGGTCGACGTCGACCTGGACCAACAGCCGTCGCGACGCGATTCGACGTGCGCGCCGTGCCGGCGCTGTTGGTGATGCGCGATGGCGAGGTGATCGCGCAGCAGGTGGGCGCGACCCCGCTGCCGGCCCTGCGGAGCTGGCTCAACGAGGCGATTTCCACGGCGGACACGAGAAACGCGGCCGCGTCCACCTGACTCCGGCTATCCGAACAGGACGGTGACCCGAATGACGACCATGACCGACGATCCGCATCTGGCGATGATCCGGCCGATCGCCTCGCACGTGCGCGGCGCGTGCGAGGACTGCCTGCGTCTGGGCACGCCCTGGCTGCACCTGCGGATGTGCCTGACGTGCGGCCATGTCGGCTGCTGTGACTCGTCGCCGATGCGGCACGCCCGGTACCACGCCCACGAACTCGGCCATCCGATCGTGCGCTCCGCGGAGCCGGGCGAGGACTGGCGGTGGTGCTACTTCCACGGGGTCTATGTCTGATGACCACCATCGACACCGCACCGGTCGTCGAGACACCCGACCTGTACGGCGCGTTCCCCCGGCTGTCCGACGCACAGATCGAGACGCTGGGCGCGTACGGCCGGCGCAGGCCGACCCGGCGGGGCGACATCCTGGCGCTCGCCGGCCATGAGTTCGACGAGTTCCTCGTGGTGCTGCGGGGCAGGGTCGCGGTGATCGAGGAGCGGGGCGAGGACCGGCGGATCATCCACGTGCACGGGCCGCTGCGGTTCCTCGGCGAGGTCGGCCTGCTGGAAGGCCAGGTCTCGTTCCTCACCTTCGAGGTCCGCGACCCCGGCGCCGTCCTCGCGGTGCCGGTCGACAAGCTGCGGCGACTGGTGTTGCGCGACGAGGGGATCGGTGACCTGATCCTGCGTGCCTACCTGATCCGTCGCTCGCTGCTGATCTCACAGGGCGCCGGGTTCCGGATCATCGGCTCGTGCTACTCGGCCGACACGCGGCGGCTGCGCGATTTCGCCGCCCGCAACCGTTTGCCCCACCAATGGCTCGACCTGGAGAAGGACCGGCAGGCCGACCACATGCTCGACCAGCTCGGCTACGGCATCGACGACACCCCGGTGGTGATCTGGCGTGGCGGTGAGGTGCTGCGCAATCCGAGCAACGCCGAACTGGCGGCCAGGATCGGCTTGCTGCCCGCGACCACCCAGGACCGGGCCGCGGTGGCCGACCTGCTGGTGGTCGGCGCGGGCCCGGCCGGTCTCGCGGCGGCGGTGTACGGCTCGTCGGATGGACTGGACACGTGCCTGATCGACGGCGTGGCCACCGGTGGCCAGGCCGCCACATCCGCCCGGATCGAGAACTATCTCGGCTTCCCGACCGGCATCTCCGGCGCCGAACTGGCCGAGCGCGCCGTGCTCCAGGCGGAGAGGTTCGGCGCCCGGATCAGGGTGCCGGCCGAGGCGACGGGCCTTGGCGGGCGCGAGGGCCGCCACGTGGTGGCACTGGCCGGCGGCGGCGAGATCAGCGCCAGGACCGTGGTGATCGCGACCGGCGCGCGCTACCGCCGGCTCCAGGTGCCCCGGGTCACCAGATTAGAGAACGGCAATGTGTACTACGCGGCGACCCAGCCGGAAGCGCTGCTGTGCCAAGGGGATCCATGCGCGGTGGTGGGCGGTGGGAACTCGGCGGGGCAGGCAGCGCTGTTCCTGGCCGCACGCCCAAGGTGTACCTACTGGTGCGTAGCGGCGATCTGGGCAAGTCCATGTCCCGATACCTGGTTGAAGAGATCCGCCAGGATCCGCGGATCGAGGTGCGGTGCGACACCGAGGTGGCCGCGTTGCTGGGTGACACGGAACTTCAGGCGATCGTGGTACGGCACAACCGAACCGACCACCGCGAGACCATCCCGGCCCGCAACCTGTTCGTGTTCATCGGCGCGACGCCGCACACCGCGTGGCTGGCCGGCACCGTGGCCCTGGACCGACGCGGCTTCGTACTGACCGGAAGCGATGCGCTGGACGCCGGGGCACGCGCGACGTGGGCGCGGTCGCGCCGGCGCCCGATGCTGCTGGAGACCAGCCGGCCAGGCGTGTTCGCCGTCGGCGACGTGGCGAGTTCGTCGGTCAAGCGCGTCGCGGCCGCGGTCGGTGGTGGCGCCATGGCGGTGCGGCTGGCGTTCGAGCGGCTCGGTCAGGAAGGTGGCCCGTTCGGCCCGCCCGGCGCGGGTCCCTGAGAGCACTGGAGGCGACGATGCCGGTCATGGGCGTGGTCAAGTTCGAGCGGTTCTTCCGGCGGGCCGCCGGGATCGACGTGGACCGCAACGATCTCAAGCGCTACGACGAGTTCCTCAACGAGAAGATCAACGACCTGTTCGTCATCGCCACCGCGAAGGCGAAGGCGAACGGCCGTGACATCGTCGAGTGGGCCGACGTGCCCATCACCGCAGGGCTCCAACGTAGCATCCACGAGTTCCGCAAGCTGGACGAGGAGATCGCGCTGCGCCCACTGCTCGAAGCGCTGGCGGCACTGTCCCCGGACATCACCCTGTCCGAGGACACCGGCGCCCGGCTGCCGCTGATCGCGGGCGGGTTGAGCCTGGCGCTGGGCCGCACGATCAGGGTCATCCGGCCCGAGACGCACAGCGTGCACACCGAACAGTGGGATCGGGCCTTCCAGATCTTCCATCTGCTCCTGTGACCCGAGCTATCCCGGTACCGACGGCCGGTCGGCCCGGCTGCTGCCCGCGTCGAGGTGGTACGGGTTCTCCAGCACGAGTCCGTTGAACATCACGACGGGATGGAACTTCACGATGTCCACGACGACGGAGCCGTCGAAGTAGCTCATGTCGTACAGGCATAGCGCCGTCTGCGGATGGGTCGGCAGGTAGCGGCTGAGTTCCGACTCATACCGCAGGAACGCCTCGGTGTCCGGCGCCGGCGGCATCCACCACCTGGCCTCGGCACCCAGCCGGGCGAAACCGTACCCGTCGTCCAGGGCGGCGCTGGTCCGGCTGTCCCACAGCTTGATGAGCCGCGTGATGGCCAGGTCCGCAGGCGGGATGCCGCCGCCGGCCGACCTTGGCGTGCCGGCCGCCGCCCTGACCTCCAGTTGGCCCGACCGCACCGCGGCCGGCAGGTCCGTGTCGCCGTCCAGCTCGGCCAGTATTCCGTTGGCGTCGGTGTCACTGGTGGCGAAGAGGCACTTGTCGCCGGCACGCACGCCGCCCCGCAGGTAGGGCAGCAGGACCCGGTCCCGTGCACCTTGCCCTCGGTAGAGCACGCACAGGTGGTCACCGGGCTTGATCTCCGTGGTGATGTTCCGGTCGTGTGGCACTGTCACGGGCTCCTCGGCCAGGTGGTCCGTTCGCGTCGAGTCGGGACATCGCGCGACGATGCCGCCGGGCCCGTGGGGATCACCCGGGTTACCTGGGGATCCCCACGGGACGACATCGGCCAACCTCCCTGTGTCCAGACACTTCTGTCCATTCGCCGCCGCGGGTTCCCGACGCATGCACGCACACCCACAGCGACTGTCACGACCTGCCATGGCCGGAACCCACGTCAGCGTTCCGACCGGGGCGTGGGGAGGATCGTGACGGTATTTTCCTCGCGTCACCAGGCCGTCCGAACCTGGTGCCCAAGAAGTACCGGTTCACCTGCGGCGAAGTGCAACATCAGTATCCACAGAGGCCGGGCTCCGTCGGCGTGATATCACCCGATCGGTGCAACACATCGGATTCCCTGGCCGAGATCCCCGTTGACTCGATTCGCGTCCGGCATGTCGGATCGGCCAGGAGTCGTGTTACCTATGGAGAATGGCCGACTGGGACGTCCCGTACCGGCAGGGTGTGCTGGACGCGATGGCACTGCTACGGGGGCAATGGACGGTCGCGCTCCTTTCGGCACTCGCGTTGGGGGAGACGCAGTACAAAGATCTCCGACCGGCGATCAACAGCGTTGAGGAACGCCTGAGATGGGCTTCGCACGACCGTCCGTTGAGTGAGCGGGTACTGACGGACACACTCCGTCGCGCGCAGATCAACGGATTAATCGAACGGCGCGCCGAAGCAGGCAGATTCGGCGCCACGTGGTATCGGCTGACCCCGACCGGCCGGTCACTCCTTGCCGCGGTCCGGCCGCTCGCGGAATGGGCGCAGCGTCATCGCGAGGAAATCCGCAACGCGCAACAGACCGGTGATCCGGTCGACCAGAACAGGAAACCTCGGTGACCGACTTACCGGCGCAACCGCACCGCGCGAACCTGGTCGCGGCCCGCGTCCTTGGCCGCGAACAACGCGTTGTCCGCGGCCACCAGCACCTCTTCCAGGCGCTGCCCCGCGTCCGGATATGAGGCCGCGCCGATCGACACGCTCAGCCGCATCCCGGCCGCACCGGAATGCGCGGCCGGCCGGCCGATATGCAGGTCGCGGATGCGTTGGCAGATCCGGTCCGCCACGCCGATCGCGTCCGCGAGCTGGCTGCCGGGCAGCAGAATGACGAATTCTTCCCCGTTGAACCGCCCGCACAGGTCGTAGGATCGGATCTCCTGCCGCATGGCCTCGGCGACCGCGCGCAGCGCCTCGTCGCCCGCGAGATAGCCGAACTCCTCGTTCACCTGGGCGAAATGGTCCAGGTCCGCCATGAGCAGGCCGAGCGTGGTGCCGTGCCGCCGCGCGCGGTCGAACGCGCTCGTGGCAAGCCCGCGCCAGGTCGTCGCGTTGAGCAGGCCCGTCTTCTCGTCGGTGGTGATGGCGTCTTCGAGCTGCCGGACGAGCACGCTGCGATGCAGTACGTACAACGGCAACAACACCAGTACGACCAGCCACGGGCGCCACATCAGCAGCGCGGCGACGATCACGCCGACGCACAGCGTGGCGTATTCGAGGCTGTTCTCACGCCAACTGCCCAACAGGCTGCGCAGCGACCGCTGGTCCTGCAGCAGTGACAGCGCGAGGCCGGCGAGCGTCGAGTTGACCGCCGAGTAGGTAATGATGATCAGCACGACGAACAGCGCGCCGACGAAACGGGTGGGTAGCAACGCCGAACCCGGCGCCGCCATGGCGACCGCGGCCGCCGCGTGGCAGGACAACACGACCACGCTGACGTTGAACACCACGCGGAATGCCTGCACGCCGCTCACCCGATACCAGCTGCGCACCCACAGGTGCGCGTACAGGATGGCCGCGGTGGCGGCCGCCAGCAGCGGTGTGGTGAGCAGCGCCGCGGACAGCGTCCACACCGAGCTCATGTTCACGTGCGGGGTGTTGGAGAACCAGCGGCGCATCCGTTCCACGCCACGGGTGGCCTCGGCGAACACCAGCCCCATCGCCACGATCGCACCGAAGTAGCCGAGCCGGTGCCCGCTGATCGGGTGCGGCGAACCGAACACCGCCGTCGACGCCACGGCGGCGGCCTCGACCAGCAGCAGGCACACGACGGCGCCGCGCGGCAGCGACCACAGCCGCCACCCCCGCACGGTGAAAAGACGAGATGACCGCCGCTCCTGGCTGTGTGCCGGGACCTGTGGCGCGCCGATAATGGACCCGCTTGCGTCTTCGTTCAACCCGACTGCCGGCGCGTTTTCGCCTGCCGGCGTGTCCGGATCGTCCCGGCCGTCCGCGACCCGTGAGGAGGTGCGTACCATGCGCAACAAGGACATCTGATGTGACGCCGTCAAGTCATCCGGCGCCCGCTCGTCCTCGGTCCGTCGCCGGGGACGAGCGGAGCGCCACAACACGGCCCGTGCGCTGGTCGACAACGCGGCGAACACGCACCCGCCGACGGCTGCGCGAAACGGCCAGGCCACTGACATCGAAATCCCGACCATTAGCGCGATCTCCTCTGCCACGAAAAGACAATCGGGCGACCGGTGCGGTGATACCCACCGCCATTACTCTGCCCGTAGTGTGACCATGCAGCAAGACGTGCCGCCGGCCGCCAAGAAATCGGCTATCGCGCCCATGGTCTGGCAAGTGCAGGCGGCGACCGGTATTTGGTGCTGTCGGGCCGAAGTGACCCGGCGTCGCGACGAGGACGATCGGCCCATGGCCACGATGCCCGTACGGCAGCCCGGCTCAGCCGGCACAATGCTGTTCCGGTCCGCTGACGTTCGTGTCGCACCATGGCACGGCGGAGCCCTCGCCGAGTTGGCGCACCTGATGGACCGCCCCGCCGCGTCCTCGTGGACCGACGTCGCGGGCGAAACGACGATCACGTCGGCACAACGCGGGAGTAGGTACACGGCGATCGCCGTCGGTGGCGCGGTCGACGCGCGGACCGTGCGGCAGCTCGCGGCTCATCTCGCCGGCGTGCTCAACACGGGAACCCGTCATCTGGTCGTGGACCTTTCCCGTGCCGAACAGGTGGACGGCCGGCTCCTGGACCTGATGCGCAGGGTCGAGGAGAGAATGCTGGCCCGCAACGGGGTCTTCGAGCTGACCGGCCTGTCGCCCGCCGTGCTGTACGCGATGGACGACGGGAGCCTCACCGAGGTGTTCATGATCTACCGGGCCGTCGTCGACGGCGGCGAGCCGCAGGCGATGTCGTGGGCGTCGCTGCGTTGCCCGCTCGGCCTTGGCGACGTGCCGGAGCCGCACACCTCGGCGCGCCACCGCTCGTACATCGACATGGGCGAGGGCGGATGACGGCGACCGTGCGGACTCCGACGCGACGGCCATCGCCCCGGCGAACCTGGTTGCGCGTATTCGGTGTCGGACTGGTGCTCTGGGTGTTGTCGGCCGTGGTCATCTATGTGACCGGCAACCCCAATCTGATTCCGACCCTGGTGTTACTCGGCAGTTTTCTGGTGCCGGTGACTTTCGTCTCATGGGCTTTCGAGCGTCGCCACTCCGGGGAAGTCACCGGCGAACTGGTCTTCCGCACCTTTCTGGTCGGCGGCGTGCTCGGTGTCCTTGGCGCCTCGGTGCTGGAGACTTACCTGCTGTATCCGTCATTGTGGCTGTACGTAGAGGTCGGATTGATCGAGGAGGCGGTCAAACTGGCCGCACTCGCCCTGCTGACCACAAGACTCGCGGTCAAGTCGATGCGGGACGGGATGATCCTGGGCGCCGCCGTCGGCTTCGGCTTCGCGGCCCTGGAATCCGCCGGCTACGCCTTCACCGCGTTGTTCACGCCGCAAGGGCTGTCGTTGGACGACCTGATCACGACCGAGCTGCTGCGCGGGGTGCTGTCACCCGTCGGCCACGGCCTGTGGACGGCCATCCTCGGCGGGATCCTGTTCTCCCGGAGCACGCGAACCCATTTCGTGTTCACCGGACGGCTCCTTGCCGCCCTTGTCGGCGTGTCGCTGCTGCATGCGCTGTGGGACATGATGCCCAACATCGCCGCGCTGGCCACCCTGCTGCTGACCGGGCGACCCTGGCAGTACCAGTTGCTACTGCACGGTTGGCTCGTCGGGCCGACACCCGACCAGGTGCGGCTCTACACGGTGTTCAGCTGGGGTGGACTGGTGGCGGTCGGGGTGGTCGGCCTGCTGTGGCTGCGGGCTTTGGTCCGGATATCTCGTCGGGACCTGCCCGTCGCACCGCCACGACTGGCCTACCGGTGGGCGATCCCGGGGTAACTGTCCTATCGAGAACTGTCCTATCTGGACTCAGTATGGCTCGTGCCGGCTCCAGCCGTCCTGCCGCGACCAGAGGAACACCCGCCGCCCGAACACCGGGGTAACCCACAGGTGGGTGATGTCCCGCTGCTGGAGCGGCTGTCGAGGGAGGTCGTCCGCTCGTGCCAGTGCGTCGAACGCGTTCGGCACGAGCCCGGTGTAGTCCACCGTCAGGTACAGGTGCCACTCGTCGGCCCGCACGCGAGCCAGCTTCGCCCGCGCGCGGGCGGCCCGGTCGGACGCCAGCCAGTTTTCCAGCGCCGGTACCACCGTGGCCATGTCGGCGGCCACCGGGCCGGGTGCCAGGCGCACCGTCGCCGGCTGGTCCAGCACGTCGGCGTGGCCGTGCAGGCGTGCGGGCGCTGTGTGGATCAGCCAGTGCAGATCGGGAATCTGGGCCGTCGCCATCGCCGGGAGAAGACTAGGCATGGGCACGTCGTGCGCCTCGCACGCCCGTGCCACGACCGGAAAGACCTCCCGCACGCGGGCCAGGCACCGAATGTCACTCACCGTGATCTGCCACCACCAGCGTGCCGGGGCGGTCCACCGCAGGTCCGACTCGCGCCGGAGGTGGGCGAGTTCGAACTCGCGCTGGTCACCGACCGTAGCCTCGACGAACGCCGCCTTCCGGCCGTCCGAATGGACCAGGACGATCCCGCCCGACTCGGTGCCCGCCGCCGCCCCGAGCACCCGCGCTGCCACCTCAGCCGCCGCCTGCTCCTGTGGTGACAACGCATCCACCGACGAGCCGATCACCGTCCCGTCGCCTGGTGCTGGGTTTCCGCTGCGGCCTCGGCGATCGCCTCTTGTGCCCGATCCACCAGGCCGCCCAGCTTCGGCACGTCCGGGTCCAGTTCGCCGGCCCGGCGGAGGACCTGTGCCAGCAGCCCGGCGGCGTCCAGCGCCAGTCGCACCGCCGCCGGCACCTGGTCGTCCGCGACCAGGGCCTCGATGTGCCAGGCGAGCCCGCTGAACGTTTCGTCGTTGGTGTCCGGGGACAGGTAGCCCGCCATCCCGGGCGGATACGGGGTACCGGCGCGCAGTTCGGCCAGCGCGGCAACCACGGCCGGTTCGGCGCTGAACCTGTCCAGCAGTTCGATCAGCGCGAACAGCCGCGCCACGATCCTTGGCCGGCCGGGGAAACGTTCCAACCACGCCACCAGTTCGGTGTCGCCGCCGAGATGCCGCACAATGCGGGCCAGCTTCGCGACGAGCGCGTTGGGCAGCTCGGTGTGGAACGCGATCAGGTGGGACACCTGGTCGGCGAGCCCGGCCTGGCCCTGCTCGTCCAGCCTGCCGGCGACGAAGTTCTTGACCAGCGCAGGATCAAGGCTGAATCCTGGTACAGGCTCGTGCACCGGCATCGGCTCGTGCTCAGTCATGGCGCTCCCCGCTCCCCGCTCCGCGTCCACATCGGACGATAGGGACGGCCCCCGGAATTTCCCGCTGACGCGGGCGAGCTCCAGTCGTCACCACGACTCACCGGCCAACAGGAGCCGCCGGGGGCCTGGCCGGGTCCGGGGAGCGGTGCCGTCCCGGCCGGCGTCCCGGCCGGCCAGATTCCCTCCGTGCGGTTGCCCGGTCCTGTCCCAACAATGCACCGGTTCGCGTTGCCGGGTACCGGCCCCGCAGTACGAAAACAGCGGACCGAATAGCACCCCGACGACCTGGGCGGCGATCACCGCGGCCGCCAGCTCGTCTCGGCGGCGATCACCCGATCTTCCGGGGTGAGCTGCACGCCGGCAGGATCGTCCTCGAAGTCGGACACCGACATGATCACCGGATCCAACACGACGGGGAACCGGGTCAGCAGCACACGCACCAACTGGCCGATCTCCAACGACCCGCTCGCGGCCACCAACACAGCCCGGCACACCGCCACGATCGACACTCGACCCGCCAGCGGGCCACGCCGATTCGAACTGCTCCGCTGTGGAATCCGGACGTTCCGAACGGACCGTGCCGCCGCGATCAACTTGGCCTCGTCGCCACCGAACCGCCGCCAGCCGTCCCAGCCAGACGCCAGAGCGCCAGGCGCCACCTGCTCGAACGCGCTGTCCTCGCCAGCACCTTGTGGGTCCCCGATACTCGGCCGCATGTGCTGACCTGAGGCGTTGGCAGTCGCACGGGTCCGGCGCGATGGGCCGTCGTGACGTTGCGACTTGTGTATCTGATCTTTCCCCGGCTGATCGCGTGGACCGCTCTACTCACACGTTCGGACACATCCAAGGACGCCGAGATCTTGGTGCTGCGACACCAACTCGCAGTCCCCGCCCTGGCCGGAGACGAGAAGAAAGGGTGGTCACCACTGAACCAGGAGATGCACTTCCATGACCTCCGGCAGACGCACGAGACATGGCTGATCGAGGACCACGTGCCCCCGGATCATGCGACTGGTCCGGCTCGGACACAAGCGCAAGGACATCGACGACATCTACTCCCACATCACCGACCAGATGATCGAGGACACCTTGCAGGCCCTCCAGCAGCGGTGGGAGCAGGACGGTGGATGGACCTGGACCGAAAACTCCGCAGTGGAGCCAGAAGCGGCATGACCTCTACTGAAACACGCAGGTGGTCAGCACACCGTGCTCCCACAACGCCAGAAATGGCCTGCCAGTGATGATCACCGACAGGCCACCTGACCAGCGAAAACGTACTGGTGGGCGACGCAGGGATTGAACCTGCGACCTCTACCGTGTCAAGGTAGCGCTCTCCCACTGAGCTAGTCGCCCGAGGCGGAGACGGGAATCGAACCCGTGTACAGGGCTTTGCAGGCCCTTGCCTAAGCCACTCGGCCACTCCGCCGCTGTCTCGATGACCGGAGACTTCGAGAATACGACCCGGACCAGGAGGGGCCGCTGCCGAGCGGACGACGGGATTCGAACCCGCGACCCTCACCTTGGCAAGGTGATGCGCTACCAACTGCGCTACGTCCGCATGCACTCAACGTCAGGACGACCGGTCACCGTCCGTCTCGTGCGAGCGAAACCTTAGCGGACGGGCCGAGCGCGAACCAAATCGGGGTGCCCAACGACGAGCGCCGGGCACCCGCTCTAGTTGATCAGCCCAGGTCGTTCGA
>DATBDL010000455.1:0-6496 GCA_036269975.1 Pseudonocardiaceae bacterium | reverse complement strand
GCACGACGTTCAGGCCGGCGCGGTCGTGCCGCATGATGTAGACCGGCAGGGCGATCGTGGCCACCAGGTACACGACGATGATCATGATCGTGCCCAGGGTCGCCAGGTCGCCGAACGCGGTCAGCGGCGCCTTGTGCCAGCCGTAGCCGAACGTGATCGCGACCGCGATGACGAAGAAGACCAGGTAGCTGGCCAGCGGTGTCTGGCTGCGCTGGGTGACCCGGCCGAGCACGGACGGCAGCAGTCGTTCGCGTCCCGCGTTGAACAGCAACCGGGTCTGTGAATTGGCCGCCGCGATGAGGACGCTGACCGTCGACGTGAACCCGGCCGCGATGGCCACGACGCCGAGCGCGCCGCTGACCGACTTCGCGAGGTCGACGAACGGGATGTCCGCCTTGGCGATGGCGTCGGTGCTGTCGTTGAAACCGACGATCGACGAATACGAGATGAAGAGGTACGTGATCGCCATCAGGCCGACGCTGGCGAAGATCGCCCTCGGAATGCTGCGGCGCGGATTGGCGGTCTCCTCGGCCAGCGTCGCCGAGTTCTCCCACCCGACGAACAGGAACACACCGAGCGGGAACCCGAGCCCCAGCCCCTTCAGTCCGCCGGGGAAATGCGACGGGTCGAACGGCTGGAAGTTGATCGACCCGGCATGCCTGATCAGCAGCGTGATCGAGACGACGATCAGCACCACCATCTCGATCAGGAAGAACGCCCCGGCGACACGGGTGGACGCCTTGACCCCGGTGACCATCACGACGAACGCGAAACAGACGAAGATCGCGGCGAGCAACTGCCAGGACACGGTGATGTGCAGGAAGTTCTGGAGCAACAGCGCCGTGATCGCACCGGTGGCCGCGATGACGCCGGCCAGCGCGATGATGTAGCCGATGATCAGCGTGACGGCCGACGTGACGCCGGGAATGGTCCCCAGCGAGCGCCCGATGAAGCTGACGAACGACCCGGTGGTCGGCATCTTCACCGAGAAGACGGACAACGTGTTGCCCAACAGGAAGATCGCCACGGCGGCCACCAACACCGTCAGCGGTGAGGCGATACCGGAGACCGCGACGATCCCGGCGAAGCTGAAGTAGAAACTGAAGGCGGGCCCGATGTTGGCCATGGTCGACGTGGCGATGTCCACCACGCTCAGCTCGCCACGACGCAGCCGTTGCACCGGCTGGTCCGTGGGGTTCGCCGTCGTCTTCGTCGAGTCGGTCGTCATGCGCGGCACCCTTGTTCCGTGTCGGATACACGCCGTTGTGTATCCGGTCATTATCAGGCCGGCGCGTGATCAGGGCACCGTCTCGGCGATACCGATCATGTTGCCTTCGCTGTCGCGGAACCAGGCCGCGCGTTCGCCGCGTCCCCTGCTCGGGTAGTTGCCCTCGATGTCCATGATTCCGCCGACCGCGCCGTCGTACTCCTCGAATACCACACCCTTGGCGCGCAGGTCGGCGACCGTCGCCTCGATGTCGTCGACGTAGACGGCCAGTTGCGTGAACGAGCCGTCCGCGGCGCCGGCCGACGCGTACAGGCAGAAGACGCCCGCGGCGCCCTCGTAGCGCAGGCCGCCCGCGCGTTCCTCGGCCGGTTCGAGACCCAACTTCTCGGCATACCAGCGGCGGGCCCTTGCCAGATCCTGGGTCGGTACACGGCCCTCGATCCGCGGGTTGTTCAGCATTCCCGCATGCTAACGAGACGACGATGTGGACCAGTGACTCGTGTCAGGCTACCCTGACGGCATGGCGGACGGTCCATGGCACGAGGGGCAGCAGGCTTGGCGACGACTCGCCGGGCGGTATCAGGACGCGCAGCCTGCGCCCGGTCCACTCGACCAGGGTGAGCTCGCGCTGACGGCGTTGTCCGACGTCGGCGTCGTCCGGCGGTTGCTCGATCAGGCCGAGTTCGATTCGGTGCGGACCGCGCGCCGCCAGGGCAGGTCGTGGTCGGAGATCGCCATCCGGCTCGGCGTGACGCGACAGTCGGCGTGGGAGCGGTGGCGGGACCTCGACGACGCGCCACCATCCATGCCGGCGAGCGAGGCCGACGCCGTGGAACGCGCCCGGCGGGTGTTGAGCGGTCCGAACGAGGACATGGTGTCGGTGCGGGTGGCGCGGGAGCGGCGCCGACGGGCCTCGGTCGAGGTGCCCAACGTGATCGGCCTGGCCTGGGGTGCGGCCCGCGCCAAGCTGCTCGGACTCGGGCTTGTCCCGGCCGGTTCGGATCCGGACGGTCCCCCGTTGGGCGCGGGGAACTGGCCCGATGGCGTGGTGACCGACCAGAGCCCGGAGTCCGGAGCGACGGTCGAACCCGGCTCACGGATCACGTTGTGGGTCGACCGGGGCGGTGGCTCCGGCGTTCGTGAGCCACGCCGGCCCAAGCCGGATCCGAAGACCGGCCGGAAGATGTGGGACGAGGTCACGGACGAGGCAGTCGGCTGACCGGCTCAACCGGACAGGGTGTCGCCGCGTCAAGGTAGACGGACGCCTGGACGGATTCCGGTGGCGGCCGCGATCAGGTCGCCACTTCGGGACGGGAGCAAGGAAACCTTTGACTGACCAGCGGGAGATCCGGCAGGTTCCGTTCGGCAGGGAGCTGCGGCGGATTCGTGGTGAACGCGGCCTTTCGCTGGCCCGACTGGCGGGCCTCACGCACTACAGCAAGGGCTACCTCAGCAAGATCGAGACCGGCATGCGGCCGGCGTCCGCCGATCTCGCGCGGCGGCTCGACGACGTGCTCGACGCCCGTGGACACCTCGTTCGGCTGGTGGTAGCGGATCGGCCGTCGACGCACGGCGATGACTGTCCCTACCGCGGGCTGGCCGCCTTCGCCGACACCGACGCACAGTGGTTCTTCGGCCGGGAGCGGGCCACCAGCGAGGCGCTGGAGGTGATCGCCGACGCGCTGGCCAACCGGCAGCCGGCGATCATCGTCGGCCCGTCCGGCGTCGGCAAGTCGTCGCTGCTGCACGCCGGACTGCTGCCGTCGCTGGCCCGCGACTCGATTCCCGGCTCGGCCGGCTGGCCGGTGCTCGCGATGACACCGACCGCCGACCCGTGCGGCGAGCTGGCCGGCCGGACCGAACTGCTGCCGACGACGGCCGACAGTCGATTCGTCCTGGTGGTCGACCAGTTCGAGGAGCTGTTCACGCTCTGCGAGTCCGAAGCCGACCGGGCGGCGTTCGTCACCGAGCTGGCCGGGCTCGCCGCCACCCGTCGCGCGCTCGTGGTGCTGACGTTGCGCGCCGACTTCTACGGCCGGTGCCTGCACTATCCGCAACTGCTGGCGGCCCTGCGCGGCAACCAGGTCACGATCGGCCCGATGAACAGGGCCGAGCTGCGGTCGGCGATCAGCGGGCCGGCCGAGTTGGCCGGACTGGAACTGGCGCCGGGTCTGGTCGATCTCCTGCTGGCCGAGGTCGGACCCGGTGGGCTGCCGCTGCTCTCGCACGCCCTGCTGGCGACGTGGCAGGAACGGGAGGGCCACACCCTCACCGTGGCGGGCTACCGCAGGACCGGTGGGATCGGCAACGCCGTCGCCGCGACGGCCGAACGGGTTTATGCCGCACTGCCAACGGAAGCACGCGAAGCGGCGCGGGCGCTGCTGGTGCACCTGGTCCGGGTCGGCGATCACGAGCAGGACTCCCGGCGGCGCGCCTACCTGACCGCGCTGCGGCGCCAGTTGCCCGATCCGGCCGGTGCCGAGGCCGCCGTCGAGGAGCTGGCCGCCGCGCGGCTGCTGATCGTCGACGCCGAGACGGTGACGATCGCCCACGAAGCGCTCCTGCACGCGTGGCCGAGGCTGCACGACTGGATCGAGTCCGACAGATCGGGACTGCGGCTGCACCAGCAACTCCGCGAGGCGGCGGACGGCTGGGACCGGGAACAGCGACATCCGAGCCTGCTCTACCGCGGCCCGCGGCTGGCGTTGGTCGCGGACTGGGCGGCCGGCCACCAGGGCCGGCTCGGCGCGGTGGAGCGGGACTTCCTCCTTGCAGCCACAGCACAGGAGGACGCGGCACGGTCGGCGGCCCGTCGGCAGACCCGTCGGCTGCGTCGGCTCGTCGCCGGGCTCGTCGTCATGACCGCGCTGGCCCTGGTCGCCACGTTCGTCGCGCTGGCGCAGGGGAACGCCGCGACGAGGCAGCGTGACCTCGCGGTCTCCCGTGCGCTGGCGAGTGAGTCGAACGAGCTGCGGCTGACCGATCCGTCCCTGGCGACGCGGCTCGGCCTTGCGGCGTACCGGGTGGCCGACACACCGGAAGCTCGCGGCAGCCTGCTCGCATCGGCGGGGGACACGCAGGTCCGGCAGCTACGGGGCCAGCCGAGGTCGGTCACCCAGATCGCCACCACGCCGGACGGGCGCACGGTCGTGACGTCCGGCGAGGACGGCACCACCCGGATCTGGGCGGTGACAGCGGCGGACACCCTGGACCCGGTGGCGACGATCCCTGGGCCGGCCCAGGTCACCACACTCGCTGTCGGCGGGAACCTGTTGGTGACCTCGGGCGAGTCCGGGCCGACAAGGTTGTGGCGCCTCGGTTCGCGGCTCCTCGCCGCCGCTTCGCTGCCGGCCGGGTCGCCGGTCGAGGCCGCCGCCTTCAGTGGTGACCACGCGATTCTGGCGCTCGGCCACGCCGACGGCACGATCGCGCTGTGGAACGCGTCGGACCCCAGCCATCCTGTTCTGTTGGCCACGCTGGCCGCTTCGGATGCCGTCCGTAGCCTGGCGTTCGCTCCGCACGCGCTCGTGCTCGTCAGCGGTGATGCCGGCGGTACTGCTCGGCTGTGGGATCTCTCCGCCGCGGCTTTGCCTGGGACCATCCTGGCCACGCATGCCGCGGCTGTCCGCTCGGTCGTGTTCAGTCCGGTCGGGAACACGGTCGCCATCGGCAGTGACGACCACACGATCGAGCTGTGGTCCCTCGCCGATGCCGCCCGTCCCGTGCGCACGGCCGTGCTGGACGGGAACACCAATGCGGTCCACTACATCGCCTTCAGCAGTGACGGCGCCACGGTCGCCGGGCTGGGCGACGACCAGACGGTCGCGTTGTGGGACACGGCGACCGGCGCGCGGATCACCACGCTCGACGAACCGGCGCCGGCAAGGGGCGCGGCCTTCGCCGATGGCAATCGGTTGCTGGTCACCGGTGACGACACCGGCATGCTCTGGTTGTGGCGCCTGCCACCGCCGTTGCTGGCCGGCACCGCTGGCGTCGACGCCGTCGCCTACCAGCCGCACCACGCCGGCGGCTTGGCGATCGGGCAGTCCGACGGTGTAGTCCTGCTGCGTTCCGGTGGTGTCTCGATCCGGCTGGCCGGCGGTGACGCACCAGTGCGCGCGGTGGCGTTCACGTCGGGTGGGGACATGCTCGCGGCGGCCGGCGACGACGGTGTGGTGCGGCTGTGGTCGCTTTCCGCTCACCCCGTCCTGCTGAGCACGTTCGCCACTGGCGACGCGGCGGTCGATGCGATCGCGTTCGCTCCTGGCGGCGATGTCCTTGCCGCTGGTGGTGACAGCCGGGTGATCAGCCTGTGGTCCGTTCAGCGGCCTCGGACGCCGATGTTGCTTTCGCGGCTTTCCGGGCACCGGAACACTGTTCGCGGACTCGCGTTCAGCCCGGACGGGCATACGCTCGCCAGCGCCAGCGATGACTACTCGGCTCGGCTGTGGAACGTGCGCGATCCTCGGCATCCCGGTGGTAGCGTCACATTTCCGTGGCTGGCCAATGCCGTCAACGCGGTCGCCTTCTCGCCGGACGGCAGAATCGTTGCCACGGCTAGCGATGATCACACGGTTCGGTTGTGGGACATCACGACCTTGCCTCGGCCTTCGGCGCTGGCCGTGTTGACGGCCCATGCCGGTGCTGTGCAGTCGGTCGCCTTCAGTCCTGACGGTCGTTTGCTCGCGTCCACCGCGGACGATCACACCGCTCGGTTGTGGGACGTCGGTGATCCTCGGTCTCCGGTGCAGTTGGCCGATTTGACCGGGCACGGTGATGTCGTTGGGACGGTTGCGTTCGCGCCGGATGGGCGGCATATCGCTACCGGTAGCCTGGATCATTCGGTTCGGTTCTGGCTTTCCGATCCGGTTGATGCCGCTCGGTTGATCTGTGCTGCTTCTGGGCCTTCTCTGTCGGCTGATCAGTGGGCGCAGTATGCTGGGGATGTGCCTTATCGACGGCTTTGCTGATCGTAACGGTCGGTGGGCCCTCGCGCGTTTCTTGGCGGTTGTTCTACCGCGTGTCCGGTGTCTGGCTTTCAGCTCTGGCCCAGGCCGGCGTCCCTTGCTCTGGCTATTGCCTGGGTTCGGTCTGCTACCTGGAGTTTCGTGAAGATGTTGGAGATGTGGTTCGCTACCGTCTTGCGGGCGATACCTAGGCGGTCTCGGCATCGTCCTGCTGGGAATCGCACTGTGGCGAGCCGGCGTCCTGCCCGGCTGGGCAGGGCTGTTGCTGTCGATCTCGCAACAACCGCTGCACGCCTTCTGG
>DATBDL010000454.1:0-4244 GCA_036269975.1 Pseudonocardiaceae bacterium | reverse complement strand
CCGGTCCACCACCGGGTAACCGTCGCGGGCGTAGCCGATCGAGTAGACGAGCACCTCGCGCAGCGTCTTCGTGCCGTGGTCGCGCAGCAGGGTCAGCCAGGCGTCCCACGAACCGGGCACTGTCGCGGCGAGCAGACCGGCGCCGGGCACCAGTTCCAGGCCCAGGTCGCGGTAGTGCGCGATCGTCGCCCCCGCCGGCGCGACGCCCTGCCCGCACAGCACCCTCGGCCGGGGATCTGCCGCTGTGGTGAAGACCACCGGCACCTCACCACCGGGGCCGTTCAGGTGCGGCTCGACGACCTGTAGGACGAAGCCGGCGGCCACGACGGCGTCGAACGCGTTGCCACCTGCCTCCAGCACGGCCATCCCGGTCGCCGAAGCGACCCAGTGTGTTGACGCGACCATGCCGACGGTGCCGGAGAGTTCCGGTCGAGTGGTGAACACCACTCCAACCTAAACGTGTATGGCAGAGCTCACCATCGTGATGGTCCGAATGCGCGCGGTGTCCGAACGTGCGGTCCATAGACTTCGAGGTAGCGATGTCGTGGTACATCAGAGTGACGCCCTGTTCCCCACCGGTAACGTCGAGACGGGGAGCTGCGATCAGGCAGCATCGGGGCAAAACCGTCGGGCAGGTGGTGAACATGCGCGGACCGCTGCATGGGTGGCGCGCCCGCAAGGCGCTGCGCGCGTCCAGCATGCTGGACGAGATCGTGGACAGCCAGTTACCGCTGTTGGCCGGTCTGCCGGAGGGCAGCCGTCGCCGCTCGGCCGGATACCTGGCGGAGCTGGTGATGCTGGCCCAGGCGTACCGGCACTTCGCGGCCGGCTGGCTGGATCGACGTGAGCTGGAGCAGCGCAGTCAGCTCACGATGCGCCGGCTCTCCAACTTCCGCCACCCGCACCCGTCCACCGCCCAGTTCACCGAGCAGGACTGACGGGAACCCACGAATCGACGAGCATCTAACCGGCCGGTAACCTACCATCGGTAGGAAGACCGGGGAGGCTGTCATGCTCGCGTACGAACGCATCGGGTCCGGACCACCACTCGTCCTGCTGCACGGCGTCGGCCACCGCAGGCAGGCGTGGTATCCCGTCCTCGACCGGCTGACCAGCCGGCGCGAGGTGATCCTGGTCGACCTGCCCGGCCACGGCGAGTCCGACCCGCTGGTCCTGGACGGCCGCACCGGAGTGGAGATCCTGCGCGACGAGCTGACGTCCTTCTTCGCGCAGCAGCGACTGGACCGCCCGCACATCGGCGGCAACTCGCTCGGCGGCCGGATGGCCCTGGAAGCCGCGGTGCTGGGGCTGGCCGGCTCGGTGACCGCGTTGTCACCGGCCGGTTTCTGGCGCGACCCCGGCTTCGCCTACACGAAACGGCTCTTCCGCACGGTCGAACGGATCAGCGGCCGGGTCGGTCCTCGGGCCCCCAAGCTGGTCAGGTCGACGGCCGGGCGGGCGATGATGTTCGGCTGGATCAACGCCCATCCGAGCCGGCTCGATCCGGACCTCGCGCTCGGCGACTTCAACGCCTTCACCCGCGCGACCCCCGCCCTGCACACGCTGGTCCGCGAGGCGACGCCGTTCACCGGGGTGGTGCCGGCGAACATTCCGGTGACCATCGCATGGTCGGCGTGGGACCTGGTGCTGCCGTCGTACCAGGCCCGCAGGGCCAGGATCGCGCTGCCCGGCGCGCGGCACATCCGGTTGCCCGGCTGTGGCCACGTGCCGATGTCCGACGATCCGGACCTGGTGGCCGGCGTGCTCCTGAAGGGCAGTGCCGCTTAGCTCTGCACCACGGGTGCCCTGACCAGCACCGCCGCCAGGCCGAACGCGATACCGAGCACCGCGATCTCCAGGGTGCACCAGGTGAGCACCGCCGTCGGGCGGCGGGCGGCGATGCCGGGCAGCAGCTTGAAGCGGGTGTAGCCGCCGAGCGCTCCCGCGCCGGCGACGCAGACGATCTTGCCGATCAGGATCAAGCCGTAGCCGGTGGTGAACAGGGCCACGTACCAGTGCACGCCGGGCGTCGCGTACAGCTCGAACCAGCCGTTGAACGCGCCGGTGACGGCCGTGGCGAACACGCAGACCGTGGCCAGCCGGGAGAACCGGGGCAGCGCGTCGGCCAGCAGGTCGCGGTGCAGTGCCAGCAACGTCATCACGGCGAGCAGCCCGCCGGTCCAGCTCACCGCGGACAGCACGTGCAGTTCCATCGAGATCAGGGTCACGTCGCGCCAGGCGGCCGCGTCCAACGCGGCGTGGCCGGTCACCGGTAACGGCAGCAACGCGAACAGCGCCACCGTGATCCGCAGCTCGACCGGGATCGCCTCACCGCGCCGGATCGCCAGCACCGCGATGACCAGGTAGATGAACGCGCAGCACGCCACGACCACCAGTGCCTGGCCGGACGGGATCGTATCGACGTACTGCTGGATCGCGGCCATGGTGACCGGCTGGCCAGGCGTGTAGTCGGCCGTCTCCAGCACCAGCGACGTCAGCGCGGCGATCAGCCAGGCCGCAGCGCTGACGGCGGCCATCCTGCGGGTCAGGTCGAGCGCGCGGTCCGCGCGCCGGGCGCGGTCGACGCCGATGAAGCGGGGCAGGAAGCTCAGGCCAACCGTGGTCAGCGCGGCGATGTCCACCAGTGCCCGCGACAGTGGCAACCCGACCACGACCGCCGTACCCGGCGCCGTGATGCCCGGCACCACGGCGGACGCGGTGAGCGCGAGCCCCACGGCGACGCCGAGCACCGCGCCGCACACCAGCACGACCAGCAGCGGATAACGCGGCCGGCGGGCAGTGGCGGTCGTGGTCGGGGTGGTCACGCGGGCTTCTCGCTCTCCGCCGGCGCCTTGGCCGAGCGCAGCGCGAACCACAGCCCGACGCCCAGCACCAGTGCCCCGGCGACGATCCACACCCAGACCGGAACGCCACCGCCGCCACTGCCGCTGGTGGTGGCCGCCGCCTCCGTGATCGGGGTGCCGTTGCCGGCCTTGGTGAGCGTGAACGTGATGTCGCCGGTGACCGGGTGGCCGTCGGCCGAGATGATCCGGTAGCTGGCGGTGTAGACACCGGCCGGGCCGAGCGGCGCGACCTGGGTGGACACCGAGTTGCCGTTGACGGTGGCGGTGGCGGTGCGTTCCCAGTGGGTGCCGTCCGGGCCGAGGACCGTGATCGTGTTCGGGCCGGTGCGCACGGGTGCGTTGAAGTCGAACCGCACCTGGGTCGGGCCGGCCGTCACGCTCGTGCCGGTCGTCGGCTGGCTGCCGACGAGCACGTTGTGCGCGAACGCGGGTGAAGCGAGGCCGAGCACCGCGAAACCAGCCAGTAACGCCCCGATGATCAGCCTTCTCATACCGACGACTCCTGCTTGGCACCTGCCTTGCCGGCCGAGCTCGTCGCCGGCCGGCGACCGCGCACGAAGGCGCCGAGACCGAAGCCGAGCGCGATCGCGGCGACGATCAGGCCGGCGCCACCGAGCCAGCGCGCGGCGCTGTCCGAGTTGCCGGCCGCTGCCGTCGGCGTGGCGGCCGTCGCCGTCGCCGTCGCGTCGTCGCCGCCGGCGGTGGCGGTGGCGGCAAGGGCGAGGTTCGGCGTCGGGTGCTCCGGCTCCGCCTGGCCGGCCACTGTCGGCTGGTTCCAGTTGACGACGTCGCCGTTGCTGTACGTCTGCACGGCCGGCATGAGAAGCTCGTTCGTGTTGTCCGGCAAGCCTTCCACCGAGATCGCGAACTCCTGGAACTGGCCGGGCGCGATGCCGCCGCCCGCGTTCGCGGTCCAGACGATCGAGCCGACGGCCTGGGTGACGGTCTCGTCGGAGAACTTGACGGGCTTGGCCAACGTGACCATGTTCTCCTGGGCGGACCAGCCGGGCACCGGCTTGATGTCCGCGTTGGACAGTGGGCTGGTGGTGGAGAAGTTCACCTGCACCTTGACGGTGTTCGCGGTGTCCTCCTCGTCCGGCACTCGGAACACGATCTCGGCGTCGCCGCCCCTGGCGGGGTTGTCCGGGCTGTGCGCGGACACGTGTGCCGACGCCACTCCGGCGCCGAGCAGGACGAACAGGCCGGTCGCTGTCACGAGCGCGCCGGTACGGGCAATGGTTTTCGACATGACGGGAATGACTCCACGGGTATGTGGGCACCGGTTCGAAGGGGTGCTCGTTCGACGGGGACGGGTGCGGGTGACCGGAACTTCAGATCCGGTCAGGCCGGCAGCGGCGGCCCTCGGCGCGGGCTGGCCAG
>DATBDL010000453.1:0-4492 GCA_036269975.1 Pseudonocardiaceae bacterium | reverse complement strand
AGCAGGTCGAGCAGCCGCTCCAGGTAGTCTCCGGCGACATCGCCCTCGTGGACCAACAGGTCCTCCGACGACGACCGCGCCGACTGTCCCTCCGTCTGTTCTTCATCGACATCGGGTGCCTGGTCGGTGTCCTGCAACGCCTCCGACACGTCTTCTCCTCTCCAGAACCGGCCGCGCTCAGCCGCGCTTCCGATCCTGCTTCTTTCGCCGGGAACGGTCCGATATCAGACCGGGAATCTCGGTGCCCGCCTTGCCGTTGGCTGGCGTGCTGTCCTGCTTGGAGCTGTCCTGCTTGGCGCTGCCGGGTTTCGCGCCGTTGCCGCGCGCGGCCGGATTCGGCACGGTCGGCTTGACCGGTCGCCGTGGGTCGCGCGGCTGCGGTCGCCGCTGCGGGCCCTTGCCGTTCTGCTGCGCCTTGGCAGCCGGCTTCTCGTCCTCGACCGGAACGGCATCCTCGACGAAACCCTGCGGGATGGCGTCCTCGACCGCGTCGGTCTTCTGCTGGTTCGTCGGGCGCTTCTTCGCCGCGTTCGGCTTCTGGCCCACGACCGGCTTCTGGCCCACCTTCGGAGCCAACGCCAGCCGAGCCTCCTGCGCCTCTGCCTTCTTCTGCAGTTCCTCGACATCCATCTTCTTGTAGACGAAGTGCTGCTGGGCGAGCGTCCAGCCGTTGTTGCTCAACCAGTAGAGCAGCAGTCCGACCGGGAAGCCGCCACCGAAGACGAGCACACCGAGCGGGAAAATGTACAAGGTCAGCTTGTTCATCATCGCGGTCTGGCCGGTGGTCGGGGTACCCATCGCCGCCTGGCGCTGTACCGACAGCCGAGCGGTGAAGTGGGTCGCGACGCTGGCCGCGATCATCAGCGGGATCGCGACCGGCGCGACCGCCCAGTGCCAGCCGGGCGTACCGCCGAGCGTGCCGATGCCGAAGACCGCATCACCGAGCTGCGCGCCGAACAGCTTCGCGTCCAGGTACGAGTGCACATCGGCAGCCTTGAAGAAGTAGACCTCGTTGGTGCCGGGCCGGAACGAACGCAACACGTGGTTCAGGCCGAGGAACACCGGGATCTGCAACACCATCGGCAGGCAGCCGCCGAGCGGGTTCACCCCGTGCTCCTTCTGGAGCTTCTGCATCTCCTGTGCCTGGCGCTGCCGATCGTTGGCGTACTTCTTCTGGATCTTCTTCATCTCCGGCGCGAATGCCTGCATCTTGCGCATCGACCGGATCTGGTGGACCGCCGGCTTCAGCAGGACCAGCCGCAGGGTGAAGACCAGCAGAATGATCGACAGCGCCCAGCCGATGAAGCTCGACGGACCGAGGATGAGCCCGAACACCCTGTGCCAACACCACAGGATGAACGACACGATGAAGTAGAGAATATTGGTAATCGAACTCACGGAACTACTCCTCGGCAGGGGTCTGGTGGACTCGATCCCGATGTAGGACCGTGTGGTGCCCAGGGTCTTGGTCGCGGTCGCGGCGCGGCGGTACCGGGTCCAGCCCGCCCGGATGCCACGGCCCGCACCGCAGTAGCCGGCGCACCGTCAGCCAGCTACCACGCAGCACGCCGTGCACGGTCAGCGCCTCGACGGCGTACGCACTGCAACTCGGGTAGAACCGGCAGCTCGGCGGCAGGAACGGTGAGACGAACCGCTGGTAGCCGGTGATCAGGAGCACCAGCGGCCGCGCCGCCACACCGGGTCGGGCCCGAGTTGTCGCGACCGTCTCCGGTGTCGCCGGGTCGCCGTCCAGGTGCGCGCCAGTCATGCCACATCGCCACTTAACGTCAGATTGAGTCGACGCAGCGCCCCGTCCAGATCCGCCCCGAGTTCGCTGCTGGAGGCCGCGGCCGATGCCGGCAACGCCCTGATCACCAACGCACAGTCGGCCGGCAAAGTTCCGAGCCGGTCGGCCACCAGGTGCCGCAGCCGCCGGGTAACCCGGTGGCGGACCACCGAATTGCCGACCGCCTTACTCACGACGAAACCCACCCTGGCGACCGGAATGGCCGTCCGGGTGGGCATCGGTTTCTGATCGGGGTCCGACGCAGTTCCAAGACACTGCGGCGCCATCAGGGCATGGATAACCAGCCGGGGCCGCCCGACACGACGTCCCCGGCGGACCACCGTCCCGAACTCCTGGCTACGGGTGAGTCGGGCCGCCGCGGGGAGCACGGCGTGGCGGTGATCAGGCCGACAGCTCGGAGCGACCCTTGCGCCGACGGGCGGACAGGATCGCCCGGCCAGCGCGGGTACGCATCCGCAGCCGGAACCCGTGGGTCTTGGCTCGACGGCGGTTGTTGGGCTGGAAGGTGCGCTTGCCCTTGCTCACGGTCGGTCTCCAGGCTTCTGTTACGAACAGGTCAGTTCGGTCTCCTGGCACGATGCGAGCCATGGTGCGAGTGCACGCCAAAGGCACCCGCCGCAAACGGGAGACACTTCGAGGGTACGCACCAACGACCGGCCTCACCAAATCGGGGGTACCCAGCCATGTCGTTCGGCGATCCGGCTTCCGCCTGGCGATACTTGCCCCGAGGGACTCTTGTGGCAAGGCGCCACGCTTGTTAGCGTGCCCCTTCTGTTGTGGGCGAGGGGGGACCTGGCTGGCAGGTGCGGCCGGCCGAGCGCCGGACTGCCGTACATTCGTGCACAGTTGTGGACAACCCTGTGGACACCTCGACGCACGGTGCTCCTTCCATCCGGCACTATGTGGGTTCCACCCGCGAGTGCGACGAACCGACGCCGTGTGTAGCCCGTACGAGGGGAGGGGAACCCGCAGTTGTCCGACCAGACCAATCTCGGCCTCGTGTGGGAGCAGGTCGTCCAGGAACTCTCGGACGGCACGCTGTCACCGCAACAACGTGCCTGGATGCGGGTGACCCGGCCGATCGGCCTGCTGGACGGCACCGCGCTGCTCGCCGCGCCGAGCGACTTCGCGAAGGAGGCGATCGAGCGCGCACTGCGCGCGCCGATCACCGACGCGTTGTCCCGCCGGCTGGGCCGCCACGTCTCCCTCGCTGTGAAGGTGGACGCCGCGAAGCCGGCTGTGCTGCCACCGGTGCCGGCGGACGTGCTGCCGACCGACCTGGACGGCGATGTCATCCCCGGTGCCGACGGAGCCGAGGCCGACGAGGTGGACGAGGAAGGTGACGCGCTCGCCACCGTGCACGAGATCTGGCCCACCTTCGCCGGCAAGCAGTCCGGTCAGTCCGGTCCGGTCAGCGAACCGTTCACGGCACCGGCCAAGCCGCAGACCTCGCAGACCCGCCTGAACGAGCGGTACACCTTCGACACGTTCGTGATCGGCTCGTCCAACCGCTTCGCGCACGCGGCCGCCGTCGCGTCGGCCGAAGCGCCGGCGCACGCCTACAACCCACTGTTCATCTGGGGCGAGTCGGGGCTGGGCAAGACCCACCTGCTGCACGCGGTCGGGCACTACGCCCAGCGGCTGTTCCCCGGCATGCGGGTGCGGTACGTGTCGACCGAGGAGTTCACCAACGACTTCATCAACTCGCTGCGCGACGACAGGAAGGTGGCGTTCCAGCGCCGCTACCGCGATGTCGACGTGCTGCTGGTGGACGACATCCAGTTCCTGGAGGGCAAGGAAGGCACCCAGGAGGAGTTCTTCCATACCTTCAACACGCTGCACAACGCGAACAAGCAGATCGTGGTGTCCTCCGACCGGCCGCCCAAGGGGCTCGGCACGCTGGAGGACCGGCTGCGCACCCGGTTCGAGTGGGGCCTGATCACCGACATCCAGCCGCCGGAGCTGGAAACGCGGATCGCCATCCTGCGCAAGAAGGCGGCGCAGGACCGGCTGGCGGCGCCGGCCGAGGTGCTGGAGTTCATCGCCGACCGGATCGAGCGCAACATCCGCGAACTCGAGGGCGCGCTGATCCGGGTGACGGCGTTCGCTTCGCTCAACCGGCAGCCGGTGGACGTGCAGCTCGCCGAGATCGTGCTGCGCGACCTCATCCCGGACTCCCAGGCGCCGGAGATCAGCGCCTCCACGATCATGGCGGTCACGGCCGAGTTCTTCGCGGTGTCGATCGACGACCTCTGCGGGCCTGGCAAGACGAAGGCACTCGCGCAGGCACGGCAGATCTCCATGTATCTGTGCCGCGAGCTGACCGACCTCTCGCTGCCCAAGATCGGCCAGACGTTCGGCGGCCGCGACCACACGACGGTCATGCACGCGGACAAGAAGATCCGCAAGGAGATGGCGGAGCGCCGCCGGATCTACGACCAGGTCCAGGAGCTCACGTCCCGGATCAAGCAGCGCGCACGGGGCTAGCGCTCGCGCCATCGCTTCCGAAGGCCGGCATCCCACCACGGATGCCGGCCTTCGGCGTTTCCGGCCACCCACGAAGGTGAATATTTGGCCATGCACAAGGGATGTGGACGCCTGTGGACGGAGCTCCGAGCCTGGGGACCACACCACCCACATCTGGGGATCGAATTGTGGACAACTCGGCGGATGTGTGGACCGTTG
>DATBDL010000452.1:0-4820 GCA_036269975.1 Pseudonocardiaceae bacterium | reverse complement strand
CGAGCAGGACAGGTCCACCGGCAAGTACCAGCTCGGCGCCGCCCTACTGCACCTGGGCACCAGCTATCTGGACGTGAACGAGCTGCGGTCACGCGCGATCAACTGGGCCGACGCGCTCGCGGCGCGCAGTGGGGAGGCGGTCCGGATCGGCGCGCCGCTGGAGGGCTCCGTGCTCGTCGTGCACCACGTGTTCCGACCGGACGACTCACTGCAAACCCTCGACGTCGGTTCGCTGCTGCCGCTGCACGCGTCGGCGTTGGGCAAGGTGTTGCTGGCGTACGACGTGGAACTGGCCGGTGTGCTCCAGCGCGGTGAGCTGACGGCGTTCACGCGCCGCACCATCGTGGCGCCGAAGGTGCTCGCGCGGGCACTGGGCGAGGTGCGCGACCACGGCTGGGCCGCCGACACCGAGGAGTTCGCGCCCGGCCAGGCGAGCATCGCGGCGCCGATCCGTGGTTACGGTGGGTTGGTCGTCGGTGCCATCGGCGTTTCCGGTGCCGTGGAACGGATCTGTGACGGGCGGGGCGAGCCGGCATCGGCCCTGGTCGGCTATGTTCGGGACGCCGCGCGTGCGGTCTCCAGCAATCTCGGGGCTTCGCGGTGGTAGGGGACACGACAGGAGCGCCATGGTCCAGCGGTACGTGATGTCGATCGACCAAGGGACCACGTCGACCAGATGCATTCTGTTCGACCAGCGTGGCCGGCTGCATTCCGTTGTGCAGAAAGAACATCAGCAGTTCTTCCCGAAGCCCGGCTGGGTCGAGCACGACGCCGTCGAGATCTGGCGCAACCTGGAACGGCTGGTGCCGCAGGCGTTGAAGCAGGCCGCGATCGGCGCCGACCAGGTGGTCGCCGTCGGCATCGCGAACCAGCGTGAGACCGTCGTGCTGTGGGACCGGCACACCGGTGTCCCGATCGGCCACGCCATCGTCTGGCAGGACACCAGAACCGACGAACTGGTCGAGGAACTGGCCGCCCGCCCGTTCGCGGCGACCGTGCACGAACGTACCGGCCTGCCGCTGGCGACGTACTTCTCGGCACCGAGGATCAGTTGGCTGCTCGACCATCGGCCCGGTGTGCGGGAGCGGGCCGAACGCGGTGACGTCATCGTCGGCACGATGGAGAGCTGGCTGATCTGGAACCTGACCGGCGGCCCGGACGGCGGCGTGCACGTCACCGACGTGACCAACGCCAGCCGCACGCTGCTGATGGACCTGCGTACGTTGGCGTGGGACGACGAGCTGCTGTCCTTTTTCGACATTCCACGCCGGATGCTGCCGGAGATCCGCTCGTCGACAGAGACCTACGGCCGCACCACACGTGTGGTGCCCGGTATCCGGATCGGCGCGGCGCTCGGCGACCAGCACGCGGCGCTGTTCGGCCAGACGTGCTTCGCGCCCGGCGAGGCCAAATGTACTTACGGCACCGGCAGTTTCCTGCTGATGAACACCGGTCACGTGCCGGCGCACTCCACGCACGGCCTGTTGACGACCGTCGGCTACAAGATCGGCGAGGAGCCCGCCGTCTACGCGCTGGAGGGCTCGATCGCGATCACCGGCTCGCTGGTGCAGTGGTTCCGGGACGGCCTGGGCCTGATCGGCAGCGCGCCGGAGATCGAGACACTGGCCAGGACGGTCGACGACAACGGCGGCTGCTACATCGTGCCGGCGTTCTCGGGTCTCTTCGCCCCGTACTGGCGCAGCGAGGCGCGCGGCGTGATCGCCGGCCTGACGTCGTACATCACCAAGGGCCACCTGGCCAGGGCCGTGCTCGAGGCGACCGGCTGGCAGACCCGCGAGGTGGTCGACGCGATGAACGCCGACTCCGGTCTCGAACTGCGGACGTTGAAGGTCGACGGCGGGATGACCGCGGACAACCTGCTGATGGGCTTCATCGCGGACGTGCTGAACGTGCCGGTGGTGCGGCCGATGGTGGTGGAGACGGTGTCGCTGGGCGCGGCGTACGCGGCCGGGCTGGCCGTCGGCTACTGGCCGGACCTGGAAGGGCTACGCGGTAACTGGCACCGCGCCGCCCAGTGGTCGCCGAGCATGGACGCGACCCGCAGGGAGTCCGAGTACGGCAACTGGCGCCGGGCGGTCGAGCTGACGTTCGACTGGATGCGGCCGCACGAGACGCATGAGGCTGTTGTTGCTGATGGGGTTGCGTTGGCGCCCCGGAGTGTGTGAGATAGGCGGCCGTGACGCGCGTGCCCGAGGTGACGATCGACGACGACATGATCCGGCTCGGCCAGTTCCTGAAACTGGCCGGTCTCGCCGATGACGGCAGCGAGGCCAAGGCCATGATCGAGGACGGAGAGGTCACCGTGAACGGCCGGGTCGACATCCGCCGCGGCCGGCAGTTGCACCACGGCGACGTGATCACGCACGCCGGCAGGTCGGTGCGGCTGGTCGCGTCAGAGGCTCCGTGAGTGCCGGCGGCGGCGCAGCGCTATTGCCGCAACACCCCAGCTCAGCAGGCCGATGCCGCCGACCCCCAGCCCGGTGAACAGCAGCACGATGCCCAGCGCACCCAACGCGTCGAACAGCGGCGTGTCCGGCTGGTTGCCGGTGACCATGCCGTAGACCATGCCGGTCGCGCCGCACAGCATGCCCCACAGAAACGTGAATCCACCGGAGCGCCTGCGGCGACGCCACTGCCCGGTCTCGTCCACGGGGGCAGGGTATCGGCCCAGGCAGCGACGGCGTGGCCGGTTTCACCGCCCTGGTTCGGGCGGTCACGATCAGTCGAACACGAGCTGTTCGGTGCGGTGCGGCATCAGCAGCAACGCGGCCGCCGCCAGCACCGCGACCACCACGAGCGCCAGGAACACGTAGTGCGACGCCGCGAACAGCGCGTCACGGACGAACGCGGCGACACCGGCGTCCTTGGTCGGCAGGCTGCCGCCCAACACCAGGCTGGTGGCGTCGACCCCCTTGCCGCCCAGCGCAGCGGACACCGCGGCGGGTGGATGCGCCAGCCGACTGGCCAGCGTGCTGTTGGCGATCGCACCGAACACGGCGGCGCCCACTGCGCTCCCGGTAGACCGGGAGAACATGTTCGCGCCGGTCACGACGCCGCGCCGCTCCCAGCCCACCACCGACTGCTGCGCGACCAGCGTCGGGCTGGCGGTCAGGCCGAGCCCCGCGCCGACCACGAAACAGGCGCCGCCAGCCTGCCAGACCTGGGCGTTCTCCGGCAGCAAAGCACACAGGACCGCGCCGACGATCACGATCGCGCTGCCCAGTAATGCGGTGCTGCGGAAGCCGATCCGTAAGTAGACACGGCCGGCGAAGGTAGCCGACAGCGGCCAGCCGACGGTCAACGCGGCCAGCGCGAACCCGGCGACCAGTGCTCCGGTACCCAACACACCCTGGACGTATGTCGGCACGTAAGAACTCAGCCCGATCAGCAGCGCGCCAATGCCCACGGTCGCCAGGTTGCCGCCCGTGAGCACCCGCCGCCGGAACACCCACAGCGGCAGCACAGGTTCGGCCGTTCGCGCCTCCACCAGCACGAACGCGACCAGAAGGGCCACGGCCACCACGAAGATGCCGACGCTGGGCACGGACACCCAGGCCCACGACACGCCACCCTGGAGCAACCCGAGAATCAACAGCGAACAACCGACGGTGAGCAGTGCGGCCCCCGCGTAGTCGATGCGGTGCGACGTACGCTGCGTGACCTTCTCGCGGAACCGCCGAGCCAGCACGATCGAGGCGATGATGCCCAGCGGCAGGTTCACGAAGAAGATCCAGCGCCAGGAGACATATTGTGAGAAGACGCCGCCGAGGGTAGGCCCGATGACGGCGGAGATGCCCCAGACACTGGCCAGGTAGCCCTGAACCTTCGCGCGTTCCTCGACGGTGTAGAGGTCACCGACGACGGTCATGCTCATCGGCTGGATCGCGCCAGCGCCAATGCCCTGCACGGCCCGGAAGGCGATCAACGCCGGCATGCTCCAGGCCAGCCCACACAGGACGGAGCCAACCAGGAAGACGGCGATCCCGAAGAACATCACCGGTTTGCGACCGACGACGTCGGCGAGTTTCCCATAGAGCGGAACGGTCACGGCCTGGGTGAGGAGGTAGATCGAGAAGAGCCACGGGAACTGCGCGAACCCGCCAAGATCACGAACGATCGAAGGAACGGCGGTGGCGATGATCGTGCTGTCGAGCGCGACAAGCCCGGTACAGAGCATCAAGGCGGCAAGCACCGGCCCCCGTTCCGACCGAAAGCCAACGCCTTGCGGGCGGCTGTCCGGGGTGGTCGTCGCCATGGGTGTAGTACCTGCTTCCTGCGCCTCGGCCGGTTCCGGTGGGTTGGTCACCATCACTGCAACAGCAGAGCCCTCGGATTTCAACCCAGTTCGAATGCGTCACAGAAGCAGTGCCCTCCGCCGATACCGACAAAACGTCCCGGTGGGGGGCAAGGGGCCGGCCAGGCAGGCAGGCGCACCAACTGCGACGGACCGCGAGACCCGACTCGTCACCGAAGCCGCCGCCCAGCAGCGCAACGGGCTCAGAGCATCGCAACCACTCGGCACAGCGGGCCGGTAAGGGCCAATGGCGGAGAGACCCCGAACGGCGGGATGTCACGAGCAGAGAGAACAGCTTGGGGTTGCTTGATCATTTCTGCCTCACCCCGACGATGCGGAGATCGGAGTGAAGCAGGACCCCGAACCTTGAGGTTGGCCCGGCGTCAGGGCTTGTCTGTTGTCGGGGGTCGCGTCGTTCGGGTTGGTCTGCTCGTCCCGATTTCTTCATTGTCGTAACGGTCGGTGCTGGGTGGTCAAGGGCGCTGCGCGGCTCCGCCGATGGCGT
>DATBDL010000451.1:0-6271 GCA_036269975.1 Pseudonocardiaceae bacterium | reverse complement strand
GAAATCCCAGCGCATCGCCTCCGGTCCGGCGACACGCAGCACATCGGTCCTCGGCCCGACCGCCGCGATGCGGTCGTCCCTGATGAGCACGGCACCGTCACGAAGCGGGGAATCAGGTGTTGGCAGCACCTGCCCCGCCGTGATCACCGTGTCCATGCCCCCCATCCACCCCTCCGTCACGCGACGCCGGCATGAGCATGATCAAGGGCACAAACTACCCGAAGGCGCCCGCCGCGTCAGGCTACTCCGAGAGCAAGGTCGGCTACCCCCCGCAGTGTCACCTTGCGTTCGTGCTCGGTCATACCGCCCCACACCCCGTACGGCTCACGAGCGCGCAACGCATGCTCACGGCATTGTTGCAGTACCGGACAACGCGCGCACACCGCCTTGGCGTGCTGTTCCCGCCTGGTTCGAATCGCACCGCGTTCGCGCTCCGGCGTGAAGAACACCGAGCTGTCCAACTGGCGGCACAATCCCCGCAACTGCCAGTCCCAACGCTCCGCCACCGGTCCCGGCAACCGTCGAATGTCAGCCACCCCAACTCACCTCCGTGATCGTCAACAACCGACACATCGGCAATACCCCGTGGTGGCTCTGCCAAACGTGGTCAGAATCCTGATCGGGGGCGGGGTGAAACGCCTGGTGAGTGGGGCCTTGGTGAGGACCAGCGCCGGATCGACGTTGGATCAGGCTGGCAATTCCGGCCGGATGTCGAGCACCTTGTCCAGGCCGGTGACCTCGAGCGGCCGCAGCACTGCACGCGCGTTCGCGACGACCTGGACCGCGTCGCCCCGGTCGGACGCGATCGTCTGGGCGTGCGCGAGCACCGCCAGGCCCGCCGAACCCAGGAAACTGACCCTGGTCAGGTCGAACACGAGGGTGCGCGGCGCGGGAGTCCGCGCGAACTGCTCCTGGACGTGTTCGGTGAGCACCGGTGCCGTCAGCATGTCGATCTCGCCGGACACCCGCAGCACCACCAGTTGATCGGTCGACGTGGCGACCCGCACGTCGATGGCAGCGGCCGTGACGCTTCCGACCGACGTCGGCGCGTCGGCCTGGTCCGAATCCCGCGGCTGCCTGCCGGCTTCAGCCACTTCGACCTCCTGGAACGTGACATGTCGGCTCGGCTGGGTGCTCAACCAATACAACCTTAGACTCTGCCACCCGGCACAGCGATCACGCCATGCCGTCCACCGTCCGGACCAGGAGAATCAGCAGGTCAAAGCGGTCCGGCAACACCGCCACGCACGGAGAGGACCGCGAACAGGCGGTGCGCGCCGGACGGGTCGGGCGTCGTCCACGAGGACACCGAGTCGGTCAGCGACGTCAGTACCAGCCAGCCGAAGGTGTCCTTCGAGATCGGCTCGGCCACGTCCGAGAGAGCGGTCACCGCGACGTCGACGCGGCCGTCCTGCGCGGCGAACTGGCAGATCAACTCGGCGCCCCGGCAGGCCCGGACAGCGACGGCGGAACACATCTCGTCCACGGCGAGCTTCACGTCCTCGATCCCGTCGAGGCTGAACTCCTGCCGAATGGCCAGTGTCGCGGCAAGGGATCTGAGCACGAACAGTTGGGCCAGGTCGGCGGGCAGCCGGACCTCCACCCCACCGGCCATGTGCGCAGAACTCTCGCTGGGACGCACGGTCACCTCCGTCTGGCTGCTCGCCGGCGCCGTTCGCCCTGGCACCTCACATTTCGTTGGTTCCCCTGCCAACTGGGCCGGGAAACCTGAAGTGGTCAGCCTGCGATCTCGACCGGCACGGGACCAGTGGGACCGGCCTGGATGGCCAGCAGTGTGATGTCGTCGTGGTGCCGGCCGGCGAGCCAGCGGATCACCTCGCCGTGCACGCCTTCGACGAGTTCGGCGACGGACGCGGCCCGATAACTGGCCAGCACCCGGCGCAGCCGGTCCAAACCGAACTGCTCGCCCTCGTCGCCGCCCTGTCGCGCCTCCAGCACGCCGTCGCTGTAGACGAGGCAGGTTTCGTTGCCCGCCAACGTGATCTCGTGCTCCTCGAACTCAACGTCCGGGAAGACGCCGAGCAGGCCGCCGGGCACCATCAGGTCCTCGACGGTGCCGTCGGACCGCAGCACCAGCGGCGGCGGATGCCCGGCGCGGCCGACGGTGAGCCGAACGCCGTCACCGGCGACCGGTTCGACGCGACCCACCACGGCCGTGGTGAATCGGCTGCCGCTGGTCGGCCGGATGGCCTGGTTCAGCAACGCGAGCAGCTTGCTCGGCGCCCGTTCGACCAGGCTCAGCGCGCCGAAGCAGCTACGCACGTGACCGGCGAGCGACGCGGCCTCCGGGCCGTGGCCGCACGCGTCGCCCAACGCCCACATGGCACCGGCGTTCTCGTCGACACGCACGTCGTAGAAGTCGCCGCCCACCCGCAGGCCCGCCTGTGCCGGCCGGTAGGCGGCCGCGATCCGGACCCCAGGCACGTCCGGCAACTCGGCCGGCAGCAGGCTGGACTCGAGGCCGGACGTCACGGTCGCCAGTTCGCCGAACCGGATGGCCGCGTCCAGCGCGGTGTCGGCCTGCCGCGCGAACTCCGTCAGGACGTCGAGGTCGATCGCCTTCGCCACGCCGGTTCTGTCGGCTCTGTCGGCTCTGTTGGCCAACACCAGAAGTCCCATCGCCGGGCCGGGTCCGCGCACCGGAACGACTGCGGCATCGCCGACCGGGCCGAAGCCGGCCGGCAGCAACCAGTCCGCAACGACCAGTTCGGCACGGGACACCTGGCGCGGCAGTGGTCCGGCGTCCAGCGCGTCGGCCAGCACCGATTCGGTGCGGACGGCACGGTCGCTGACCCTGCCCTGGGTGATCGCGCCGCTGTCACCGGTTTCCTGGATCGCGCAGCGCCACCAACGGAATCGGCTCAGCGCGGCCGGCATCAGCACGACGCAGCAGTCCGCGAGTGCCGGCACGGCCAGTCGGGCCAGGTCACCGGCGATACGGTCCGGTGTCAGCGTGCCTTCCAGGATGCGGCCGAGATCGGTCCACCAGCGGCGCGACGGGCCGGTGTCCTCCGTGACATCGTTGTCTGGTCGCCCCCACCAGATCAGGTAGCCGGAGTCCAGTGTGTGCCGCCGCCATGCCAGCCGGAGCTCGCCGTGGCTGGTGCGACGGTCGGAGTGGTTGCCCGCCAAGGCCGGCACCACGTCACCGACGCGCACGGCCCTGCCGGGCACCAGATCGGGGAACAGCAGTCGTGCGGCGGCATTGGCAAGCTGGATCGTGCCGCCGTCGTCGAGCACCAGGACGACGTCACCCAGGTCACCAGGCAACTCACCGTCCGGCACCGGCAGGCCGGCGGGCACCGTCACCGGTAGGCGACCCAGGTCGTCCGAGTGAGGTCCGGCACTGGGATGTCCGGCACGTCAACACACCTCCATGGCGACAACCGGCCGTAGCCGCTCCACCACCCTAACCCGTTCGGTCCCCCGCCAACCATGTGGCCGCACGCGGCACGTGGCAGGCTGGGCCGGGGGCGAAACGACAGTGACGATCTGTGACGACGAGGTCGACGAATGAACGCTGAGCGACACCAGGCGGGTGATGACGCGTTCCTCGTGCGCCTGCTGGCCGCGCTGGACGACCTGCGGGACGGGAACTTCAAGCGCCGACTGGCCGTGCCCAACCACCCGACGTACGGACGGCTGGCACAGGCGTTCAACGAGATCGCCGAGCGCAACCAGTCGTTCGTCGGGGAACTGACCGGCGTGCGGGAGGGGCTGCGCACCGCGGAGCACCTGACCGGCCGGCTGGTCGGCGAGGTCGGGCCGGGTGGCTGGGCGAGCGCTGCCGGGCTGGTCAACGGCCTGCTGGAGGATCTGGCGCTGCCGATCACCGAGCTGTCGCGGGTGTTGCAGGCGGTGGCCAAGGGCGACCTGTCGCACCGCATGACGGAGCGGTCGGACGGCCTGCCCAGCGCCGAGTTCGGCGGCCTCGCGGCGACCGTGAACGGCCTGCTGACACAGCTCGCGCTGTTCGCCGACGAGGTCACCCGCGTCGCCCGTGAGGTCGGCGGCGAGGGCCGACTGGGCGGTCAGGCCAGGGTGCCCGGTGCCGCCGGCACGTGGCGGGCGCTGACCGACTCCGTGAACTTCATGGCCGGCAACCTGACCAGCCAGGTCCGCAACATCGCGCAGGTGGCGACCGCGGTGGCGCAGGGCGACCTGACGCAGCAGGTCACCGTGGACGTCAAGGGCGAGATGCTGGAGCTGAAGAACACCGTGAACACCATGGTGGACCGGCTCTCCGCGTTCGCCGACGAGGTCACCCGCGTCGCGCGGGAGGTGGGCACCGAGGGCAAGCTCGGCGGCCAGGCCCAGGTGCGCGGTGTCGCCGGCACCTGGAAGGACCTCACCGACAACGTCAACGTCATGGCGGCCAACCTGACCGGCCAGGTCCGCAGCATCGCGACCGTGGCCACCGCGGTGGCCGGCGGCGACCTGAGCAAGCGCTCGACGGTCGAGGCGAGCGGCGAGGTGGCCGCGCTGGCGGAGACCATCAACGGCATGGTGGACACGCTGTCCGCGTTCGCCGACGAGGTCACCCGCGTCGCCCGCGAGGTCGGCACCGAAGGGATTCTCGGCGGCCAGGCCCGAGTGTCCAATGTGGCAGGTACGTGGAAGGACCTGACCGACAACGTCAACAACATGGCCGGCAACCTGACCAGCCAGGTCCGCAACATCGCGCAGGTGACGACGGCGGTCGCGCAGGGCGACCTGTCCAAGAAGATCGACGTGGACGCACGCGGCGAGATCCTGGAACTGAAGACGACCATCAACACGATGGTCGACCGGCTGTCCGCGTTCGCGTCCGAGGTCACCCGCGTCGCACGGGAGGTGGGCACCGAGGGCAAGCTCGGCGGTCAGGCCGAGGTGATCGGCGTGTCCGGCACCTGGCAGCGGCTGACCGAGACCGTGAACCAGTTGGCCGGCAACCTGACCACCCAGGTGCGGGCCATCGCGGCGGTCGCGACGGCGGTGACCGACGGCGACCTGACGCGCCAGATCAGCATGGACGTCAAGGGCGAGGTCGCCGAGCTCAAGGACAACATCAACCAGATGATCGCCAACCTGCGGGCGACCACGAAGGCCAACCAGGAACAGGACTGGCTCAAGACCAACTTGGCGCGGCTGTCCGGCCGGATGCAGGGCACGCGCGACCTGGCCGAGGTCGCGTCGCTGGTGATGAGCGAGCTGACACCGCTGGTGTCGGCGCAGCACGGCGCGTTCTACCTGATCCGCGAGGAGATCGACGCCGAGCCGGTGTTCGAACTGGCCGGCAGCTACGCCTACCGACCGTCGGACGACACGCCGGTCGGTTTCCGGCTCGGTGAGGGACTGATCGGGCAGGTCGCGCTGGACAAGCGGACGATCGTCGTCACCGGCGCGCCGGCCGACCACATCACGATCGTCACGGGGCTGGGCACGAGCCGGCCGGGCACGCTGATCCTGCTGCCGGTGCTGTTCGAGAACCAGGTGCTCGGCGTGATCGAACTGGCGTCGATGAGCGAGTTCACCGCGGTGCACCTGGATCTGTTGGAGCAGCTCAAGGAGATGATCGGCACCACGGTCAACACGATCCTGGTGCTGTCGCGGACCGACACGCTGCTGGCCGAGTCGCAGCGGCTGGCCGGCGAACTCCAGACCCGCCAGGACGAACTGCAGCAGTCGAACACCGAACTCGCGGACAAGGCGCGGCTGCTGGCGCTGACGTCGAAGTACAAGTCGGAGTTCATGGCGAACATGTCGCACGAACTGCGCACGCCGCTCAACAGCCTGCTGGTGCTGGCGAAACTGTTGTCGGACAACCAGAGCGGCAACCTCACCGGCCAGCAGGTCGAGTTCGCGACGACGATCCACTCGGCCGGATTCGACCTGTTGCAGCTCATCAACGACATTCTCGATCTGGCGAAGGTCGAGTCGGGCCGGTTGCAGCTAGAGGTCGCGCCGATGCCGATGGCGGGGCTGGTCGGCTACGTCGAGGCACTGTGCCGGCCGCTGACCGTGGAGAAGCAGCTCGACTTCACGGTGAACGTGGCGCCGGACGTGCCGACCGTGCTGCACACCGACGAGCAACGGCTGCAACAGGTACTGCGCAACCTGCTCTCCAACGCGGTGAAGTTCACCCAGGACGGCGCCGTGGTGTTGGACGTGCGGCTGGCCGGGCCGGAGGAGGTGCGGGTGCCGCAGTTGCGCCGGGCGCCGGCACGGGTCGCGTTCGCGGTGCGGGACACCGGAATCGGCATCCCCCAGG
>DATBDL010000450.1:0-15880 GCA_036269975.1 Pseudonocardiaceae bacterium | reverse complement strand
ACACCGAATGTTCTACAGTCCCAGCGGGGACAACGTGGGCCGCCTGAGACCACAGCGTGGGCTGGCCGGGACCGGCCCCGTAGGTCTCGCTGTCGGAGCTGGGTGACTCCTCGCTGCCACCGCCGGACCGCTTCCTATGCCGACCGTGGGGTGAGGGCGCCAGGTGTTGATGCCTTCGCGGACGGCGAGGGCGCCGATGCCCGGGCCGATCATGGGGTCCGCCCACCACCAGCCGAGCAGGGTGTCGCCCGGCAATCCGACCAGCACGGGAGCGGCCGAGCAGCGTGGTGATCGCGTCGACGGCGGGGTAAGGCGCCAGCAGGAAGAACGTGATAGCCACGGCCCGGTGCGCGCGGGTTTCGGCGGTGTCGGACAGTGTACGGGAACCGGTGAACCGCCAGACCACGATGAGGCTGGCCAGGCTCTCGATCGCGGAGTCCAGGCCGAACCGAGCGGCGCGACCGAGCTCGATCCAGCGGCCGATTTCGACGGTGCAGCAACGGTTCTGCTCGAACCGCTGCGCTCACGATGCCCGATCAGTGTCGGTTTGGCGGTTGATTTGATGGCGGATGAGTCGGGAGCTGTTGCCGACCACGGCGACGGACGAGGCATTGTGCAGGATGGCCGCCACTACCGGGGAGAGCGCGCCGCCTGCGGAGACGAGTAGGCCGGTCATGTTGACGGCGATGGACATGCCGTAGTTCTGGCGGATCATGGTGATGCTGCGGCGGCTGAGGTCGCGCAGGTCGAGCAGGGCGCTGAGGTCGTCGGCGGCGAGGGCGACGTCCGCGGTTTCGACGGCGACGTCGGTGCCGGCGACGCCCATCGCGATGCCGATGTCGGCCAGGGCGAGCGCGGGGGCGTCGTTGGTGCCGTCACCGACGACGGCGACGGTGTGCCCTTCGGCCTGGAGTTGTCGGACGATGTCCTGTTTGGCTTCGGGCATGACCTGGGCCTGGAATTCGTCGATGCCCAGTTCCGCGGCGACCGCGGCGGCGGTGTCGGGGTGGTCGCCGGTGAGCAGCACGATGCGTTTGACGCCGTCGGCGCGTAGCGCGTCGAGGACTTCCCGTGATCCGGGTCGGATGGTGTCGCGTAGGGAGACCAGGCCGATCAGGTGATCGTCCACGGCCAGCAGCAGCGGTGTTTCGGTGGTCTGTTGCAGCCGGCGGACCCAGTCGTGGGCTTCGGGGCTGATCGGGACGCCTTGCTGGTGCAGGAGTTCGCGGCTGCCGATAAGGATGACGCGGCCGTCGCTGTGGACGCGCATTCCTTGCCCGAGCAGGACTTCGCATTCCTCGTGTGGTGGGATTTCGATGCGGCGTTCTTCGGTGTAGCGGATGACGGCCTGGGCCAGTGGGTGTCGTGAGTGGACTTCGGAGCTGGCGGCGTAGGCGAGGACCCGTTCCGGTGACCAGGTGTCGTCGAAGGCGATGACGTTGGTGACGACCGGTCGGCCGATGGTGAGGGTGCCGGTCTTGTCGAACACGATCGCGTCGACCCGACCCGCTGCCTCCAAGTGGGCGCCGCCTTTGATGAGGATGCCGCGGCGGGCTCCGTTGCCGATCGCGGCGCTGATCGCGGTCGGTGTGGCCAGGCCGACGGCGCAGGGGCAGGCCACGAGCAGCATCGTCATCGCCCGCCGGACGTCCCTGGTCACCAGGAACGTCAACGCGGACAGAGCGAACGAGGCGGGCACGAAGCGGCGGGAGAACGTCTCGCCGACGGTTTGGATGGGGGCGCGGTCGTCTTGTGCTTGTTCGACTCGGGTGATGATCCGCCCGATGGCGGTGTCGCGGCCCACCGCGGTGGCGCGTACGACGATACGGCCGCGTAGCAGTACGGAGCCCGCGTGCAGGGATATCCCGGTGTCAACGGTGATGGGTAGTTGTTCGCCGGTGACGGCGGACTGGTCGACGATGCCGTCGCCGTCCACGACCACGCCGTCGACCGGCAGGACCACGCGCTCGTGGATCACGACCTCGTCGTCGATGTCCAGGTCGGCGATGTCGACCTGGATCTCGACGCCGTCGGCGGTGCGCAGCCAGGTGCGGGTCTGGCTGCCGGCCAGGAGTTCGGACACGGCCCGGCGGCTGCGGCGCAGCGTCAGGTCCTGGAGGTATTCGCCGATGTTGAGCAGCCACAGCACGGTGAGGGCGACCACGTTCTCGCGTAGCACGAGGCTGGCGACGGTGGCTGCGGACACCAGGGCGTCGGTGCCCGCGCCGCGACCACGGGCCAGCGAGCGCACCGCGCCGCGCAGGAAGGGGTAGCCAGTGAAGATGGTGACGCCGGTGGCGAGGGCGCGGCTGGTGGGGCCGAGCATCGGCGGGCGGCGCAGTCCGTAGCGGCGCACGCCGAGCAGCGCGAGCGCGGCGCCGCCGACGGCCAGCCTGGCCAGGTCGGCGTTGCGTACGTCGGCGGAGCGGGGTGTGCGTGCCGCGGTTGCCATCGCGTCGGTGGCGAGGCCGCGGTCGATTGCCTTGGCCAGGTCGTCGGAGTGACAGCGGGTGGTGTCGTACCAGACCACGACGCTGCCGGTGCGTGGGTAGGCGTGTGCCTGGCGCACGCCGGTCACTCGGTCGAGGGCGTCCTCGATGGCGACCGCGTGTGCGGTGTGGCCGCGTAGTCGTTGGCTGACGAACCGGGCGCGGCCGGCCGCGGCCGCGATGAGTTGCGGCATCAGTGCTCGTGGCCGTTCGCGGCGCCGGGGACCGGTGCTTGTTCGCCCAGTCGGGCGCGGGCTTCGCTGATGACGTCACCGATGGTGAGCCGCGCCTGTTCGGCACCCGATTCGGCGGCCCGCACGCCGCGCAGGCCCCAGGTGGTGACGGTGACCGCCGCGTTGCGGAACACACCCGAGCGGGCCACGCGTTTGACGCCGTCGTAGGCGATCGCGCCCCCGAGACCGGTCGCCACAGTCTGTGCCGCACGGATGATCAACCCGCTGAGCTCCACCGGACCTCCACCATTCTAAAAGGGCGCTGGACATCGCCGGAGAGCGGAACCCGCTCACCGTATGGCCGTTTACGGAACCACGCCGTCCGCAATCCTGCAATTATTCTCGAAAGTGTTCGGTGCCGCAACCCTGGCACCCAGGAATGCCTGGTTTCATGGTCGGTCTTTCCCGGTGGCGTCATTTGTGTCGCCGCCGTGTGGGTCACTGGGCCAGCCGGCGAACGGATCGGGCCAGCCCGCCAGGTCCGCAAGGCCAGGGTAAGTTCCTGGTCGGTCAGCAGCGCGGCCATCGCCTGCCGTTCCGGTGGTCCCATGTGGACTTGTCGACGATAGCCAGCCACAATGTGGTGTGGGGTTGGGTGGCGACCCAGATTCGGCCGCGAGTGC
Source organism: Pseudonocardiaceae bacterium (assembly GCA_036269975.1). GTDB lineage: Bacteria > Actinomycetota > Actinomycetes > Mycobacteriales > Pseudonocardiaceae > DATEPR01. Next base: position 12,535 of record DATBDL010000450.1, on the reverse strand, counting down.
GGACCACGCCGTCGAGCAGCTCGCCGATCGCGACGTGCAACCGTTTCGGTGAAATGGGCGGCGGTCGCTGAATACGGTGATGGCGCAGCCACAATCGGGGTCCAGCGAGTGGTTGGCCGGGCGGGATCTGCCCGTGCGGGTCGTTACCGCGTCCGCACGGTGCTTTGATCGGAATGCTGGCCAGCAGTGCGGTCGCGTCGGCGGACTCGATCCTGGCGCGCGGTGTGGATGGCGCGAGTCGGTCAAGGACGACGGTGGTCCGCGACGTCGTCGCGAGCGTGCCGACGACGTCGCGCCCTGCCTCTGCGGCCAGTCCGGCCACGAGCTTGGTTCGGATGGCGGACACACTCACACCTTAGGTGGAAACGGATGTCATTACCATGGTCGATCGGCTATCCTCCCGCCGATTGGTCTCGCGGGTGAGGAGTCCGAGTGCGAGTCGGCGTCTTCCTGCTGGCGGGCCGGTTTCCCGGTCAGGACGATCGGGCCGCGCTGCTGCGGACCAGGGACGCGGTCGTGGCCGCGGAGGCGGCCGGGTTCGCCGACGCGTGGATCGCCGAGCACCACTTCATGTCCTATGGCACGTGCCCCTCGGCGATCACGTTCGCCGGGTACGCGCTGGGCCACACGTCGCGGATCGGGATCGGCACCGCGGTCAGCGTGTTGTCCACGACCCATCCGGTCGCGCTGGCCGAGCAGGTCGCGCTGCTCGACCAACTCTCCGACGGCCGGCTGCGCCTGGGGGTCGGGCGCGGCGGCCCGTGGGTGGACCTGGAGGTCTTCGGCACCGGCCTGCCCCGCTACGAGCACGGCTTCGCCGAAGGGCTGGATCTGTTGTTGGCCTGCCTGACGCGCCAACGGGTCGCGGCGGCCGGGGAGCACTTCGCCTTCCGCGAGGTACCGATGATGCCGCGGCCGGCGTCCCGCCCGCGCCCGTCGGTCACGGTAGCCTGCACGTCGCTGGCGACAGTCGAACTCGCCGCCGCACGGGGGCTGCCGATGCTGCTGGGCATGCACCTGGGCGACGACGACAAGATCGCGATGCTGGACCACTACGACACCACGGCACGAACCGCGGGACGTGATCCACGCGGTGTCCCGCACGTGTCAACCGTGCTGGCCCACGTCGCGGACTCCCGCGACCAGGCCGTGGCCGAACTGCGGGCCGCGATGCCGGGCTGGCTGGCCGACGGACTGGCCGGCTACCAACCGGTCGACGGGCGGCCACGCCCGCGCCGCGATCCCCGGCACTACACCGACCTGTTGTGTGAGCTGCATCCGGTCGGCAACCCCGAGGAGTGCGTGGATCGCTTGCGTACCAGTGGCGAACGCACCGGCATCCGCCACGTGATCATGATGGTGGAAGGCGCCGGCAGTCGCGCGGCGACCCTGGCCAACATCACCCGCATCGGCGCTGAGATCCTGCCTCGGCTGCGTGACTGACCTCAGCAGTCGCGCAGTTCCGGGCTCTGGTTGAGCAGTTGCCCGCGTGGTGAGATGAACGCCCGGTAGCGGTCACTGTCCACAGCGGACGGCTGGAAAGCCCCGACACGGTGGCAGTTCTGGAAGGCCAGCTTCACGCCGAAGTGGCGCTCCAGGCCGCCGCGGATCGCGTCGGAGGCCAGTGCGCGCAGCAGTTGGCCACGTTCGGTCTCGCTCGGCGGCGGTGTCGCGTGGTCCGCGAACGGCGCGGTGCCCTCATGCAGGTCGGTCACGACCTCGGAGATCACCTGCCAGGCATAGGGCAGGGAGTCGCGAACACACGCGATGAAGTCCGTGTCCCCGACATCGCCGTGCTCGGCGCGTTCCAGCAGCTCGGTGGGTACGTCCAGGGACATCGCGCGACCTCCAGCGGGGGCGGACGAAACACTCGTACACCAGTGCTACTGGTTGTCATTACCAGGTAGCAAGGCGCACGACCGATTGTCACCGGGACGGACCAGCGGCGGCCTCATATGCGTGGTCATGCACGTCACAGAACAGGAACGGTTTTCATTTCCGTAGTTCCCGGCCCTTGAAATGACAATCACTTCCATCTAGCGTCCGACGCGCCCACCCGGGAAGTCACTCCAGAGCGGGGTCTGTCCCCCTCTCGGCACGAGGAGATCGTTGCGAGATGACCGTTCAGCGTTTCGCCCGTGTGGCCGGATTTGTGTTGGCCGCCACCGGTTTGGTGGCCGGCTGCTCGACCGCTCCCACGGCGACGACCAGTTCGTCGGGTGGATCGAGTACCACGATCACGGTGGTGGCCGCGGAGAACTTCTGGGGCAGCATCGCCAAGCAACTCGGCGGCAGCCACGCCAACGTCACCAGCATCATCAGCAACCCGGACACCGACCCGCACGACTACGAGGTGACCCCGGCGGACGCCCGCACCATCTCCTCGGCACAGTTCGTGATCGTCAACGGGATCGGCTACGACCCCTGGGCGCCCAAGCTCATCGCGGCCAACCCCGCCAGCAACCGGACCGTGCTGACCGTCGGCGACCTGGTCGGCATCCAGGTCGGCGGCAACCCACACCGCTGGTACTCCCCGACCAACGTGCACCAGATGATCGAGCAGATCACCACCGACTACAAGAAGATCGACCCCGCTGACGCCGCCTACTTCGACCAGCAGAAGCAGAACTTCGAGAACCAGGGTCTGGCCCAGTACAACCAGCTCATCGCCCAGATCAAAAGCAAGTACGCAGGTACCCCGATCGGCGCGTCGGAGTCGATCGTGACCCCCCTGGCGCAGGGCCTGGGCCTGACCATGTTGACGCCGGAAACGTTCCTGGACGCCATCAGCGAGGGCAGCGAGCCGACCGCGGCGGACAAGTCGACCATCGACAACCAGATCAAGAACAAACTGATCAAGGTCTATGTCTTCAACAGCCAGAACGCCACGCCGGACGTGCAGGCACAGGTCAACGCCGCGAAGGCGGCCGGCATCCCGGTCACCACCGTGACCGAGACGCTGGACCCGGCGACCGCGACGTTCCAGCAGTGGCAGGTCAAGCAATTGCAGGGCATCGAGGCGGCGCTGGCTCAGGCAGCTGGTAAGCCATGAACCAGAACACCTCGGCACACGTGGCGGTCGCGGGGATGCCACCGCCGCGCGGCGCGACCGCGATCGACGGGCGGCAACCGCTCATCGCCCTGTCCGACGCCGCCGTGCGGGTGGGCGGACGCACGTTGTGGAGCGGGGTGGACCTGACCGTCGCCGCAGGGGAGTTCGTGTCGATCCTGGGCCCCAACGGGGTCGGAAAGTCCACTTTGGTCAAGGTGATTCTGGGTATTCAGCCCGCGAGTGGCGAGTTGGCGGTGCTGGGCGGGCGACCCGGCAACGCCAACCACCAGATCGGCTACCTGCCCCAACGCCGCAACTTCGACCCGTCGGTCCGGGTGCGCGGTGTCGACGTGGTGCGCCTGGGATACGACGGCGACCGCTGGGGCCTGCCGCTGCCGTTGCCCAGGAGAGTCGGGCGGCGGGCCGCCGAGGCGCGCATCGCCGAGGTGATCGACCTCGTCGGCGCGAGCGCCTACGCGCACCGTCCGATCGGACGCCTGTCCGGCGGGGAACAGCAGCGCCTGCTCATCGCGCAAGCACTGGTGCGGCGACCGAGGATCCTGCTGCTGGACGAACCATTGGACAGTCTCGACCTGCCCAACCAGAGCGCGGTCGCCGCGCTGATCGCCCGGATCTGCCGCGTCGAGCACGTCGCCGTGGTGATGGTCGCGCACGACGTCAACCCGATCCTGGGCTACCTGGACCGGATCGTCTACATCGCACACGGCGCTGCGGTGGCCGGTACACCGGAACAGGTCATCACCGGCCCTACACTCAGCCGCCTGTACGGCACGCCGATCGAGGTGCTGCGCACCAGCGACCAGCGCCTGGTCGTGGTCGGCGGGCCCGACACGCCCATCGGTGGCGTGCACCACGGCGTGCCGCTCGCGGGAGGTTCCGGTGTGGCTGGCTGACGGCGCGACCGGTCCGACCTGGAACGTCATCGCCGACATCCAGCAACTGTGGTCGTTTCCGTTCATGGTCAACGCCTTCCGTGCCGGGACGATCATCGCGGTCGCCTCGGCGGTGATGGGCTGGTTCATGGTGTTGCGCCGCCAGACGTTCGCCGGTCACACCCTCGCCCTGGTCGGTTTTCCCGGTGCGGCCGGTGCCACGCTGATCGGGGTGAGCGCGACCTACGGCTATTTCGCGTTCTGTGTCGGCGCGGCGCTGGTCATCGCGGCCATTCCCCGGGCCGGTGAGGGTAGTTACGGGCACGAGTCCGCGGTGACCGGCACCGTACAGGCGTTCGCCCTGGCGTGCGGGTTCCTGTTCATCGCGCTGTACAAGGGTTTCCTCAACGGCGTCAACGCGCTGCTGTTCGGCACGTTCCTGGGTATCACGGATACCGAGGTGGTGGTGCTGCTCGTGGTCACTGTCGTTGTGTTGGTGGTGCTCGCGGTGATCGGGCGGCCGTTGCTGTTCGTGAGCATCGACCCGGTGGTCGCCGAGGCACGGGGGATCCCGGTACGCCTGGTGTCCACCGCATTCCTGATCCTGCTCGGCGCCGCGGTCGCGGAGGCCAGTCAGATCACGGGCACGCTGTTGGTGTTCGCACTGCTGGTCATGCCGGCCGCGGCAGCGCAGACACTGACCGCCCGACCGGTGGTCAGCCTGGCGCTGACCGTGGTGATCGCGGTGTTGGTGACCTGGGCCGGCCTGAGCGCGGCCTACTATTCGGTGTATCCCATCGGGTTCTTCGTCAGCACGCTGGCGTTCGCCGTCTACCTGGTCGCGCAGCTGGCCCGCGGCGCCGACCGGCTACGCAGCGGGCGAGCGCGGCGGGTGACCGCGTCATGAGCGCTATCCTCCATACCGGACTGATCGACGGGCCGTTCTCCCACCCGTTCTTCGTCAACGCCCTCATCACCGGGACCGCGATCGCGCTGGCCTGCGGGCTGGTCGGCTACTTCCTCGTGCTGCGCGCCCAGGTCTTCACCAGCGATGCCCTCTCCCACGTCGCGTTCACCGGCGCGCTGGCCGCACTCGCGTTCGGCATCGACCTGCGCATCGGGCTGTTCACGCTGACCATCGCGATCGCCCTGCTGATGGGCGCGGTCGGACGACGCGGGCAGGCCGACGACGTCGTCATCGGCAGCATCTTCGCCTGGGTCCTCGGGCTCGGCGTCTTCTTCCTCACCCTCTACACCACCAGCCGCAGCACCGGCAACGGCGCAGCGGGAGTCAACGTCCTGTTCGGCTCGATCTTCGGCATCAGCACCGCCGACGCCCAGTTGGCCACCATCATCGCGGCAGCCGTGTGTCTGCTGCTGGTGCTGATCGCCCGGCCGCTACTGTTCGCCACGCTCGACGCCGCCGTCGCCGCCGCGCGGGGCGTGCCCGTGCGGTTCCTGGGATTCGCGTTCCTGGTACTGGTAGCCGCGGCCTCCGCCGAGGCCACCCAGGCCGTCGGCGCCCTGCTGCTGCTGGGTCTGCTGGCCACCCCCGCCGGCACAGCCCAACGGCTGACCGCGCGACCCTACTTGGCGCTGAGCCTATCCGCCGTGATCGCCGTGATCGACGTGTGGATCGGTCTCGGACTCAGCTACGCCGTGCCGGTGCTGCCACCCAGCTTCGCGATCCTCGCGGTCTCCACCGCCGGTTTCGCCATCGTGCTGGCAATACCGGCGGTGCGGAGCCGGCTCCCCGACCGGTCCAGGCTCACCGTGTCATGACCGACCGCGGTGGACACCGGGGGCCCTGCAAACCAGGCAACGACGCGCCGTGTTCCGGGCACTGGCACAGGTACCCGGGTTCATCAGCGCCCAGGACCTGCACGTCCGCCTACGACACGCCGGCGCCACCATCGGCCTGGCCACCATCTACCGGGCCCTGCACACACTGGCCGCCGCCGGACACATCGACGCCACCCGAGCAGCCACCGGCGAACAACTGTTCCAATACTGCACCGAACCCGGCTGCCTCTACTTCCTCGTGTGCCACCGCTGCGCCACCCACGTCTCACTGGACGTGCACCCCGTCGAGGAATGGGCCGCGTCCACCGCCGAACAACACGGATTCACCGACATCAACCTGATCGTCGAAATAACGGGCCTCTGCCCGGCCTGCACACCACCCACCGCAACCGAAGAAACACGATCCCGACGACCCTCGTAACGCCACGGACGCCTCGGCGCGAACGGCGATCTAGCCAACTGGACCGTGCCCGGCTCGCTGGTCAAAGGCATGGGTGGGGCGTGGACCTGGTGGCCGGCGCGTGCGCGCGGTGGTCATGACCGACCACGCCGCCAAGAACGGCACGCCGAAGATCGTCGGGAAGTGCCCCCTTCCGCTCACTGGGGCGGGCGTGGTGAACCGGATCATCACCGATCTGGCCGTCCTGGACGTCACGCCGGACGGGCTGCGGCTGGTCGAGATCGCGCCCGGTGTGAGCGCGGCCGAGGTCCGCGAGAAGACGGCCGCCCCGCTCGGGAGTTCAGCGGTGTGACACCAGCGGCAGCAGCACGTCATCGACGATCTCGTCGATGACGTGGTCGCGGACGGGCGCCCGGTGCAGGAAGAAGTGTTCGCGCAGCAGAGCCGGCCGACGCTGGTCACTCGCTCGGTCAGCCCGCCGGGCCGGACCGCGCCACGGTCGGCCCAGCGTTGCGACACGGCCAGAAACGGCAGGTGCCGCCTGCCCATGAGCAGCGCGCGGGCCTCCTTGGCGACCTCTGTGGTGAAGCTGTCGGTCAGGACATCGAGCGCCAGGCCGGCCTTGTTGGGCCACCGGCGGTAGAGCGATGCCTTGCTGGTCCTCGCCCGGCCGGCCACCCGGTCCATGGTGAGCTGTCGCCACCGCCGACGCCGGCCTGGTCGCCGGAGGGGCCGGACTGCCGGTCGTCGACGTCGCGCCCGGCCTGGACATCCGCGCGCGGATGCGGGAACGAATCGCCCAGATCCCCGAGGCGGAGCGGGCCCGCATGGCCAAGGGCTTCGTCGACATGCGCAAGGTCCTGCCGCGAATGACGTTGATGTCCACGGTTCTCGTCGACGGGGTCATGCGGCTGGCCGAGCAGTGGCGGCCCGATCTCGTCGTGCAGTCCGGTTTGCAGGCGTCCGGGCTCGTCGCGGCGGGCAAGTTGGGCGTGCCCGTTGTCGATCACGGCTTCGGCTTCGCCCGCACGCTCGGTGAGCACGATCGGTGGCGAGAAGCCCTGGCCGAGACCTTCGAGAAGTACGGCATCACCACCCTGCCGGAGCGTACCGCGAGCCTCGACGTGGCACCGCCGAGCCTGCTCGACGAGCCGCCAACCGGCTGGTCCATGCGTTACGTGCCCTACAACGGCGGTGGCACCCTCCCTCGTGGCTGGTAGACCACACCGAGCACAGCGATCGGCCGCTGGTCGCTGTCACGCTGGGAACGGTCGCGCCGGCGATGTCCGGTCTTGGCCCGGTCGAACGGATCATTGCTCTTGCGCCGAAGGTGGACGCGGAGTTCGTGGTCGCATTTGGCGACGCGGACACGAGTGGGCTCGGCGCGTTGCCCGACAACGTGCGGATCACCGGCTGGCTGCCGCTCAACGCGCTACTGCGCATCAGTTCTGCCTTGTCCACCACGGTGGCGCCGGAAGCACCCTGGGTGCGCTGGCCGCCGGCGTGCCGCAACTGGTGCTGCCCAGCGGAGCGGACCGGTTCATCAATTCCAGCGCCGTGCACAACGGCCGCGCCGGACTGAACGCGGACGAGAACGACCTCGATGCCGACCTGATGAAGCAATTGCTGGACGACGAGAAAATCCGGAACACGGCTGCTGCGGTCAGCGCGGAAATCGCGGCGCTGCCCGCACCGGCCGAGATCGCTGAACGGCTCGTCCTACTTAATAGCAGTGTTCAACATGTCTGATATATTTGGTCCGTGTCAGAAGCCACCGATCTCGCATTCGACGTGCCCCGCCGCGAGTCCCGCGCAGAAGTGACCGCGCAGGCCGTCGAGCGGCGGATCGTCGAGGATCGGCTGGAGCCCGGAGTTCGGCTGGGGACTCGGCGCGAGCTGGGCGAGTTGCTCGGCGTCGCGCCGCAGACGGTGAGCGAGGCGATCAAGCTACTGGAGGATCGCGGCCGGGTCGTCACCCGGACCGGACCTCGGGGCGGAATTTTCGTGGCCGAGCCCGGGGTCGGGGTCCGGCTGGCGCGCACCATGATGGCGGTGTCCGGCTCCGAGAGTCAGGTCGTCGACGCGTTGGAAGTACGCGACATCCTGGAAAGCGAAGTGATCATTCACGCCGCCCAGACCGAACATGGCGAGCCCGAGCTGGCTGGCATGCGCCGTGCGCTGGAGCGTATGCAGGCGGCCGTGGACACCGCCGAGTTCTATCGCCGCAACCTCGAGTTCCATGCCGAAGTCGCCCAGCTGTGCGGCAACGAGGTGCTGCGCACCATGTACAGCGTGCTGCTGGAGATCGTGCAGTCCAGGGGTCCGCAGTTGACGCCGCTTCCCGGTCAGGACCAGGCGAAGCTGCACGCCGGCCGGGCGAAGGTGCACGCGGACATCGTCGATGCCATCGTTCGCGGTGACGTGAAGGCCGCCCGTGCCGCCGCCCGGGCCCACGCGAAGCACGGCAGGGCCGTGGTCGCACGGAAACCCTGACGGTCAAACGATCTGCGGGAAATATTGTCTCGCGGCCTGGATGAGCGCTGTGGCGTCGTCCGCGTTCTGGGCTGTGCCGAGCACATAGCGGTCCGGCCGCACGATCGCGAACCGGACGCCGTGGTCGTCGAACCAGTTGCGCACGGCGACGTCCCGGATGTGCGGTCCGTCGGCGGAATTCTGTACGGCGACGAGCGGAATATCGAGTTTGTCGGTGACGGCGCGGATCTCGGCCGCCTCGGCTTCGAGCGCGACCACGACGACCTGGGGCGAGAGGGCTTCGTCGAACGGGATCGGCGGGCCGGACCGGTCGTGCACCAGTGGTTGGAAGAACAGTTCCCCTGCTCCTGGTGTGGTGTCGAGCAATCCACCGACGAGCGGGGGCATGCCTTCGAACGTTGTGCGGGGCAGGTTTCCGGTGACGGCGGCGCGGCGTAGCCGACGGTCGCGTTCGACGGCCTCGACCGAATCGAGGACGCAGATTTCCCGCCCGGCCGCGACGGCCATGCCGATGATGCGTTCGACGTGCGGACGCCGTTCGGCCTCGTAGCTGTCGAGCAGCCGCGCTTGCGGCCCACCGGCCCGGACGGCGGCGAGTTTGCCGATGAGGTTGTGCACGTCGCGCATCCCGTGGCACATGCCCTGACCGAGGAACGGCGGGGTCTGGTGCACGGCGTCCCCGGCGAGGAAGACCCGGCCGGAGCGCCATTTCTGCGCGATCAGGGAATGGAAGCGGTACACCGAGGCGCGGATGATCTCCGCCTCGTCCGGGCCGATCCATGGCGCGAGCAGCGCCCGGATGGACTCCGGGCACTGGATGTCCTCGGGCGTCTCGCCGGGGAGCAGCATGAACTCCCAGCGGTGGTGGTTGCCAGGGCCAGGAACGCGGGTGGCCGGCCGAGCCGGGTCGCAGAACATCTCCGATTCGTTCGGCCTGCCGATCTCCCGATCGCAGCGGACGTCCACGACCAGCCACGGCTCGTCGAAATCACCGTCCACCAGCCGGATTCCGGTGCTGTTGCGGACGAAACTCGCGGCCCCGTCGGCGCCGATCAGGTACCGGGCCGACAGTTCGCGTACCCGGCCACTGCGGGTGTCGCGCGTGGTGACCGTGACGTGGTCCTCGTGCTGCGCGATGGCCAGGGCCTCGACGCCGAGGCGGACGTCGACATCGTCGAGCCGGTCGAGGCCCGAACGCAGTGCGGCCTCCAGCGTCGGCTGGTAGAACAGGTAGTGCGCGTCCCAGCCGTAGGGTTTGTCGGTCGGCCATTCGTGCACGCGGATCACCTCTGCGTCCGCGCCGTAGAAGGTGCTGCGCTGCCACACCCGTACGTCCGGCAGCATGTCCCGGGCCAGGCCGACCTGTTGCAGGATGCGCATGATGTGCGCGTCGAAGTGGATCGCGCGGGGCAGGTCGAAGACGTCGGTCGCGCGGTCCAGGACCACCGTGGCGAGGCCGACCCGGCCGGCCAGGTTGCCGGCCATGGCGCCGACCGGGCCGCATCCGACGATGATGAGATCCAGCATCGCTAGCCCCGGGTCACCTTGAGGTGCGAGTACAGCGGATCGTCCATGCCGAACTTTCCGCGCAGCAGCTTGGTTTCGTCGAGACCGACCAGCTCCCAGTACGGCAGGGTCGCGTCGTCCACCCGGCTCCAGTCGAAGACCACGTCGCGGTGCACGATCCCCCACCGTCCGTCCCGGTAGGCCATCGTGTCCAGGTAACGACCGCCGATCCGACTCTGCGTCTGCACGCCGTCGATTTCCCTGGTCACGACCGCGATGTGATAGCTCTCCACATCGGCCGAGTCACCGCGCACATCGATCAGGATGTTGGAGACGAAGTGCCACAGCCCGATCACCGGCTCGGTGGAGTTCGGCGAGACCTCGCCGATGAGATCGGCTGCGGTGCCGGCGAATCCCTCGTGGTTCTCGGTCGCGCCAGGGTGATAGCAGCTCAGGGCCAGGTCGACGTCGCGCCGGTCGCCCGCCCGGGCTCTGCGGTAGAGCAGCTCGGTGATCTGCTGTCTGGCCACCAGTTCGGCGACGGCCGCGCCAATGCCGGGCGAGCTGACCTCGCGGGCGGCCTTGTCGATGGTCATCCGTCCTCCCGAACGAGCCTGCGGTGGGTGGCAGTTGGTCGCCAGACTGGCCCGCGACCAGTCGTAGACCACTGTGCGGCTTCTGAGCAGCCAGCGCCCGTCCAGACACTCGCACACGTCCAGGTAGCGACCGCCGACGTCCACGTCGTACTCGCCCGAGTCCACCGCCAGCCGGTGGTAGGCCAGGTGATAGGACTCGACGCGGGCGCGTTCGGGTGAGTCGAAGTCGATGAGAATGTTGGACACCGTGTGCCGCTGCGGTCCGTACCGCTTGTCGCGGTAGTTGTTCTCGCGCAGGTAGTCGACGAACTGTTCGATCGTTCCGTCGAAGATGCCGTGTTCATCGGTCGAACCCGGCACGTGCTCGGCCAGGATCGCGTCCGGGTTCTTCGCGTCGGCGGCCCGGCCGCGCCGCGTCAGCAGCGCCTCGATCTGCCGCTGAGCCACCAGTTTCTCGACTGTGTGCACATCCATGGTCACGGCTTCGCTCATTCCCATGGCCCGAGGAAGACTTGGCCGCCGAAGACGTCGCTCGGGGCGTCGATCAGCTCCGGCCATTCGGTCGCTGCGCCCGACACGGTCCGCGGGAACGGATCTTGCGGCGCGCACTGCCGCTGGTAGTAGTACAGCTGCACCAGGTTGCCGTCCGGGTCGCGCAGGTGCGCGACGTAGTCGAAGCCGGGCACCAGCTCTGCGGGAACCTCGACCTCTTTGGCGCCCCGGGCCGCCATGTGCGCGACGGCGGCCCGCAACTGGCGGTAGTTGGCCAGCCGGAGGCCGAGCGCCATCGAGTCGGCCCGGTGATCCATGCCGAGCGCGTCGCGCAGACCAGCCTCGTAGAGCGCGAGATTGTGGTGGTCGGTCCCGCAACTGAGCAGCACGCCGCGTTGGCCCTGCCATTCGACCGCACGACGCACCTCGAAGCCGAGCACCTCGGTGTAGAAGCGTTGCGCTTCGTCGAGATCGGCGACGAACAGGCTGACCGGCCCGATGCCGACGATCTTGAAGGGACGGTGCATGAGCACGCCGTCGACCGGGATGGCTTCCGGCCGCGCGGGCGCGGGGCGGTGGCCGGACAGGATGTCGACGCCGGAGCCGCTCGCGTCGGCGATCTCGGTGGCCTCGGAGGGTTGCGGCAGCGACGGGCGCTCGCCCAGCACACCGGACCACATCTCGCGAGGCTTGCTCAGCCCGTCCCAGCCGATCTGCTCCATGCCGTAGTACAGCTCGTTGATGTGCCCCTCGGGGTCGAACAGGTAGGTGTGCCAGTTCGAACCCGGCATGTCCCGCCCGGAGCGCAGCAGCCGGCCGCCCTGGCCCCAGATCCAGTCGGCGCCCTCAACGACCTCGGCGAGGCTGCCGACCTGCCAGGTGATCTGGTTGATGGATGCGCCGGCCGTGCCGTTGTCGCGGCCCACCCAGTCCCAGACCGGCGCCGCGATCAGCACGAACTGGTGGTGGTCGCTGCCGAACCGGGTGAAGTGCAGCAGGCGCTCGTTGGGAGTCAGCCCGTCCCGCCGCTCGGCGGGCAGCCTGGCGGGCATCGTCGGCGACTGGTCGGAGACGATCAGCCCGAGCCCGTCGAGGTAGAAGTCCAGCATCGCGTCGATGTCCAGGCAGTTGTAGCCGAAGTGGCCGAGCCGGCGGATCTTGAACGGCCGGTCCAGCCGTATTCCGCCCACGTCGAAGGGGCCGGTCGCCGGCACCCGGGCCGCAGTCACGGATTCGGTAGTCGGGTCGCCGGTGGGGTGGAACTCGGTCTGGTCGGTGGTCATCTCAGCCCGCCTCTCGC
>DATBDL010000449.1:0-18974 GCA_036269975.1 Pseudonocardiaceae bacterium | reverse complement strand
GCCCGCGACCCGTCCCGTCACGTGACAGAGGTGCCTGCGCCGATCGAGTGACCAAACCGAAATGGACGCGCGGTGACCGGCGGCACGGCGGTGTGCGAGATTCTTCCGGTGCACGCAGTCCGCGCTCCTTATCACATCAGTTTCGTATGCTCCGGCAACATCTGCCGATCGCCGATGGCCGCCCTCGTGTTCGAGGAACAGGTCCGCAGGGCGGGGCTCGCCGAGCGGATCAGGGTGTCCAGCGCGGGGATCGGACCGTGGCACGCCGGCGAACCCGCCGATCCGAGAGCACGGCGGGTGTTGGCGGAGCACGGTTACCCGACCGACCACGTGGCCGCCCAGATCGACAACGACCACCTGAGCGCGGACCTGTTGCTGGCCATGGACGACAGCCACGAGAAGGCACTGCGCAAGCTCGTCGGCGACACCGACCGCGTCCGCATGTTCCGCTCGTTCGACCCGGCCGCCGGCGACGATCTGGCCGTACCGGACCCCTACTACGGCGGCCCGGACGGCTTCACCGACCTGCTGGCCATGATCGAGGCGGCGACCCCCGGCCTGCTGGCCGCGGTTCGCGAACACCTGCCGGCGTGACGGTGACCGACTCCGCGGTGCTGGCCGCCGCCAGCAGGCTCACCGGCAAGGCGGCCGTGCGCGCCGAACCGCTCGGCGGGGTGGTGCACCGGGTGACGCTGGCCGACGGCGGGTCCGTCGTGGTCAAGCACGGGCCGGACGGCGCTGTCGACGCGGAGGCGTCGTCGTTGTGCTGGCTGGCCGACGCGCACGCGGTGCCGGTGCCGACCGTGCTCGGGCAGGACGCCGACTGGCTGGTCATGGCATGGGTCGAACCGGGAGTGCCGACGGCCGCCGCGGCCGAGGAACTGGGCCGTGGCCTTGCCGTGCTGCACGCGTCCGGCGCGCCCGCCTTCGGGCAGCCACCGCCGGGCGGCCCCGCCGACGCCTGGATCGGCATGGCAGCCATGGTCAACACGCCGGCGCCGGACTGGCCGGCCTGGTTCGCCGAGTATCGCATCGCGCCCTACCTGCGGCGCTGCGTCACCGCCCGTTCGCTGACCAACGCGGACGCCGCCGTGATCGAGCACGTGATGGACCGACTGCCGGAACTGGCGGGCCCCGACGAGCCACCGGCCCGGCTGCACGGTGACCTCTGGTACGGCAACGTGGTCTGGTCGTCGATCGGGCCATCGGCGCTCGTCGATCCGGCCGCCCACGGCGGGCACCGCGAGACCGACCTCGCCATGCTGGCGCTGTTCGGCTGCCCGGATCTGGACCGGGTGCTGGCGGCCTACCAGGAGGTCACGCCGCTCGCGGCCGGCTGGCAGCGGCGAGTCGCGCTGCACCAACTGTTTCCGCTGCTCGTACACGCCGAACTGTTCGGCGGCCCGTACCCGTCGCAGGCGGTGGACGCGGCGCGGCGGGCACTCGCCGGCCGGCGCTGACACCCACCCCCGGTACGCGCGGTGGCGGCCGGCGCCTACCGTTGTGGCGTGCGGCGGCTGAGCTTTCTGCTCCGGCCAGGGTGGATCGCCCTGGTCGTCGGCGTGATCATCTTTGCTGGTGCCTGTTTCTGGATTCTGTCACCGTGGCAGTTCGGCCGTAACTCGGAACGGTCGGCGCTGAACGACGACATCACCAACGCGGTGAACGATCCGGCCGTGCCGCTGCGCCAACTCCTGCCGGCCGGGGTCGAACCGCCGTCGGCGCTGGAGTGGCGCGAGGTCACCATGACCGGTCGCTACCTGCCGACCGACGAAACGGTGGCCCGGCTACGGCAGGTCGACGACGATCCCGCCGACGAGGTCCTCACGCCGTTCCGGCTGGACAGCGGGCGGGTCGTGCTGGTCGACCGGGGTTGGGTGTCGCCGAACAACGGCCAGGTGCCCGGTTACCCGGTCGCGCCGGCAGCGCACGTGACGCTGACCGCGCGGATGCATCCCGACGAGAGCGACCCGCACCGGCCGCCGTTGACCGAGCAGGGTCACCGCGAGGTCTACTCGATCAACACCACCGTGGTGTCGAATCTCACCGGTCTTTCGGTGGAACCCGGCTATTTCGCGTTGGTGGACAACCAGCCCGGCGTGCTGAACGTGCTGCCGCTGCCGCAGATCGACTCGGGGCCGTTCCTGTCGTACGCGTTGCAGTGGATCGTGTTCGGCGTGATGGCCGTCGGCGGTCTCGGCTACTTCACGTGGCGCGAGATCCAGCCCGGCGGTGCGCTGACACCGGAGGGCAGGGCCCGCCGACGCGCGGAAAAGGCGGCCGGACAACAACAACGTCCGCGCGGACGGCACGCGGTGGCCGCGATGATCGCGGAAGAGGAAGAACGCGAACGGGCCGATGGCCTACAGACACCCGCTCAGTGACCGCCCGACACCGCGCGGTCAGCGCCGTGCGCGTCGGCCCACGAAAGTGGCCAGTATCGCCGCCAGCACGCACGACAACGCGCCCACCAGCCTCGACAACTCCACTGCCCGCGTCACGTGGCCGGCGTCCGGCGTCCTGCCGTCGCCCAACACCGGCCGGTCCTCGACTCCGTGGGCGTACCTGGTCCGACCGCCCAATCTGATCTCCAGCGCACCGGCGAAAGCCGCCTCCACCTGGCCGGCGTTCGGGCTCGGGTGTGCAGAAGCGTCCCGCCGCCACGCCCGCCACGCCCCTGCCGCCGAACCGCCGACCACCGGGGCACACACCGCCGTCAGCAGGGCGGCCAATCGAGCGGGCACCAGGTTGGCCAGGTCGTCCAGCCGGGCCGCCGCCCAGCCGAACCGCCGGTAGCGCGGCGACCGGTAGCCGATCATCGCGTCCAGTGTGTTGACGGCGCGGTAGCCGAGCAGGCCGGGCACGCCGGCGATCGCACCCCACACCAGCGGTGCCACCACGGCATCCGACGTGTTCTCCGCCACCGATTCGACGGCCGCCCGCGACAGACCGAACTGGTCGAGCCGCTCCGGGTCTCGCCCGCACAGGTTGGGCAGCCTCCGGCGGGCGGCGTCGATGTCGCCCGAGTCCAGCTCGGCGCCGATCGCGGTGCCCTGGCTGGCCAGCGACGCGCCGCCCAGCACCATCCAGGTGGCCACCGCAGTCGTGAGCATCTGCGTGACCGGGCCGCGTCGGCCGAGCCGTTCGATCCCGGCGCCCACCAGCACGGCGGCGCCGCCGACCAGGGCAGTGTGCGCGACGCCGGATGCGTGGCCGTCGCGGTAGAGCAGCCGCTCCACCCGCGCCGCCGCCTTGCCGAACGCGGCCACCGGATGGCCACGCCGTGGATCGCCGAACACCCCGTCCGCCGCCATCCCGAGCAACAGACCGACCGCGCGTGCCCCAGTCACCCCAAGATCACCCTGCCCCAGTAGTGCCCAACAGCGGACCGTACCGGGGAGCGCCGGCTCGATCGTGGCGGGGGCGGGCCACGTAAGGTGCCGCCATGGAATCGGCGCAGCGTCAGCATGGCGAGCCGTCGGGCACAGGGGCGGAGCGTCGACTCCAGCTTTTCGCCTACCTACAGCCGGGTCGCAACCACCGCACCTACCTGGCCATCATGCGGCTGTTCACGTCGACCCTGCTGGCCGACCTGTCCGCGGGCGAGGTGGCGACAGCGCTGGCCGCCGCCGAGCGCGACGGGCGGATCGACGACGGCGAGTCGCAGGTCGACGTCGTCATTCCCCGGCTGCGGCAGCTCGTCGAGTGGGGCAATCTGGTGCTCGGCCGGCGCGAGACGGTTGCCGCGAGCATCGCCGAGTTCCAGCAGGGCAGCATGCGCTACCAGGTCAGCAAGCTGGCCGTGCGGGTGCAGCGGGACGTGGACGAGCTGCTGCGCGTGCCGGAGGGCGCCCGCGAGGTGTCCCGCGAACTGCTGCCGGCCATCGAGCGCGGCCTGCGCGCACTGGGCGGCACGCTGGCGCAGGCCAGCGCGACGCGGGAGCGTGATCCGGGTTCGGTCGGCGCACGGCGTAGCAGGGAGATCCTGGCCGAGCAGGTCACGACGCTGTTCCTGCAGCACGCCGAACTGGCCGTCACCGTGCGGGACTTCTACGCCTACCTCGGCCAGGTCCTCACCCGCAACCACCTGGCGCCGGACGAGATCGCCGGGTTCCGCGACCTGCTGGTGGACTACATCCAGCTCGTGGTCGAGGACGTGCTTCGCTACACGCCGACCATCGCGGCCACGCTCTCGGCATTGAGCGGCGGCCGGGCCGAACTGCTGGACCTGCTCGGCGCGGGCGACGGGCTGGGCGTCGAAGTGGAGCGGGCGCGCGGGCGCACCGACGCGGACTGGCGTGAGCTGACCGACTGGTTCGTGGACCGGCCGGGCAGCCCCAGCCAGGTCACGGCCCTGCGCGACGCGACGGCCCGCGCGATCGGCACGCTGCTGGCGACCGTGAAACGGGCGACGTCGGGCGGCGGTCTGACGCCGGGCCGGCGGGCCGAGTTGGTGAAGCTGGCCGGCTGGTTCCACGCGTGCTCCCACGATCGGGCGCATGCCGTGTACGCGGCGGCGTTCGGCCTGTTCTCGTCGCGGAACCTGTTGCCCTCACCGGAACACGACGGCGACGACGAGCGGACGCCGTGGCGCGACGGGCCGGTGCTGGACGTGTCGGTGAGCGTGCGCAGCCGGGGCGACCGGGGTGCGCGCGGCCGCCCCGCTCGTATCCTGGACGACCCGATCGGCCGGGAAACCCTGCTGGCACAGGCACGAGCGGCCGACCGGCGACGCAGGGCGGCAGCGGCCGAACTGGTCGCGGCCGCGCCGAACCTGGAGCGGGCGACGCTGTCCGAGGACGCGTTGTCCGCGCTGTGCGAACTGCTGACGTTGGCCATGGCGCAGCGCGAACATCCCAGGGACGCGGGCTCGGCCGCCGATCCGGTGCGCGGCCTGAGCCTGACCGTGACGCCGACCGTGGGCCACACCACCCGTATCCGCAGCGCCAGCGGCACGCTGACGTTGTCGGACACCGCGCTGACACTCCAGCGGGACGTCAGATGAGTACCGACGCGCTGGACGGGCTGTCCGAGATCGACGCGGCGAACGTGGTGCGGTGCGCCAGGGTGTTGTTGCGGCGGCCGCTGTTGCGGGTCGGCGCGCCGGACGGCGACCTGCTGCCACTGGTGTACCGGCATCGGGTGTCCCTTGTGGACCTGTTCACCCAGGCACTTGGCTACCGGCTGGTCGTGCAGCGGCAGTTCGCCCGGCTCTACAAGGCGATTCCCGGCACCGACCTGCCGAGGACGGAGCCGAGCCTGAACCCGTTGGGCTACGCGTATGTCGCGTTGACGATCGCCGCGCTGACCGGGGCGGGGCGGCAGGTGCTGCTGTCCCGGCTGGTCGCGGACGTGCGGGCGGCCACCGTCGACGCGGGCATCGACGCCACCGACGACGTCGCCGACCGGAGGGCGTTGGCGGCCGCGTTGCGGCATCTCCTGGCGTTGGGCGTGATCACGGAGACCGAGGGTTCGGTCGGCGGCCTGCTCGGCGAGTCGCTCGCAGAGGCGCTGATCACCATCGACACCAATCTGTTGGGCCAGTTGCTGGTCGGCCCGCTGGCCGAGGCCGAGTCCGTGGACGACCTGCTGGCGTTGGCGAGCCGGCCCGGACCGCGCGGGGTCGAGCACGCGGTGCGGCGGCGACTGGTCGAGGACCCGGTGACCCTCTACGCCGACCTGCCGCCGGACCAGGCGGACTGGCTGCGACGCCGTGGCCGGCGCGAATCCGCGTTGCTGGAGCGGTATTTCGGCCTGATCACCGAAACCCGCGCTGAAGGCGTCGCCGTCACCGATCCCGAGGACTACCTGACCGACCTCATTTTCCCCGGCACCAGCACGGTCGCACGCGTCGCGCTGCTGGCCCTGCCGGAACTGCTCGCAGAGCCGGAACCGGCACTGGACGACGACACCGAGCCGGAACCCCGGCCGGACGGCCAGATCCCGGTCACCGTCGGCCAGGTGCGGCTGGCGTGCCAACGACTGGCGGTCGACTATCCGGCCGCCTGGTCGAAGCAGGCCACCGAGGACATCGCGGATCTGGCCGACGACATGCTGGCGCTGCTGCGGGCCGCCGGTCTCGCACGGCCAAACCAGAACAGCGAGAACGGCGAGGTCGGCGGCTGGCTGCTGTCGCCGGCGACGCACAGGTGGCTCCCCGAAGCGGACGAACGGCCGGCACGAGAGAATCCGGTATCCGAAAGCCAACCCGAACCGGAACCCGGCTGGTCCCTGTTCGACGAGGAGGGAAGCACATGACGATCGCTGCCGACCGCTGGCGGCTGCACCGGGGCGGGATCGTCAACATCTGGCAGTACGACGAGCAGGAGTTCGACTTCGCCGGCGGCCGGGCGATCCTCCAGGGCACCAACGGTTCCGGCAAGTCGCGCACCCTGGAACTGCTGCTGCCGCTGTGCCTGGACGGCGACCTGCGACAGTTGGGCTCGAAGGGTTTCGACACGGTCAGCATCCGCAGGCTGATGCTGGACGACTACGACGGCGGCCCGAACCGGATCGGCTACGCGTGGGTGGAACTGCGCCGCGTCGACGACGAGGGTGTCGAGCGGTTCCTGACGTGCGGCCTCGGCCTGAAGGCGTCCGCGACCTCGCAGCAGGTCAGCGATTCCTGGCGGTTCATCACCGAAACACGGGTCGGCCACGACTTCGGCCTGGCAGGCCCGGACCGCGTGCCGCTGGGCCCGGTCCAGCTACGCGACCAGATCGGCGCCGACCGGGTGTTCGAGGACGCCGCCTTCCGCGCGAGGATCGCCGAAGTCGTCTACGGCATGCCGGCCGGCCGCTACGGTGACCTGCTGCACCTGCAACGCACGCTGCGCAACCCGGACGTCGGCCTGAAGGTGTTGGAGGGCCAGCTAGAGCAGATCCTGTCCGACGCCCTGCCGCCGCTGGACGCCGGCATGATCGAGCAGTTGGCCGGCTCGTTCGAGGACCTGGAGTCGATCCGGGAGAACATCACCCGCCTGAGCAAGGCGGACACGGCCCTGTCGGCATTCCTGGCCAGCTACTCCGGCTACGCGTTGGCAGCACTGCGCACCGCCAACGACCGCGCGACCACAGCGGCGAAGGCACTGGACGACGAACGCACCACCGTCCGCAACCTCACCACCCGCCTGGATCGCCAGCGCGCCGAGCACGCGGCGGCGGTCACCGAGGTCACCACGCTGGAACAGCGCGACGCCGAGCTGGAACACACGATCGACTCGCTCAAGCAACTGCCGGCATACCAGGGCATGCGCGACCTGTCGGACCGGGAACGCCTGGTAGCGCACGCACGCGCGGCGGCCGGCGCGGCACTGGAGACGGCGACCAAGCACCGCACGCACGCCGACCGCGCGGTGGAGACGGTGCTCACGGTGCTGCGCCGATTCGAGCAGGACTCCGAAGCGGCCGGCGAACTGGCGGCAGCGGCACGAAGGGAACTGTCGGCGGCCGGCCTGGATCCGGCGTTGTGCCCGCACGTGCCGACGGCACCACGGGCGCAACCCGGCAGCACGGTGGAACTGGTCAGAGCGAAACCGGACCCGGAAGCCGCCGCGGTACAGGTGGAACGCCGTACGCCACCGAAGGTCGAACCGGAACGGCTGGACACGGAGTTGCGTGCCGCCGCGGCACAGGCGGGCCAGGCCGGCATGGTCGCGACGCAGCGGTCCGCGTTGACGCTGGCGCTACACGAGCGGGCGGTCGGCGTAGATCGGCAAGGACAGCGGGTGGACGGGTTGCGCCAGGCGGCGCGACAGGCCCAGTTGGCGGCAACGGAGAGCGTGGGCCGGCGAAACGAGGCGGCGCAACGGCTGGAGGACGCGGTCGCGACGTGGTGGGAGCGGGCGCGCACGTGGACGACGTCGTTCGCCTGGGGAGCCAGCCCACCGGAACCCCCAGGCGTAGACCGCCTACGCGCCGAGGCCGACGTGGCAAGGGCGGCACACGACGCGGCCCGCGGTTGGACGGCGCCCAGGTTGCAGGAATTGCGCCAGGCAGCGGTAGCCGCGGGCCAACGGGCGACCGAGGTAGCCGGGCGAATAGCTGCGGCAGAAGCGAACCTGATCGCGGCAAGGGGCGGCGTCAGCGCGACCCCACCGCTCCCCCCACACGCGACAGCACACCGTGACCCGGCCACCGGAGCGGCGTTCTACGAACTGGTCGACTTCGTCCCCACCCTGCCAGAGGCGCGGCGGGCCGGCCTGGAAGCGGCGCTACAGGCGAGCGGACTGCTGGCCGCGTGGGTACGGGCGGACGGCCGACTGGACACCCAGGTAGCCGACCTGTTCGCGGTCAACGCGACGACATCGGCAGCGCCCCTCTCGACGGTCCTGATCGCCGCGGTCGAGCCAGGATGCGCGGTACCGACGGCGGTGGTCGAGCAGATATTGCGGGCAGTAACCCTCACCGACGGCCCACAGCTACCCGCATCGGGCCTTGCGGTGTCCACCAACGGCACCTGGCGAGCCGGCGTGCTGGCAGGCACCATGACCAAGGAGACGGCGGAGTTCGTGGGAGCGGGCGCCCGTTCCGCCGCCCGAACCCGCCGCTGCGCGGAACTGACAGCCGAACTGGCGACACTGGCCGAACGACGCGCGACGGCGGACGCGGAACTGGCGGAACACGCGGGCCGGGTGACCGAATGGGAACGCCACCTGGACGGTTTCCCGGACGACAGGGCACTGATCGCGGCGCACGCCAACGTGATCACGGCAGGCCGCGCCGCCAAGGACGCAACGGAGACATCGGGCCGCCTACGCGGTGAGTACGAAGCGGCCGACCGCCAACACGAGGCAGTGCAGGTCGACCTGACCCAGACAGCGGCAGAGGCCGGCCTACCGGCGGACACGGACACGCTGCAGGCGGCCCACCGAGCCGCGATGGCGGCACGAGGCAGCGCGGAAGCCTTGCGGGACACACTGATCGGCCGTTGTGTGGCAACAGTCCGCGACCTGACCGACGCCCTGCACGACCACCAGGCTGCTATCGACGACCTGAGCGACGCGGCAGGTGCGGCGGAAACCCGCTGCGCCGAATTCACCCGCGAAGCCCTGGCACTGACAGAGTTGACGACAGCGATCGGCGGCGAAGCCGAACAGGTGGCTGGCCAGCTAACCGACCTGGAAACCGAACGCAGAGCGGTGCGGGCAGGTCTACCAGCAGCCAGAACAGCAGCGACAGAACTGTCCAACCAGGTGGTCAAGACGGAGACGGTCCTGGAAGGCAAGGACAAGGAAATAGCCGCCAGATCGGTCAGCGCGGAAACAGCGACAGCAGCGACCCAGGCGGCCCTGGCGGCCCCAGGCGTAGAAGCGGCCGCATTCATGGACAACGCAGTCTGTGACGACCCGCTGACGACTCTGTCCACAATAGACAAGCGTGGCGTCAGCGAAGAAGTGGTGATCACCAAGCTGCAGGCGTTGCAGACGGCACTGGCCGGCAGCCACGACATCACCCCAGAACGACACGCGGGCATACTGACGGTAACGGTATCCGGCGAACACGGTCCACGCCCGGTAGCCGAAGCGGCGGCGATAGTCAGCGGACAACTAGCGGAGCAGCGCGGCTACCTGGGCGAGCGCTACCAGGACATCTTCGCCGCGTTCATGCTACGAAATTTGGCGGAACGGCTGCACGGACAGATCTCGGTAGCCGAGGACCTGACGCGCCGAATGAACGAGGTACTGGACGTGGCGCGATCGAGTCAAGGTGTCCACGTACAGTTGGAATGGCGACCGTCAGCGGCCCTCGACGAGACAACACTGGCGGCACTGAAACTGGTACGCCTACCCTTCGCCGAACGCAGCGAGGACCAAGATGTCATGCTGCGCAGAGCATTCACCGAACGAATAGACGCCGAACGAGACACCCATGCCGGCGGCTACGCGGAAATCCTGACAAGAGCGCTGGACTACCGATCGTGGTACACGTTCACGGTCCGAGTAGCCGACGCGGGCCCAGACGGCAAACCAAGAACCCGCCGCATGCGACAGTTGTCATCAGGCGAAACGCGCCTGGTGTCGTACGTGACGCTGTTCGCGGCAGCGGCAGCGTTCTATGGTGCGATCAGCGGAGTAAACGCAATAGCAGACCTGGGCGGCCCGCTGAGGTTGGTATTGTTGGACGAAGCATTCGAACGCCTGGACGACCCGACGATCGCCAGAATGCTGGGCCTGCTGGTGGATCTGGACATGGACTGGATCATCACGTGGCCCAGCGGCTGGGGAGTGTCGAACCGAATCCCGAAGATGCACATATACGACGTGCTGAGGCCAAAATCCGGCAGAGGCGTAGCGTGCACCCACACCACCTGGGACGGCACAGAACTAGCCCACACCGAGAACTGACCGGCGAGCGCCGACGGCGGCCAAGGCATTAGCGGCAAAGCAAGTGGGCCAGCCCAGGCCGCCCAGCCCAACGCAAGAGGGCCAACCCAACCCGACCCACCACCCAACGAACCGAACCCCGAACCCCGAACCCCGAACCCGAGGGATTATCCCAATCCACCAGGGCAACCCCG
Source organism: Pseudonocardiaceae bacterium (assembly GCA_036269975.1). Lineage (GTDB taxonomy): Bacteria > Actinomycetota > Actinomycetes > Mycobacteriales > Pseudonocardiaceae > DATEPR01. Next base: position 8,455 of record DATBDL010000449.1, on the reverse strand, counting down.
CTTGTCCAGTCCTTCCCGCTCTTCCCGATCCCCGCTGCACGTGGGGTTGGTGACATTTGTTGGCTTACTCTCGCCGTATGGCAATGAAACGAGATGTAACCGCAGGTCAGAAGCCCAACGCGACCCGCGATCACCGGTGTACGACTCCTACGCTCGGTTGTCCTGGAACCCGACCACCCGCGAACTGGAGAAGATCGACGACCAGTGGGCGGACAACCTGACCATGATCGAGCGATCGGGCGCCGTGCTCGGCGAGCAGTTGTCCGACGGGCTATCAGCCTGGAAACGCCAGGTCCGGCGACCTGGCTGCGAACGACTGCTGCAACGCGCCGCGTCCGGCGAGTCGGATGGCATCGTGGTCTGGCACACCGACCGGCTCTTCCGCCAACCACGCGACCTGGAACGACTGATCGACCTGGGCGACCGGGGATTCCGGGTCTCCTCCGCGCACGGCTCCGCAACCTGGCCGATCCCGACGACCGCTTCATTCTGCGGATCGAGGTCGCGCACGCCGCGCGGTCCTCCGACGACACGTCACGGCGTATCAAGCGCCGGTTCCAAACGCTGCGCGAGCACGGACAGATCGTGGGTGGCTCCCGAGCGTTCGGGTTCCCCGGCTTGGTGACGATGTCGCAGAAACAGGCCGAGGAACTGGCCAACCAAGGCGAGGAACGCCCGGTCGTGCCGGCCGAGCGGGTCACGGCCGAGCGGGCAGCGCTGCGGCAGGGCGTGGTTGATCACCTGTCGGGAGTGTCGTGTCGGGCGTTGGCCCTGCGGTGGAACGCGGGCGGCCTGCGCACCGCGCAGGACCGGCAGTGGACGGCTGTAGCAGTGCGTAATCTGCTGGTCCGGCCGATCAACGCCGGTTTGATCGAGCACGAGGGCGTGACGGTCGGGAAGATCCCCGGTGAGCCGATCCTTGACCAGGCGACCTTCGACAAGTTGCTGGCGTTGCGCGCCAGCCGCCGACCGGGTCGCTCACCCAGCGAGAGCTATGTCGGGACCGGCATCCTGCGGTGCGGGTTGTGTGATCACGTGTTGGCGGGTCGCAACGAGGCACCCAAGGCGGACAACGCGGTCCGGTCGCGGTATCGGGTGTACTTCTGCCCGTCCCAGCGGGGCGGCTGCGGCAAGATCAGCGCCGTGATAACGGGTGTGGACGCGCAGGTTGAACTGCTGGTGGTGGAGCGCCTGTCCGACCCGGAGCACGCCGCTCAGGTCAGCGCGTACGCCACCGAGCGGGCACGACGGCTGGCCCAGGTCCGCCAGGACATCGCCGGTGACGAGGCGTTGGCCGAGGCGCTCTCAGACCGGTTGGGGCGGCGGGAGATGACCCTGGCCGCGTTCGACAAGGCCAACAAGCCATTGGCGGCGCGGTTGGCCATGCTGGCCGCTGAGCGGGCGGCGTTGGAGTCCGGCGCGTTGGGGCCGGTGGACGTCGCTACCCGGCAGGAGATCCAAGCGCAGTGGGATGACGCGGATGCGGCCGCGCGGCGCACGATGCTGACACGGGCGTTGGGTCGGTGGCGGCTGGTGGTCGACCCGCCACGCCACAAGGGCAACGTGTTCGACTCGCGACGGGTGCGGTTGGTCCCACCCGAGGGTGACCAACCCCGCCACTGACCAGCGCTGCTGACGAACATGTGTACAGGTGGGCCGCCCCGCTGATATCGGGGCGGCCCACCTGTACGTTATCTAGCTGCCTGGCTGGTTGTCGCGGGCGGTGCGGGTGAAGACCTGGGCGACGACCGCCAGGTCTTCCCCGCTCATCGGGGGCATGGCCTGATTGGCGGCGTGCCAGTACTCGGCCGGGTCGTCCGGGCTGGTCGAGCGGAGTTGGTCAACTCGGCAGCCCAGCACCGTCGACCAAGCGACCAGAATGGCGTCGTCGGGTTGGGCGCTGCCCTCTTCGCACGCCTGGACGTGCGCGGCCCGCACGCCAGCGGCTGGGCCAACGCGGTGTAGGTGGTGGCGCTGGCATGGCGCCACGCCCGTAACCGGGCCGGGGAGAACGCTGCCGGTCCCGGACCATCATCGGTCGGAGTGGCACGGCCCAATCGTGGTCGGGAGCGGCAGGTCCGGGGACGGTCGTCGCCGTGATCGGCTTGGTCATGTGTTGGGGTACGCGCTGGCATGTCTGGCCTTTCCTGACTGCGCGCACCCCCGCAGTCCAGTGTAGGTGCCCGCACCCGCTGAGGTCAGAGACTTGGGTGAACGCGGTCTACATCGGACTAGCCATCCTCGCGACCGCTTCCGTCTTCTGTGACAGCGGGTGACTGTAGTCGGTCCAATCTGGATCGAACCAGCCGTATGTGTTGATTGTCGCAGAAGCGCGTTCGCTCACCGGGCCGCGTGACTCGGAGGATATACTGCGGGCAGAGGCCCGCAGAAATATTCCGACTGATGTCGACGCGCGGCCCGCAACACCACTGTTCCGTCAAATCTAGGCCACAATGGACTGTTCTGTGTCGTTCCGATGAGCGCGGCAATCCGTTACCGTCTGTGGATATGAACAAGCACGGGCTGTCTACTACGGACCTGCTATCTACTCAGTAGATCCGGATCGGTGGGATCCGGTTCTCCCGAGCTTGGTCCACAACGGGTTGCTCGATCGCGGCCCGCGCCCGCAGTCGTTGGCCGATGTCGCGGCACAGTTGGGCCATGGTCTTGGCCCAACCTTCCGACGGCTCCTGCGACGCAGGCAGCCTGTCGAACTCATCGGCGAACTCCTCCTGAAGCCGTGCCCGCTGCCGCAGGGTCAGGTCTTCCTGATATCGGGTGGCCAGCATGAAACGCTCACCGATGTGCTTCTCTTGCTGGCTGGGCAGCAGCCGCCACCACCCCGCGACACGACGGTCTCCGATCGGCATCATGGGTTCCCCTGGCCAGCCGTGCTTTCCTGCCCTGCCAGTCGTTGTGCCGCCTGGAGTTCGTCGTGCGCCCAGTACAGCGCTTCGTGGTGATGCGCCTGGTCGATCTCGGCGACCGCCTCATATACGGCGGCGGCTTCCTGGTGATAGGCCAACCACACCGTGTCCGGCGCGTCTCGACCGGGCCATCGCCGGTTCACCCACTCGTGCGCGGCCCGCAGGGTCCGCACGGCCGACCCGGCGCCGATAACCGGGGATGTGGTCGGTGTCATCGGTCATCGCCTGTACCGGCCGCGCCCTCGGGGGCTGGTGTCGTGTCGGTCGCGGCGAGCCGGTTGGCCATCTGGAGGGCAGAACGCGCCAATTCCCGCAGGAACCGTGTCATCGTGGCGTGCTCACCTGCCTGGGGCGACGCGGTCAGCGCCACGTTCACCGGGTCCAACAACATCACCAGGTGCTCATCGCCGGGTTGCTGGCCGAACATGACACCGGCCGTGGCCTGGGGTCCTGGCCAGCACACCATCATCCCGCCGTGCCCGACCTCGGGCATGGACAACCCGCCATCAGGTACGGCCAAGACCAGGTCGTCCTCGGAGATCGGGAGGTTCGGCTCGTCGGCGTAGCGGATTAGGGTTGAACCCAGGTTCGTCACGCCTTCGCCGATCGACCGCAGGTCCTGTGCCCAGACCAGGTCCCCTTCCAGGTCCTTGAGGAGCCGGCGGAGTGTGGAGCACAGCGTGGCTTTGACGGTCGCCAGATGCAGCGCGGAGGGATCAGAATCGGCCACTGGCGACGCGGCACTGTTGTCAGCGTTGTCGACTACTGGATCTGTAGGCACGTTACCCCTTTGGTTGTCGTAGCTGTTGCCAGACACAATCCGCCCGAACCAAGAGGACGAGTACGAGCCCTATACATATCGGCCGGTCCTCCATGAATGGCATACATATCTGCACGTAGACGACGTGCGCTGCGGGTATAAACTGCGATGAACGTTGAACCCAGGAGGGTGCATGCCCCCGTCCCGTCAGCGCCGTCTGTGCCGCGACTGTGGCGCGGTACTGGCCGAAGACAACACTGCTGACCTGTGTAGTCCATGCGCACGGCGGGTCGTTGACCGTACCTTCCCACCAGCGGTGACAGCCGATTTCTGGGACCAGCAGGCGATGCGGAACGCCTTGAAAACTCGAGAGTTCGGCGAAATTCTGGCCGCCTATCGCAAAGCGCACGATGGCCGGATCACGCAGGCCGACATGGGCCGCTGGCTCAGGTTGACTCAGGGGCAAGTGAGCCGTATCGAACGGCGCGCCACCCTAGTACGCGATCTAGCGAAACTCGAACGGTGGGCGCAAGTTCTGCGCATTCCCCAGCGGTGCCTGTGGTTCCCTCTGCCGCCGCAAGCATCCGATACATGCCTGGCCCTGCCACCCACCTCTAGCCTGCCGTCGGCACGGCGAACCGAAGGAGGCGATGTGCGGCGACGGCAGTTCCTCAAGACCGCAGGGGCAGGCATGACGATGGCGGGGACATCGCTGTTGGCGACCGACCCGACTCGACCGACACCAGCCAAGCCCGATGTCGCTCCCCACAACCCCGACGTGGAGCTCATCCGCCAGATGACGGCGGTCTTTCGCAGACTGGACAACCGATACGGCGGCGGACACAGCAGGTCAGATGTGGGTTCGTTCCTGACCTCCAGCGTGGAAACGAAATTGCGTCACGTTCGCGGTCGGGAAGCCAGCAGACGCGACCTGTTCACGGCAGCCGCTGAGCTGTACCAACTCGCTGGGTGGATGGACTACGACACCGGCCACCCCGTCGCCGGACGTACCCACTTTCGCCACGCACTGCGACTGAGTCAGGAGGCCGGCGACGACGCGCTGTCGGCCGAAATGTTCGCTGGCATGAGCCACCACGCCGCCTTCCACGGCGCGCCAGGAGACGCCGTCGACCTCGCCCTGGCGGCACGTCAACTGGCCAACCGGTCGGGACTGGCGCAGTTGAAGGCGGAAGCAGCCGTGATGGAGGCACACGGACTGGCGTTGCAAGAAGACAGCACCGGCTGCCTCGCCAGGCTCCATGACGCGGAAGAAGCATTCGCAGCAGCCGATCGCGGGGACACGCCGACCTGGCTGGGCTACTTCGACAGCGCGTACCTCGCGGCCAAGTTCGCCCATGTGTTCCGCGACCTCGGACGACCCCAGGAGGCTGAACTGTTCGCCCGTCGATCGTTGGAGATGAGCGACGGATACGAGCGGGGCAAGCTGTTCAACACGGCGCTTCTCGCGTCGACCTTGGCTGACCAGCGCCGTGTCGAGGAAGCGTGCAGCGTCGGCATGCGGGCGGTCGGGATGGCTGGGTCTCTGCGTTCCGTGCGCAGCGCCGCGTACCTGGCTGACGTCGGACGCCGACTGGCGCCCTTCCACACCAACGCGGACGTCCGGTCACTCTACGAACAGATGGCGGACACCGGGATTCCGGCGCCGATCCTGTGACGGTCAGCCAGACCGGAAGGCCAACACGTGTAGCAGGCCGACCAAGGAACCAGCACCCACGATTTCACCCTTCGCGATCCGCTCAGGCACGGAAGCCAACGGAATCCAGGCGACCTGCGCTGCCTCGTTGACGTCGGTGGGCCTGCCGGTGTGATCAGCGCCGTGTGCGACGAACAGCAGGTTCTCGGCGTCCGCTGTGCCCACGATCGGTTGCATCGACAGCAACGGCCGAACGTTGCGTGGCCGCCAGCCGGTCTCTTCCTCCACCTCGCGAGCGGCGGTGACGGCTGGATCGTTGTCGTCGGGATCGACATAGCCGCCAGGCACTTCCCATACCCAACGGTCGATGATGAACCGATGCCGCCACATCATCAAAACCTGATCTTGCTCGTTGAGCACGACCATCATCGCGGCTTTGGGCATGCGCAACACGTACTGCTCGAACCGCACGCCGTCGGGCAGTTCGACGGACGCGATGCTCAGCCGTAGGCGCCGGCTGTCATCCACGACCCGCTCTCCATGGATCGTCCACTGTGTGGCATCTGCCGAGTCCGGATCGTCGCCCATGACCCGGACGCTACCCGAGGCTGTGCCGGATGGCCTGCGACCAGTTCAGGCGTCTGACCTCGTTACCAGCGAGGCGACCTTTCACGATCCAGCCGTCACGATCGCCCACCGTCCCGCGCGACTCGGAGGATATACTGCGGGGCGTAAAGCCCCGCAGAGATATTCCGACGTAGTCCGCACGGGCCGAAACACCATTGTCCCGACAGAACAATGCGGATCATGGTGAAGATCACCGATCCGCCACAGGTCTCTCATGCTGGCGACATAGTTCGGCGGGAGCTGCCACGTAACGATTAGGGCAACAAATACGGCCTACCCTGCGGCAATGAAAAATCGGGACGAGCAGACCACCCCGAACGACGCGAGCCTGACATCAGATCACCCGTTGATCGGGTGGCCTCAAGGTTCGGAGCCCTGCTTCACTCCGATCTTTGCATTGTCGCAACGGTCGACGGCAGCACGTCAAGGGCGCTTTGACGCCCGTTGCGTTGCTGGTCGGCGGTCGGGTTTGGGGTCGGCTTCGCGGTCCGTCGCGGCTACCAGTACTGATGCTGCTTCCCGTCGGTGTCGGTCACGAAGATCACCGCATCTACGCCGTCCAGCTCTGCCGGGTTCAGCGGGAGGTGACCTCGCACGATCGGCTCGTCCATGCCGATCGTCGGCGGCAGCACAGTTCGTAGGGCCGGTACCGGGAACAGGGCGCGGCGGTCGGTCGCCTCGGCCAACATGCCCTGGAGGGTTCCCGGTTCGCTGTGCGGGCTGCCGTCCATCGCCACGAAGGTGTAGCGCTCACCGAGGGCGTGCCTGACCAGCGCGCCCGCGCTCGGCCAACTCGCGCCGTCGCCAACTGGCCGCAGGTGTGCGTTGTGCGCGAACACCAAGATCGGGCCGCGTTCCTGCCGCACTGTCGCCAGCAGGTTCTCGGCCATCATCTCGGTGCGCAGGCTGAACAGGGTTGCCATTCGATCGGGCGCCGCACCTGCCATGGCCGCGTGATAGCGCAGCAGGCCCTGGGCGGTGCGCATGTGCGCGACGGCCTGGTCATAGTCGGCGGGAAGTAGGCGGGGAGCTACGCGGCGCAGCGTGCTGGCCAGGTCGTCCGCGACTATGCGTAGGGCGCGGGCTCGGTCGGTGTCGCCGATGGACGCTGCCGGGTCGAACATGGCGGCCTCGGTTGTCCATTCCTCGTCCTCGCCGAGCAGTGCGTCGATGGCGACGGCTGACGCGGGCAGGTAGTCGATGACCGAGGACAGCGCGCGCCGTGGACTGGGTGCGCTGGACATCTCCAACGGTGGGTCGAAGCCGTGGAAGCTGACCCGGTCGGACGGCGCGCTGCCGGCATTGTGTTCTCGAAGCCACTCGACGAGTTCGCGGTTGCCTGGTATGGCACCGAATCCGTGGCTGAACCCGGTCGCCAGCACCGTGTCGATATCCGCCGCCGCACCGGCCACGTAGTCGTCCACAATGGATGCTGCGAAGTAGTCCGTCTCCAGCACTATCGACCTGTACCCGCGTTCGACGACCAGGTGGCTCAGGAGTTCGTTGCGTAGCAACGGGAACTCCTTGACTCCGTGGGTCGGTTCACCTAGGGCAAGTAGGGTCGGCGAGGCCAGCAGTTCGTCGATGGCACGGCCCAGGCTGGCCGGGTCCTCGACCTGACGGCCGATCCCACGCAGTTCGGACATGTACATCCCTTCCGACAAGGAGCTACTGCCCTTGACGGTATCGTTGAAGGATCCGTTGAAACTTCTGCGAGACTTTGCTGTGCGAGATGGACCGAAGTCTCAAACAGGGGGTGCACACTGCGACCCATCGACCTCGCCCGCGAGCACGCGTTGTCCGCACAGGCGATTCGCAACTACGAGGACGCCGGCATCCTCCCGCCGGCCGTGCGCGGCTCGACCGGCTACCGGCACTACACGCCCCTGCACGCACAGGCCCTGCGCGCCTTCCTCGCCCTCCGCGACGGCCACGGGCACCAGCAGGCGATGGAGATCATGCGCGCCACCAACCGGAACGACACCGAGTCCGCCTACCGGCTCATCGACGCCGCGCACGTCGCCCTACTCGCCGAGCGTGCCACGCGGGCCGAGTCGGCGACCGCGCTCAGCAGCCTGTCGACCACGGAACCCACCACGGCCGGGCAGAAGCTGACCGTGGGCGAACTCGGGCGTCGGCTCGGTGTGCACCCGGCGACGTTGCGGACCTGGGAGACCGTGGGCATCCTGCGCCCGGAACGCGACCGGGCGACGGGCTACCGCGTGTACGAGCCAGCCTGTGTGCGCGACGCCGAGATCGCGCGGCAGTTGCGCCGAGGCGGGTACCTGCTGCGCCAGGTCGCGCAGTTCGTCGAGTCGCTGCGCGAAGCGGGCGGGGCGGACGCGTTGAGCGCCTTCCTTGACTCCTGGCAGGACCGGCTGACCACGCGCAGCCGCAACCTTCTCGCCGGCGCGGCCCAACTCGACGCCTATCTCACCCTGCTCGATCAGACGTAGCAGGGGAGTCGTGATTACTTCACCTTTGGTG
>DATBDL010000448.1:0-13378 GCA_036269975.1 Pseudonocardiaceae bacterium | reverse complement strand
TCCACTGAGGACCGTCCGGCATCGGGTCCTTCTCCGACGCCATACCCTCGACGCCCCGCACGGCCGTCGGTTCCAGTGGCAGCCCCCACTGCCGGGCGAGCGTGTTGAACGTGCCGCCGAGGGTGAGGGTTGCCGACGTGAGCACGGTGGTGTGCATGTTGAACACGCGTTCCCGCAACAGCCCGCCGACGCCGAGCGGCGCCACCCGCAGGGTCGGCGGCCGGTCCGCGTCGCCGGACACCCAGACCACGTCCCTGCGGTGCGCGTCGTCCTCGTCGAACGCGTCGATCAGCCGGTCGGCCGTGTCGTGCGTGTCGTCGAGCATCGCCCGTGCCATCTTGTGCGCGGTCGCGTCGGCCACGTTCTCCTTCTGCGCGCCCCGTTCCGGCCCGAGCGCGACGATGCACGAGCGGGCCGTGTCGCGGACCACGCGCAGGGTGGTGCGCAGCGGATCGGGCAGTTCGTCCATCCGACCGACCGGCAGTTCGGTGAGCATCAGGGTCAGCCCGTCGGCGGCCTCGGCCAGCCGGTCGGCGACGTCCTGGTCGATCAGCCGGCCACAGCGCCGGGCCGCCATCGAAACGCCCGCGCCACTGATCTCCGCGGTGGCCGCCGACGTGACGCGGTCCACCAGATCGTGTGCCTCGTCCACGACGACGACGTCGTGCTCCGGCAGCACCTGGTAGCCCTCAAGGGCGTTGATGGCCAGCATCGCGTGGTTGGTGACGACCACGTCGGCGCGGCCGGCGTCGGCCCGAGCCCGCTCGGCGAAGCAGTCGGTGCCGACGGGGCAGCGGGAGACGCCGAGGCATTCCCGTCCGCTGACCGACACCTGCCGCCAAGCCTGCTCGCCGACGCCGGGCACCAGCTCGTCGCGGTCGCCGGTCTCGGTGTCGCTTGACCACTCGTGCAGCCGCTTGACCTGCCGTCCGATCGCGGAGGCGGCGAACGGGTCGAAAAGGGCGGCGTCCTCCGGCTCGTCCGGCGCGCCGTTGTGGACGCGGTGCATGCACAGGTAGTTACGGCGCCCCTTGAGGATCGCGAACGTGGGCTCCCGACCGAGCAGCGGCGCGAGGGCTTTCGACAGCCGAGGCAGATCGCGGTCCACGAGCTGGCGCTGTAGCGCGATGGTGGCGGTGGAGACGACGACGGTGGCGTCCTCGGCGACCGCGTGCCGAATGGCGGGCACCAGGTAGGCGAGCGACTTGCCGGTGCCGGTACCAGCCTGCACGGCAAGGTGCTCACCGGTGCGAATGCTGCGCGCGACCGCCTCGGCCATCTGGACCTGACCAGGCCGCTCAGCACCACCGAGCGCGATGACGGCGGCGTGCAACAGGGTGGTCACGTCAGGAACGATGGCGGGGGCGTCGGGCACCCGCTGACCGTACCCGGCCGGACCGTCAGGACGGTCGAGCCTGTCGGGGATGTCGCGGCTGGGGCCGCAGGGGTGCCCCGGCCCTTGGGGCACGGTCCCGGCGGGTCGGTGGTGTTGTTCAAAGCAGGCGTCCGCGTTGTTTGAGCGGCCGCAAGGTTTCGGGCTGAGGCAGGAAAGTGATCAGGCAAACTACCGGCTTGGCTGCTGTTCGGATTAGCCCTGAGATCTTGGCTGTGCTGTTGTGCTGGGTGGTTGCGTGCTCATACGCCTGTTCCGCTGCTGGGCGGCGGCCGGGTGGCGGGTCAACGTTCGTAGTCCGTTTCGTCCGTCGTCTCTGCGGGCAGCAGGTCTGGTGGCTCGGCCGCCGGGCCGGGATCTGTCGTGTGTGCGAGTAGTTGCTGCCACGGCAGGAACGGGGTCGCTGCTCACTCACGGTGATCTCGGTCATGACCACGATCGTCGCACAGGCTGACGCGACGGTCAGTGGTCGAGGGCGATCACTCCGTCCGGTTGCTCGGTGTTTCTGCGGGTCTTGGACCAGCCGTTCCGGCCACGCATCAGCCGGACCACCGCGCGCCATGACGTGATGTAGAAGGTGTAGATGTACGCCGCGTAGCAGGCGCCGTAACCCAGCGCGCGCAGGAAGCCGCCCGTGCGCTCGCACTTCCACCAGTAGATCGGGCCCCAGATCAGGAAGGGCAGCACGCCGAACGCGCCGTACACCGCGAACAGCACCCACGCCCCGCCGGTGAACCACTGCCACACCCACGCCGGGTCCGCGATCGTCCGGCCGGCCAGCAGGATCAGCGGGATCGGGTAGACCACCGTCCCCACCAACTGCAACCACGGCTGAGCCAGGTAGTACAGCATCTCGGCGGCGCCCAGCGTGCTCAGGTGCCGCGAGTCCCAGATCCGCCGCACGTACCTGGCGCACTGCATGGTGCCCTGGCCCCACCTTGTCCGCTGCACCAGGAACCGCCGCAGGCTGTACAGCCCTTCCTGGTCCACGTGGGTGTCCATCGTGAAGCCGGTGCGCCAGCCTTCCGTGAGCAGGTGCACGCCGAGTTCGAAGTCCTCCAGCAGGGAGCCTCGCCACGGCGCGGCCTCCGTGCCGGCGATACTGTCCAATGCGGACAGACGGGCGAACTGGCCGTTGCCGCCCATCGAGATCGTGCCCGTGTAGCCGCGTGATTTCTGGATGGCCGCGATCGCGGTGCGGAACTCCAGGTCCTGCATGCGCACCATCGTGGTACCGAGCCACCGCCGCCAGCCCCGCGACGACGGCGGCGCAACACCCCGGTTGCTCATCCGCACGTCGACCTGCACCGCGCCGATCCGTTGGTTGCCGAACAACTCGATGCCCGCGCACACGTCCAGGCAGTTCGCGGCCGGCCGTCCGTCGGCGTCGACGACGACGACGATCTGCCGGTCCAGGTCGGAGTGCCGGCCCAGCCACGTCTTCAGCTCCCGGTACGCCGCGTTGAGCGCGTCGCCCTTGCCGGTTCGCGCCACCGGCCGCCGCCGCCGCACCAGGTGCAGCCAGGCGCCGTGCGACAGCGAGCCGACGACCTCGGCGGTCCGGTCGTCCGAGTCGTCGTCGATCACCCACACGTGGGCCTGTGGAAACGTTTCCCGTAAGTAGCGGACGGTGCCGCCGACCACCGCCTCCTCGTCCCGGCACGGCACCAGGAAATGCCAGTCGAACTCGACGCAATCGCCTGGCGCGGCCGGTTTGTGCCGCAGGTACGGCACGATGATCACGTAGACGTACACCAGGAACGCCACGCTCATCGTCAGCGCGATGGCCTGCGTCGCGCCGAGCAGGACCGCGACCGAGCCCTCACCCATCACTACGGTCCCTCGTCGCCAGCCACACGAACAGCACCAGGGCGATCGCGCCGCCGAACACGCTCACCACCGAGCCGACCATCGTGTGGCCCCAGTAGTAGCCCCGGTCCGTGCCCAGCCAGCTCACCAGCGCCGCCATCGTGAGGATGCGGACCTGGTTGACCACGATCAGGATCGCCGCCGCGACCGCGAGCGACCATGTCACCCGGCCGGCGATCCTCGGCCGCAACCCGATCAGCAGCGCGCCCACCGCGATCAGCGGCACCAGCAGGAACGCCGACGTGCACTCCGGCGTCATGGTCAGGCCGAGCGGATGTGCCGTTCCAAGTCCGAAGTAGACGGTCTGCTGGCTCGCCGCCACGAACACGCCGGACGAGCTGAACAGGCTGAGCAGCAGACCGGCGAGGCCGACCTCGGCGCTCTGGTAGGCAATGTGACCGACGACGAGGCCGGCGGCGACGAGCAGGAGTGCCGCGATCAGGAGCCGGTGCGGGAGCGGTCGGTGTACGGCGACATCGGGGGCGCTCAACGGAGTCCTTCCACGTAATTTCGGGACTGGTCCATACCCTCAACCGATCGGCTGGTGGATCTCCCCGCTTGACTACCCGATCGAGTACTGACCGGACTGTCCGTACCGAAATGTGTCGACCATCCGTAGGTCCGGCCGACCGATTCGTGTGGCGACTACACACGGTCGGGTGATGCGTCTTGACGCTCCGCGTGGGACTGGCCATAAACAGTGCCGCACAGACGCGTTCTCCCGCCGATTCCACGCGGGACGCGAACGACTCGGAGGAAATTGATGCGTTTTCGTATCGTGCGTCGTGGTGGCGTGCTCGCGTTAGTCGCCACCGCGGCGCTACTGGCCGGTGTCGCGCCGGCAGCGGCCGCGCCGGGTGACGGCTCGGCGTTCGGCGTCGAGGTCGGCGTCACGCTGCTCGGCGTGCCCGCCGTCCACGTCGGTCCACTGGCCGCCGCCAGCACGGCCGGCCCCACCAGCGACTCGCTCGCGTCGGCCGCCGTACCCGGCGTGCTGACCGCCGGCGTGATCAACACATCGGCGCACAAGGACCAGAACACCGGCGCCGTCACGGCGACGGCGAGCACCGCCGACGTCGGCCTGCCGCTGCTCAAGGCGCTGGGCAGGGTCTACGCCAAGGTCATCGCGGCGAAGTGCGTCGCAACGCAGTCCGGCGAGAGCGGCTCGGCCACGCTGACCGACGCCAAGTTCGGCTCGCTCGGCACGCTGGCCGTCAACCCGGCCCCGAACACCACGGTCACCGTCACGTTGCCCGTGGTCGGGCACGTCGCGACGCTGATCCTGAACGAACAGATCGACAACGCGGACGGCAGCCTGACGGTCAACGCCGTGCACCTGCACCTGCTCGGCGGGCACGGGGTCGGCGCGCTGGGCACGGGTGACGTGATCATCTCGTCGGCCACGTGCGGTCCGGCCGGCCTGCCGATGCCGGTCGCATCGGGCACGGGGCTGTGGATCGGGCTGGGCCTGCTCGGTGCGATCGCGGTGCCGTTCGGATGGTCGGTGGCCCGTCGCCGCCGAACCAATGCGGCGGCAGCGGTCTGACGGCCATGTACCGGATTCCTGGAGCGGGTGGCGCGATCGGCGCCGGCACGCTCGCCTTCACGGGTGCCAGCATGACCGGATGGATCGTGTTCGGCGCGTTCCTGGTGGCAGCGGGCACGCTCGCGGTGTTCGCCGGCCGGCGACGTCGCAACCGGCTGGCCGCGGATGAGTCGCTCAGCGTATGAGAGTCCGGCCCGTGGGTGTCGCGCCACGTCAACTGTGGCACCCACGGGCATGGACGTGCTACTGCTGGCCGGCACACGCCCAGAGGCGATCAAGATCGCACCCGTCGCGCTGGCGATCGCGGAACGGTCCCGCCTACGAGCGCTGATCATCCATAGTGGACAGCATCACGACGTGGTCGAGCAGGCGCTGCGGCCGTTCGGCCGCTCTCCGGACGAGCGGCTGACCGTGCGCAGAACCAATGGTGGCCAAGCCGAACTGCTGGCCGCGTTGCTGCCGGAACTGGACCGCGTCCTGAGTCGCACCAGGCCGGTCGCGATGGTGGTCCAGGGCGACACGTCGACGGCGCTGGCCGGTGCGCTGGCCGCGTTCTGGCGGTCGGTACCTGTCGTGCACCTGGAGGCGGGCCTGCGGACCGGCAACCTGGCGGCGCCGTTCCCGGAGGAGGGCAACCGGCAGTTGATCTCGCGGATCACGACCCTGCACCTGGCCCCGACACAGGCGGCCGCCGACGCGCTGCGCGCCGAATCGTTGCCGTGCCCCGAGATCGTGGTCACGGGAAACACGGTCGTCGACGCGGCCCGGCTGATCGCCAAGCTCGACCGGCCAGCTCATGATCCACGCCTCGCCGCGCTGGAAGCGGAACTCGACCGGGAGCGCGCCCGGCTGGTCCTGGTCACCGCGCATCGGCGGGAGTCGTGGGGTGCGCCGCTGGACCGAATCCTGGCCGCTGTGGGCCGAATCGCCGACGAGCACCCGGACGTGCGGGTGGTGCTGCCGGCACATCCGAACCCGGCCGTGCGCGCGCAGGTGTGCCGTGCGCTCGGCCGGCACCCGAGGGTGTTGGTGACCGATCCGCTCGACTATCCCGACCTGATCCGCGTGCTGCGCCGTTGCGCGCTGGTACTCACCGATTCCGGTGGCCTGCAAGAGGAAGCGCCAGGTTTCGTGGTACCGGTGCTGGTGCTGCGCGACACGACGGAACGCCGCGAGGCCGTTGACGCGGGCCAGGCGTGGCTGGTCGGCAGCGATCCGGAACGGATCGTCCGGCACGCTCGACGGCTTTTGGCCGACCGGCCGCACTGGCCGGCCGACGACAATCCGTTCGGCGACGGCAAGGCGGCGGTGCGGGTGGCGGATGCGCTGGAATCCCTGCTGGGCTCCTCGATGTGACTAGCCGACGCGTGGCGAGCCGATCATCGTGATACCGGCGGCATCGAGCGCTGTCAGCGTGTCGTCTACTGTGGACCGTGCGACGCCGGCGGTGAGGTCGAGCAACACCGTGGTGTGGAAGCCTTCCCGTGCCGCGTCCAGCGCCGTCGCGCGCACGCAGTGGTCGGTGGCGATGCCGACGACGTCGACCCGGTCCACCTCCCGCTCCCGCAGCCACTCGGCCAGTCCCTGGCCACTGGTGGTCGTGCCCTCGAAACCGGAGTAGGCCGCCGCGTGGGCGCCCTTCGCGAACACCGCCGCCACCGGCGCGACGTCCAGTTCGGGATGGAACGACGCGCCGGGCGTGCCGCGCACGCAGTGCACCGGCCAGGTGGTCACGAAATCCGGCTGCGCACTGAAATGCGCACCCGGATCGATGTGGTAGTCGCGGGTGGCCACGATGTGGTCGTAGCCCGAACCCACCATGTGGGCGCTGATCGCGGCGGCCACCGCCGCCCCGCCGGTCACCGGGAGTGAACCGCCCTCGCAGAAGTCGTTCTGCACGTCGACGACGATCAACGCCTTGATGATCAACTGCGTTGCGGCCATGACCAACCTTTCACACGAACACCGTGGGGATCGCGGGCTCGCCGTGGGACAGCTTCAGTCCTTCCCACGGCACGCTCACCAGTGCCTCGCGCAGCCGCGTTCGCCCCTGGTCCAGCGTCGGCACGTCGACCACCTCACCGGACCGGATCAGCGGAATCGGCAGTATACGGTCGAATTCCGCTGTCGCGGGCGGTGCGTCGGCCAGGTGCACGACCTCCTCCAGTGCCGTGCCGGTCTCCTTGTGCCGGCGCAGCGCCGACTTCCGGCCGCCCCTGGACTCCTTGTGCGAGCTACGTTTCGCCACCGCGCGGCCGGCAACCTCGACCAGCTTGTAGACCATGCCGGCCGTCGGCGCGCCCGAACCGACCACCACCGACGTGCCGACGCCGTACGCGTCCACCGGCTCGGCCCGCAGCGCGGCGATCGCGAACTCGTCCAGGTCGCCGGACACCACGATCCGGGTGTTGTGCGCGCCGAGCGAGTCGAGCTGCGCGCGGGCGTGCCTGGCCAGCACGCCGAGATCGCCCGAGTCGATCCTGATGGCGCGCAGTTCCTGACCGGCCACCTTGATCGCCAGGTCGATGCCCTTGGTGATGTCGTACGTGTCCACCAGCAACGTCGTGTTCGTGCCGAGAACGTCGACCTGGCCGCGGAACGCCTGTTCCTCCTCGTCGTGCAGCAGCGTGAACGCGTGCGCCGACGTACCGGTCGTGGGAATGCCGTGCCGCCGGCCAGCCTCCAGGTTCGACGTGGACGCGAAGCCCGCCAGGTAGGCGGCCCGCGCCGCCGCCACGGCCGCCTGTTCGTGGGTGCGCCGGGAGCCCATCTCGATGATCGGCCGGCCACTGGCCGCGCTGACCATCCTGGCCGCCGCCGACGCCACCGCCGAGTCGTGGTTGAGCACCGACAGCACCAGCGTCTCCAGCAGCACGCCCTCGGCGAACGACGCCCGCACGGTCAGCAGCGGCGAGCCGGGAAAGTACAGTTCGCCCTCCGGATAGCCGTCGACGTCGCCGCCGAACCGGTAGCCGGCCAGCCAGTCCAGCGTCTGCTTGTCCACCACCGCTGCAAGTTGCGCGAGTTCGTCGTCGCCGAAGCGGAAGCGGGTGATCGCGTCCAGCAGGCGGCCGGTGCCGGCGACGACGCCGTACCGGCGGCCGTTCGGCAACCTGCGGGCGAACGCCTCGAAAACACACGGCCGGTGCCCGCTGCCGTCGGCGAGCGCGCTGGCGAGCATGGTCAGCTCGTAGTGGTCGGTGAGCAGCGCGGTGCTCGCGACGGGGGCGGTCATGGCGGCAAGCCTAATGTCGCGACCGGCGCCCGGCGCTCGAAGTTCCACCCACTGACCAGCTATGGTGTCGGCTGATCAGGCCAAGTTCGTACGCCGTCGCACGTGGCTGTGACCGGCGTGCCACGATGGGAGGCATGACCACGCCCGTCGAGCAGGAACGGACGCAGGTTGACCCGGCCGGTGCCGAGCTCGGCGCCGAGGACACGCCATGGCAGACCGTCGTCTGGAACGACCCGGTGAACCTGATGTCCTATGTCACCTACGTGTTCCAGAAGCTGTTCGGCTACGGCCGGGACCATGCCGTCAAGCTGATGCTGGACGTACACCACAAGGGCAAGGCGATCGTCTCGTCCGGTTCGAAGGACAAGGTCGAAGGTGACGTCGCCAAGCTGCACGCGGCCGGCCTCTGGGCGACCATGCAGCGGTCCGGCTGAGCACGAACAGGAAAGACGGCAACGATGAAAGGCTGGCGCCGCAGGGGTGATCTGCTGGTCGGGGTGTTGGACCGGCAGGAGGCCGCTCTGGTACGGGGGCTCGTCCGTCAGGTCAGGGAGATGTTGGAGGTCCGCGGGGAGGAGGCACCGCAGGACGAACTGGCCGAACTGACCGGCATCCGCACCGGCCCGTCCACAGCGCCGGACGACCCGATCCTGTCCCGCCTGCTGCCCGACTTCCACCGGCTCGACGACGACGCGCCGTCCGTCGACGACCAGAACTCGGCCGCCGCACTGCGATCCCTGCACGAACCCGAGCTGCTCGAGCTGAAGACCGGAGTCGCCGGCGTGCTGTTGGAGACGTGCCCACCCGGTGGCGGCGAGGTGCGGCTCAACGAGGAACAGGCGGGCGCCTGGCTCGCCGCGCTCAACGACGTGCGGCTGGCGTTGGGCACCGCGCTGGACGTCACCGAGGACATGCCGGACGAACTGCCGGCGGACGACCCACGCGAACCGCACCTCAACGTCTACCACTGGCTCACGTGGGTACAGGAGAGCCTGATCCAGGCCGTGGCCGGGTGAATCCGGGGCCACACAACGCCATCACGGACGTGCCTGGGGTGCTCGTCGGGCACCATCAACGACTCGAACCCGGCTGGGCCACCGGTACGACGGTGGTGCTCGTGCCGGCGGGCGCAGTCGGCGCGGTGGACGGCAGGGGCGGCGCACCGGGTACGCGGGAGACGGACCTGTTGGCACCGGCCAATCTCGTGCAGCGGGCGCACGCGATCTGCCTGGCCGGCGGCAGCGCGTACGGGCTCGCGGCCGCCGACGGCGTGATGCGCTGGCTGGCCGAGCGACACCACGGCCTCCCGGTCGGCGCACAGCCGCACGAGGTGGTGCCGATCGTGCCGGCGGCCGTGCTGTTCGACCTGCCATCCGGTGACTGGGGCAACCGGCCGGACGGTGATTTCGGCTATGCCGCCTGCCAGGCCGCGACCGACGGGCCGATCGCCATGGGCACGGTCGGCGCGGGGACGGGCGCGGCACTCGGGTCGCTGAAGGGCGGGATCGGCACCGCCAGCATGGTGCTGGCAAACGGTGCCGTCGTTGGTGCGGTGGTGGCGGCGAACGCGGCCGGCGACGCCGTCGATCCCGGCACCGGCCGGCCGTGGGCGGCCGATCTGGAACTGGCCGGCGAGTTCGGCGCCGTCTGGCCGGCGCGAGCGGTGACGCTGCCGGCCAGGGAGAACCCGCTGAACACGACGATCGGCGTCGTCGCCGTCGACGCCGCGCTGAGCAAGGCGGAGGCGCAGCGGCTGGCGATGGCCGCGCAGGACGGCCTGGTGCGGGCGGTCCGCCCCGCCCACTCGATGTTCGACGGCGACACCGTGTTCGCCCTGGCCACCGGCGCGCGCGAGCTCACGGAGGGGGCAGTCGAGCTGGACCGGTTGTGCGCCGCGGCCGCCGACGTGTTCGCGCGGGCCGTCGTGCACGCCCTGCTCGCCGCCGAGTCGACACCGGGCCTGGCGGCCTATCGGGAGGTATGGCCCGAGTCACTCTCACATGTCGGACGGCGACGTTTCGGCCCGTAGGATGATGGCGTGCTGGTGATCCGACGTGACCTGGTGGACGCCGTCGTGGCGCACGCCCGTCGCGACCACCCGGACGAGGCATGTGGCGTGATCGCGGGGCCAGAGGGTGCCGACCAGCCGGAGCGGTTCATCCCGATGATCAACGCGGCGCGCTCGCCGACGTTCTACGAGTTCGAGTCCGGCGAGTACTTCCGGGTGAATCGGGAGATGCAGGCCGCCGACGAGGACTACATCGTGATCTACCACTCGCACACCGCGACCGAGGCATACCCGTCGCGCACCGACATCTCCTACGCACAGTGGCCGGACGCGCACTACGTGCTGGTGTCCACGCGCGACCCGGACGAGCACGAGTTCCGGTCGTACCGGATCGTGGACGGCGTCGTCACCGAGGAGCCGGTCGAGGTCGTGCAGTCGTACATGTTCGCCCATACCGGGCGCGACGACACCGTCGACCGTCCCTGACTCCGCGCCCGCAGGAATATCGGGCGGGTTGTCGCGCGTCCTTCTAGTTGCACCCTCGTACCGGAGGTTTTCGAGCATGGCCGTCATCGTTTCCATCCCGACCATCCTGCGTACGCACACGGGCGGGGAGAAGTCCGTCGAGGCGACCGGCGCCACCGTGGCCGAGGTCATCGACGACCTCGACGCCAACCACGCCGGCCTGAAGTCGCGGCTGGTCAAGGAAGGTGCACTGCACCGGTTCGTGAACGTGTACGTCAACGACGAGGACGTGCGGTTCGCCGGTGGCCTCGAAGCAGCGGTCGCCGACGGCGACACAGTGACAATCCTGCCGGCTGTCGCCGGAGGTTGAGGGGGGACCGGCAGTGGCCCGGTACGAATCTCTGCTGCACGCGCTGGGTGACACGCCCCTGGTGGGGTTGCCGCGCCTGTCGCCGGCACCCAACGTCCGGCTGTGGGCGAAGCTGGAGGACCGCAACCCGACCGGTTCGATCAAGGACCGGCCGGCACTGGCCATGATCGAGGCGGCGGAGGCCGACGGTCGGCTGCGGCCGGGCTGCACGGTGCTGGAACCGACGTCCGGCAACACCGGCATCGCGCTGGCGATGGCCGCGAAGCTCAAGGGCTACAAGCTGATCTGCGTGATGCCGGAGAACACGTCGATCGAGCGGCGCCAGTTGCTGACGGCGTACGGTGCCGAGATCATCAACTCACCGGCAGCCGGCGGCTCGAACCAGGCCGTAGCGGTGGCGAAGCAGCTAGCGGCAGAGCACCCGGAGTGGGTGATGCTGTACCAGTACGGCAATCCGGCCAACGCGGACGCGCACTATCGCGGCACAGGGCCGGAAATCCTGCGCGACCTCCCCACCCTGACCCACTTCGTAGCCGGCCTCGGCACCACGGGCACGCTCGTCGGCGTGGGCCGCTACCTGCGCGAACACAAGCCGGACGTGCAGATCATCGCGGCGGAGCCGCGCTACGGCGAGCTGGTCTACGGCCTGCGCAACCTGGACGAGGGTTTCGTGCCCGAGCTGTACGACCCGGACGTGCTGACCAGCCGATTCTCGGTCGGCTCACGCGACGCGCTGCGACGCACCCGGCAGCTACTGGAGACCGAGGGCATCTTCGCCGGCATCTCGACCGGCGCGATACTGCACGCCGCGCTGGCCGTGGCCGAGAAGGCCGCCGGCACCGGCGAGGACGCGGACGTCGCCTTCATCGTCGCCGACGCCGGCTGGAAGTACCTGTCCACCGGCGCCTACGGCGGCACGCTGGACGAGGCGGCCACGAAGATCGACAGCCAACTCTGGGCGTGACGACCGGGCGGCGTCGGCCTAACGAACGGCGCCGGGTGATTTGATCCCGACTTCGCTGATGATCACCGGATCGAGTGATCTAGCTATGACAGCGGCTACGATTGCTCGGCGATGATCTTCTTCAGAGTACTACGCAGATACCGGTGCTCAGTCCGGAAGCGGTGCTCAGTCCGGGAAGCGGTCACTCCGGAAACCACGGTCAGTCCGGAAACCGCGGACTTGGCAGCCCGACCCCGATCCCAGCCGCCACGAACAGGCTGCCGGCCAGTGGTTGTTCGGCCGCGTCCGCTTCTGTGAAGCCCTCGCGGCTGGTGGTGACGTACAGGTCTGCCAGGTCGTCGCCGCCGAAGGCGCATGCCGTCACCTGTTTTGCCGGTACCTCGATCGTGCGGTCCAGCGCACCGTCCCCGGTGTACCTGCGGACCTGCCCGCCGCCGTGCACCGCGACCCACACACCGCCCTCCGCGTCCACGCACAGGCCGTCCGGTACGCCGTCGGTGTCCGCGACCTCGGTGAACACGCGCCGGTTCGCCACGTCGCCGGTGGCCACGTCGTAGTCGAACACGTCGATCCGGTGGGTCAGGCTGTCGATGTAGTACATCCGACTCTCGTCGGGGCTCCAGCCGATTCCGTTGCTGACGGCCACTTCCGGCAGCACTACCCGCGCCCGTCCACCCGGTTCGACCCTGGCAAGAAAGCCGCCGCCGGGTGCGGTGTCGTAGCGCATCGTGCCCGCCCACAGCCGGCCGGCCGGGTCCACAGCCGCGTCGTTGCCGCGCATGCCTTCCCTTGCCCAGTAGACCAGCCAGCGCGGATCGCCGCCGTCGGGGTCCAGCAGGCCGATGCCGTCGCGCAGGTTCAGTACCAGGCCGCCGTTGGTCCTCGGCTTGGCCGCGCCGACGTGTTGCGGCACCGGGATGACCTCGTCGGTCCCGTCGCCGGGATGGAACCGGTGCACGGCACTGCCCAGGATGTCCACCCACACTAGGCTTCCGGTGCCGACGTCCCACGTCGGTCCCTCGCCGAGAACAGGCTTGCCGCGCAACGCGATTTCCAGGTCAGCCACCACAGGAGGATGCCATGCCGTTGGTCCGGATCACCCTGCGGGATGACACGCCGCACGAGACGCGACGGGCCGTCTCGACCGGTGTGCACCGCGCCATGGTGGCCACGATCGGCATTCCGGAAGGCGACCGCTTCCAGATCATCGACGAACGCCCCGCCGACTCGCTCGTCGCCGACCCCGAGTACCTGGGCGTCGACCGGCAGAACGTGCTGTTCGTCGAGATCACGCTGGTGGCCGGCCGCACGGTCGAGAAGAAGAAGGCGCTCTACGCGGCGATCGCGAAGGAGCTCGGCGCCGTCGGCATCCGCACCGACGACATCATGATCGTGCTGCACGAGACCGCACGCGAGGACTGGTCGTTCGGCAACGGCGAGGCCCAGGTGCTGGACACTGAGCTGCTCAAACGCTACGGCTGGACGCCGCCGGCCAGTTGACGCCGAAAATTCAGGGTTCTTCCCGATA
>DATBDL010000447.1:0-9421 GCA_036269975.1 Pseudonocardiaceae bacterium | reverse complement strand
CGCGCAGGCCGTCGCGTTGCTCGCGTACGGCGGCACCGACACCGACGGCACCGACACCGAAGGGACCGCACTGACCCCGGTCGACCTCGTCACCGGGCCGGGCAACATCTATCTCACCGCCGCGAAACGGTTGCTGCGCGGCGTGATCGGTATCGACGCCGAGGCCGGACCGACCGAGATCGCGGTGCTGGCGGACGACACGGCCGATCCCATACACGTGGCGGCCGACCTGATCAGTCAGGCCGAGCACGACACCCTCGCCGCCAGCGTCCTCGTCACGACGTCACCAAAAACAGCCGACCGGGTCGACGCCGAGCTCGCGCGGCAGGTCATCGCGACCAAGCACGCCGAGCGCATCTCGATCGCCTTGCGCGGCAACCAGTCCGGCTGTGTGTTGGTGTCCGATGTGGACGCCGGGCTACGGGTGGTGGACGCCTACGCCGCGGAACACCTGGAGATCCAGACCGCCGACGCGCGTGCGGTCGCGGCACGGGTACGCAACGCGGGCGCCGTCTTCGTGGGTGCCTACGCCCCGGTCTCGCTCGGTGACTACTGCGCCGGCTCCAACCACGTCCTGCCCACCGGCGGCTGCGCCCGGCACTCGTCGGGGCTGTCGGTGCAGACGTTCCTGCGCGGCATCCACGTCGTCGACTACTCCGAGGACGCGCTCCGTGAGGTCGCCGACCGCGTCGTCGCGCTGGCCAACGCCGAAGACCTGCCGGCGCACGGCCAGGCCGTCACGGCTCGGTTCACGGGATGACAGAGATGACCGGGACACCAGGCTTGGACGTGCGCCTCGCCGACCTGCCGCTGCGCGCCGACCTCATCGGCCGTACCCCCTACGGCGCGCCACAACTCGATGTGCCGTATCGCTTGAACACCAACGAGAATCCGTACCCGCCGCCGCCGGAACTGGTCGCCGACATCGTCGCTGCCACGGCCGAGGTCGCACAGCACCTGCACCGCTACCCGGACCGGGACGCCGTCGCGTTGCGGTCGGCGTTGGCCGATTACCTCACCGGCTCGACCGGCGTGCCGCTGGACGTGGCGAACCTGTGGGCCGCCAACGGTTCCAACGAGATCCTGCAACAGGTGTTCCAGGCGTTCGGCGGCCCCGGCCGCACGGCGCTGGGCTTCGAGCCGTCCTACTCGATGCACCCGATCATCGCCGCCGGTACCCGTACCGAATGGCTGCCGGCGCCGCGCCGTGCCGATTTCAGCCTGGACGCCGCCGAGGCCGCCCGGATCATCGTCGACCGGGCGCCGGACGTGGTCCTGGTGACCAGCCCGAACAACCCGACCGGCCAGGCGCTGCCGATCGCGGACGTGCGTGCGCTGGTCGCGGCGACGCGCAAGATCATCGTGGTGGACGAGGCATACGCCGAGTTCTCGGGTGGTCCCAGCGCGGTGGCTCTCCTTGAGGAGTTCCCGGACCGCCTGATCATCAGTAGAACGATGAGCAAGGCATTCGCGTTCGCCGGTGGCCGACTCGGCTACCTGGCCGCGGCCCCCGCCGTCGTGGCCGCGCTGCAACTCGTGCGGCTGCCCTACCACCTGTCCGCGCTCAGCCAGGCCGCCGCGCTGGCCGCCGTCGCGCACGCCGACCAGACGCTCGGTCTGGTGGCCCTGCTGGTCGCCGAGCGCGAGCGGGTCATGCGCGAGCTCGCGGAACTCGGCCTGACGGTGGTCAAGAGCGACGCCAACTTCGTGCTGTTCGGCACGTTCGACGACCAGCGTGCCACTTGGCAGTCCTATTTGGACCGAGGCGTGCTGATCCGGGACGTCGGCATTCCGCGACACCTGCGCGTGACCATCGGCCTGCCGGCCGAGAACGACGCGTTCCTACTGGCCAGCAAGGAGATCAACACGTGAGCCAGGTGAACCGAGTTGGCCGGGTCGAGCGGGCCACCAGGGAGTCCACCGTCGTGGTGGAGATCGACCTGGACGGCGCCGGCAAGGCGGATGTCAGCACCGGCGTCCCGTTCTACGACCACATGCTGACCGCGTTCGGCGTGCACGGCGCGTTCAACCTGGCCGTCAGCGCCACCGGGGACGTCGATGTCGACGCGCACCACACCGTCGAGGACGTGGCTATCGTGCTCGGCCAGGCGATCCGCCAGGCGTTGGGCGAACGCACCGGCATCCGCCGCTTCGGCGACGCGTGGATTCCGATGGACGAGGCGTTGGCGCACGCGGTGGTCGACGTGTCCGGCCGGCCGTACTGCGTGCACACCGGCGAACCGGACGTGATGGCTGGCTTCACCGTCGGCGGCCACTACGCGACGGTCCTGAACCGGCACGTCTTCGAGTCGATCGCGTTCCACGCCCAACTCGCGCTGCACGTGCGGGTACTGGACGGCCGCGATCCGCACCACATCACCGAAGCCGAGTTCAAGGCGGTGGCCCGCGCGATCCGGGCCGCGGTCGAGCCGGACGGCCGGATCGGTGGTGTGCCCTCCACCAAGGGCGTGCTCTGAGCCAGCTCTGTTCGAAGGCGCCGTGCCGCAGCCACAGTGTCACCGCCTGGTCGGCACCGCCGCTGGATTCTCGACATCGAGTGGTGCCAGAACGGCGGCGATCATGGCTTCGGTGACGAACCGGTGACCGCGTCCGGCGAAGGCGAGGCTGGGCCTGGACCAACCCACGTTCGGGTCTGAGTAGGGTAGCCGGGTGACCAAGGACGTGGCGCTGATCGGCTTGCTGGCCCTGGCCGGCTTCCTGGTCGGCGGCGTCTACACGACGTGGAAGACGGCCAAGGTGACGGCGGGCGTGCTGGCCGTGGCAGCGTTACTCGCGCTCGGCGGCGCCATCGCCTGGTACCTGTCGTAGGTACTGCGTCCACGCGCAACACCACCGGCCGCCCGCACCGCGACCCCACGGCGACGGCGGTCGCCGACGTCGACCCAGCCGTCACCGGTCACCAGCAGAACGGGCCGCCGGCAATCGGTTAGTCGATCCCGCCTTCGGTGGCCGCCCTCAGTTTGAGGGCGCCGGGGCCCAGCGTGGCCATCTCGTCGTCGTGGTTGTGCAGCAGGCAACTGCGCAGGGACAGGCAGCCGCAGCCGATGCAACTGGTCAGGCGGTCCCGTAGGCGTTGCAGTGCGTCGATCCTGGCGTCCAGTTCGGTGCGCCACGACCGGGACAGCCGCGCCCAGTCGGTCTTGTTCGGTGGCCGGCCGCCCGGCAGGCCCGCGAGCGCGTCGCGGATCTGTTCCAGGCTCAGGCCGACCCGTTGTGCCGTGCGGATGAACGCGAGCCGGCGCAGGACGGCCCTCGGGTAGCGGCGCTGGTTGCCCGCGGTGCGCTGCGCCTCGATGAGGCCGGCCTCCTCGTAGAACCGCAGCGCGGTGTGCGGCACGCCGCTGCGATCCGCCACCTGACCGATGGTCAGCAACTCGGGCAGTGATGACACTCCGTCATGCTACGCCTTGACCTATACCTAGCTGGAGGTTGCACGCTGGGCGGTATGACTACGACGACCGATCTCGGATACGCGCGACTACCAGCGCTGATGGCCCGCATGACCGGCGACGAGAAGCACGCGCTCGCGGCCGCGTCGACCGTGGACGTGCTCTGGGTGCTCTACGACCGGGTGCTGAACATCGGACCGTCGATGATCGACGACCCAGATCGGGACCGGTTCCTGCTGTCCAAGGGGCACGGGCCGGCCGCGTTCTACGCCGTGCTCGCCGCGAAGGGTCTGCTCGATCCGGAGTCGCTCGCCGACTGGTCCGGCCGGGACTCGGCGCTCGGGTCGCATCCCGATCGTGTCCTGATCCCCGGTGTCGAGATCAGCAGCGGTTCGCTGGGGCACGGACTGCCGATCGGGGTCGGTGTCGCGATCGGGCTGCGGGCGCGGCCGTCGCCTCGGGTGTTCGTGCTGGTCGGCGACGGCGAGTTGGACGAGGGCAGCAACCACGAGGCGATCGCGCTCGCCGGCCGGCTCGGTCTCGACCGGCTGACGGTGGTGGTCGTCGACAACGAAAGTTCCACACACGGCTGGCCAGGCGGGATCGCGGGACGGTTCGGGCTGGAGGGATGGGCGACGACGACGGTCAGCGCCCGCGATCACGATCAGCTCTACGCGGCGTTCACGGCGGCCCATCCCGGTCGGCCCGCCGTCGTCGTCGCCCGGATCTCGGAGAGGGGAGAGTCATGACAGCCGTTGTGCCGCGGTCGTTGCCGATGCGTGAGATGTTCGGGCGGACGGTGACCGAGTTGCTGGACACCGATCCGCGTCTTGCCCTGGTGCTGGCCGACATTTCGGCGGACATGTTCCGGGGCGCCGCGAAGCGCCATCCGGATCGGGTCGTCAATGTCGGTATCCGCGAGCAGTTGTTGATCAGCACGGCGAGCGGACTGGCGATGACCGGCTTCCGGCCGGTGGTGCACACGTTCGCGTCGTTCCTGGTCGACCGGCCGTACGAGCAGGTCAAGTTGGACCTGAACCACCAGGACGTCGGTGCGGTGCTGGTGTCCTACGGCGCCTCGTACGACATGTCCACCGGTGGGCGTAGCCATCAGTCGCCAGGTGACGTCGCGTTGTTGGACACGTTGCCGGGGTGGACGGTGCACGTGCCCGGTCATCCGGACGAAGCGGACAGCTTGTTGCGTACCGCGGTGGCTGGCGACGATCGGGTCTACGTGCGGCTGAGCGCCCAGTCGAATGCCGGTGCGCACGGGACCGAAGGCGTTCGGATCGTGCGGCCGGGCCGGCGTGGGGTGGTGCTGGCGGTGGGCCCGACGCTGGATCGGGTGCTGGCGGCAACGGCCACAATGGACGTTGCCGTCGCGTACGCGGCGACCGTGCGGCCGTTGGACGGGCGCGGGTTGCGGGCGGCGGTGCTGGCCGCCGATCGGGCCGATGTCGTCGTGGTCGAGCCGTATCTGGCCGGCACGTCGGCATACCTGGTCAACGCGGCACTCGACGACGTCCGGCATCGGTTGCTGTCGTTGGGGGTCAGCCGGGAGTTCGAACTGCGGATGTACGGCACACTCGATGATCACGACGCGGCGCACGGGCTGGATACGGCAGGCATAGCGGCGGCGGTCCGGTCCTTCCTGGATCGAGGGGAGTAAGAGGCGAACCAGCCGTGGCGGGCGACCGGTAGCCTTGGCTGGTGCCACGACTTGTCGTGCTGGACTACGGGTCCGGCAATCTGCGGTCTGCCGAGCGCGCGCTGCGCCGGGTCGGTGCCGACGTCGAGGTGACCGCCGACTTCCATGCGGCGCTGGCGGCCGACGGCCTCGTCGTGCCGGGGGTCGGCGCGTTCGCCGCGTGCATGGCCGGGCTGACCGACGTGCAGGGCCAGCGGATCATCGGCCGCCGGCTCGCCGGTGGCCGGCCCGTTCTCGGTATCTGCGTCGGCATGCAGATCCTGTTCGACTCCGGCGTCGAGCACGGCCTGGAAACCGAGGGCTGTGCCGAGTGGCCGGGCGTCGTCGACCGACTGCACGCCGACATCCTGCCGCACATGGGCTGGAACACCGTCCGGCCGCCGAGCGGCTCCGCGCTGTTCGCCGGCCTGCCCGACGACGCCCGCTTCTATTTCGTGCACTCCTACGCCGCGCGCACCTGGCAGCTCACCGACACCGCGCCCCTGGCCGAGCCCATGGTCACGTGGGCGCACCACGGTGAGGACTTCGTCGCCGCCGTCGAGAACGGGACGTTGTGCGCCACGCAGTTCCACCCGGAGAAATCCGGTGACGCCGGCGCCCAGCTACTGGAGAACTGGCTGAAAACGGCCGTCGGTTAGGGTGTGCCGATGACTTTCACGCTGCTCCCGGCGGTGGACGTAGCCGACGGCAAGGCCGTGCGACTGGTTCAGGGTGCTGCCGGTTCCGAAACCGACTACGGCGATCCGCTCGATGCCGCCCTCGCCTGGCAGGAGGGTGGCGCCGACTGGGTCCACCTCGTGGACCTGGACGCCGCGTTCGGCCGTGGCGACAACCGGGCGCTGTTGGCCAAGGTGGTCCGCCATCTCGACATCAACGTCGAGATGTCCGGTGGCATCCGCGACGACGACTCGTTGGCCGCCGCGTTGGCCACCGGGTGTGCTCGGGTGAATCTGGGCACCGCCGCGCTTGAGGACCCGGCCTGGTGCACTCGGGTGATCGCGGAGTACGGCGAGAAGATCGCCGTCGGCCTGGACGTGCGGATCACCGAAGCCGGTCACCGGCTGTTCGCGCGTGGCTGGACCACCGACGGCGGCGATCTCTGGGAGGTGCTCGACCGGCTGGATAGAGATGGATGCCAGCGCTACGTGGTCACGGACGTCGGCAAGGACGGCATGCTCCAGGGCCCGAACCTGCGCCTGCTGCGCGATGTCTGCGCACGTACGGACGCGTTCGTGATCGCGTCCGGCGGCGTGTCCAGTGTGGACGACCTGCGTGCCCTGGCCGCACTGGAACCGGACGGTGTCGAGGGCACGATCATCGGCAAGGCGTTGTACACCGGTGCGTTCACGTTGCCGGAAGCACTCGCCGCCGTCCGCTGAGGCCACACATCCCGTTTCGGCGCGTGGCGCTAACGTGACCGCATGCGGTTGACAGTGCTCGGCATGGGCGGCATGGGCCGTGGGTTCGCCAAGCGGGCGATGGAGCGTGGCCACCGGGTCACCGTGTGGAACAGGACACCCGGCCGGGCCGACGAGTTGGTCGCACGCGGAGCCACCGAGGCCAGGACGGCGTCCGACGCGGTCGCCCGCGCCGACGTGACGCTGGTGGTCCTCACGGACGACGAGGCCGTGCTGGACGTGTGCGTCGGAATCGATGGCGCACTGGCGTCGGTGGCCCAGGGCGCGATCCTGGTCAACGTGAGCACGGTGTCCCCGGAGGCCGCCCGCGAACTGGCCGAGGCCGGCCCGGCGAACTCGGTACTGGACGCACCGGTACTCGGCTCACCTGCGGGCGTCGCCGCCGGCGCCGGCAGGTTCCTGATCGGCGGCCCGCCGGAGACCGTGCGCCGGCTGGACCCGCTGTGGTCCGACATCGGCGCCGGTTACGTGCACTGTGGCCCGGTCGGGACGGGGGCCGCGATGAAGCTGATGTGCAACCTGCAACTGATCATCGGTGTGGCGGCGTTCGCGGAGGCCATCGGCACGGCAAGGGCGGCCGGCATCGACGACGACCTGCTGCGCACGCTCTTCACCGACAGCCCGTTCGTCAGCCAGACCACCAAGTCCCGCGTTGATGCGGTGTTCGACCCGAGGCATCCCGGCTGGTTCACGCCCGAGCTGGCCCGCAAGGACGTCCGGCTGGCGATCGAGATGGCGGAACGGCGGGGCATCCCGGTACGGCTGGGGCCGGCGGCGGAAAACCTGTTGACGGCCGTGATAGAGGGCGACAGCGCCCGGTGGCCGGACTTCGCGGCCGTGATCGAGGCGTTCAGCCGCCCGTACCGTCCTACCCGACCAGCGAGTTAGCCAGTTCCCGCACGCTGTGGTGGGACGCCGCCCTCGATTCCTCCGCCTTCGTGATGAACTCGGCCAGTGCCGGGTTGACGCCGGCCAGTGTCAGTTCCGTGTTCACGAACGTCAGGTCGTCGTCGAGACCGATCTTCTCGAATACGGCTCGCAGGTAGCGCTCCTGGAACTCGAACGGCTCGCGCGGCATGCCGGGCCCGTACGCGCCACCGCGTGCGGTCACCACGATGACCCGTTTACCCGACAGCGGCCCGATTCCGGTGTCCGGGCGCACGATCGTCCGCTTGCTGACGATCCGGTCCACCCACGCCTTCAACCCGGACGGGATCGCGTAGTTGTACATCGGCACGCCCAGCAGCACGATGTCCGCCGCTGCCAGGTCCTCGATCAGCTCAGTGTTGATCTTCGTCGCGGCCTGTTGTTCCGGCGAGCGGTCCTCGACCGGTACCGAGTCGGCCAGGAACGTCGCCCAGTCCAGGTGTGGCACCGGGTTGGTGCCGAAGTCCCGGTACGTGTACGTGCCGTGCGGGTTGGCCGCTCGCCAGTGCTCCGCGAACGCCCCGCTGACCTCGCGGGATACCGATCCCTCCGTGCGGAGGCTGCTGTCGATGTGCAGCAGGTGCGCCATGGTGTCCACCCTTCCGGTCCAAGAACGTCTTAAACGAGAAGATATTTGTTATGATGTTCTGTGTCAAGACGATCCGGTGTGAGAGGGGTCATTCGGTACGATGGGAAGCGTGCTGGAAGAGCCCGTGACGGTGGCGGCCTGCGATACGGCCAGAGAGGTGCTGCGCACCTCGGACCTGAACTGGCTGCTGCACAGGGCTGCTCAGCGGGTCGGCGACCTGCTGGAGGCGGCCGCCGTCCAGCACGGCATCGGCATGCGCGGTCAACTCGTGCTCAGCGCGCTGCGCGCACACGCCGGTCGCACCCAGCTCGCACTCGGTGCCGACCTCGGCCTCGACAAGACCACTCTGACCACCGTGCTGGACAAGCTCGAAGACGCGGGACTCGTGCGCAGGCAGCCCGATCCGCAGGACCGCAGGGTGCGCATCCCGACCATCACCGAGGCCGGCGAGCAACTGCGCGAACTGGTCGACCACGACGTGCGTCTCGTCGAGAAGGAACTGCTCGACGTTCTGCTCCCGGACGAGCGCCGGATTCTCGAGGACACCCTGCGCCGGCTGATCACGGCCGAAGTCGATGGCTGCGAACGGTCGGCCGGCTCCTGCATGTGAACCCGGTCGTGGTGTGTGAAAGGCTCCGTTGATGGCGGTCGCTGTTCGTGTGATTCCCTGCCTTGACGTGGCGGCGGGACGGGTGGTGAAGGGCGTCAACTTCACGGATCTCGTCGACGCGGGCGACCCCGTCGCGCTCGCCGCCGCCTACGACGCCGAGGGGGCCGACGAGCTGACCTTCCTCGACGTCACCGCCTCCGCCGACAGCCGGGACACCACGTACGACGTCGTGCGGCGCACCGCGGAGCAGGTGTTCATCCCGTTGACCGTCGGTGGTGGCGTGCGCTCGGTGGACGACGTGAACCGGCTGCTGCGGGCCGGTGCGGACAAGGTCGGCATCAACACCGCCGCGATCCTGCGGCCGGAACTGCTGCACGAGGCGTCCCAACGCTTCGGCGCGCAGTGCATCGTGCTGTCGGTGGACGCCCGCAGGGTGCCCGACGACACACCGCCGACGCCGTCCGGCTTCGAGGTCACCACGCACGGCGGCCGGCGCGGCACCGGGATCGACGCGGTCGAGTGGGCGGCCCGCGGCCAGGAACTCGGCGTCGGCGAGATCCTGCTCAACTCGATGGACGCCGACGGCACCCGGCGCGGCTACGACCTCGAGCTCACCCGGGCGGTGCGTGCCGTCGTCACGGTGCCGGTCATCGCCTCCGGCGGAGCGGGCGCGGTCGAGGACTTCGCCCCCGCCGTCGAGGCAGGTGCGGATGCCGTGCTGGCGGCCAGCGTGTTCCACTTCGGCACGCTGCGCATCGG
>DATBDL010000446.1:0-21403 GCA_036269975.1 Pseudonocardiaceae bacterium | reverse complement strand
ACTGGGTACGCTTCACCGTGGAAGTGCCTTCCTTGTTGGGTTGTCGGACCGTCGCAAGCCCGATTCTCCCTTACGAGACAGGCACTTCCTTGTATTTACAGCCTGTGTCGCATTACCTCACGTGAAAGGCCCAGGCTAGGCTTGTCTTGTCAAGCGGCGACTGTCTCCCCGCAGCGCCTTCCGTCCGTGGAGGTGGTCATGCGAAGCGTGTGGAACGGCACCATTGCCTTCGGCCAGGTCAGCATTCCGATCAAGGCGTACAGCGCGACCGAGGAGCGGGGTACCGGCCTGCACCAACTGCACCTGGCCGACGGCGGCCGCATCAAGTTGCACCGGACGTGTGAGACCGACGGCGCCGATGTGCCGTTCGTCGAGATGGGCCGAGGCTACGAACTGCCTGGCGGCGACGTCGTGATGCTCACCGAGGACGAGCTGGCCGACCTGCCGCTCGCCACCGCCCACACGATCGACGTGCACGCGTTCACGCCGCTGGCCCAGATCGACCCGATGCACTTCAACCGCAGCTACTACCTCGCGCCGGAACCGCCCGGTCTCAAGCCGTACGCGCTGCTGGCCGAGGCACTGCGGCAGACCGACCAGGTGGCCGTCGTGAAGGTCGCGCTGCGGCAACGGGAGACGCTGGCCATGCTGCGCGAACGTGATCACGTGATCGTGCTGACCACGATGCTGTGGCCGGACGAGATCCGCACCCCGGACCTGCCGATCCTGGACGAGGACGTCCCGGTCCACCTGCGCGAGCTGCGGGCCGCCGTCGCCCTGGTCGCCGAGCTCTCCGGCGACTTCACGCCGTCCGCCTACACCGACGAGTACGGGATCGCGCTACGGAACCTGATCCAGGCAAAGGTCTCGGCCGGCGACGTGCGTCGACCGACGGCTGCTCAGCAGGAGGTCGCCGCGGCCGAGTTCGTGACCACGCTGCGGGACGCCACCGGCAGTGCCGCTGACGGCGCTGTGGACAAGGCTCGGGCCGCCGTCCGGCGTGCCGCCGCCGCGAAGGCTGCCGCCACCAGGGCGGCACGCCGAGCCGCGGCCAAGTCCCGCAACCCCGCGAACCGCGCCTGACCAAGCAAGGCCAGGCCGGCTCCGCCCGGCCGAGGTGATCGAGTAGCCAGTCGTCCGCGGCGCCGTGGCCCCCCCGGCCTCGGCGTCGCGACCTGGCCGGCGTCATCCGCAGACTGGCCGCTGCTGGACTGATACCAGACTGTGACCCGGAGTCGGTGACCAAATTGTTGGCCCGGATCGCCACTCTTCGCTGCTCACACCCGACTGGTGCATTTTCGGTCAAGATGACGAGGCCACAAGGGGCTTTGCCAGGGCGCGTGTCGTGCCGATACTGACCAACAGCAGGCACTGATCACCGCGACACACTGGAGTGGACCGTGAAAGCGTGGGTGTTTCTCGTCGCCGGCGTCGTGTTGTTGCTCGTCGGCGTCACATGGGTGCTACAGGGCCTCGGCACCGTGACCGGCAGCTTCATGACCGGCCAGAAGCTGTGGTTCGCCATCGGTCTGCTCGTCGGCCTCGCCGGCCTGACCGCGCTGGCGTCGGGTGTCCGGCGCCTGTCCGCGAGTCGCAGATGAACCTCGTGGGGGCGGCGGTGGTGTCGGTGCGGCCGGCCTCCTACAGTGTTTCGCACCCACCAGTGGTTGTGAGGAACGGTGCCGATGCGGGACGACGTAGTGGATACGACGGCCCTGGCCTCCGTGTCCGGTATGGCTGATCTGTCCAGTACGGTGCTGGCGCATCGGTACCGCCTCGGCGCCCCGCTCGGGCAGGGCGCGATGGCCGACGTCTACCGGGCCGAGGACATGCGGCTGGGCCGCGACGTCGCCGTCAAGCTGTTCCACCCCGGCCAGGAGGACGCGGTACGGGTGCGGTTCGGCGCGGAGGCGCAGGCGTTGGCGCGGCTGTCGCACCCTGGCCTGATCAGCATCTTCGACGCCGGTGTCGACGACGACGACCGGCCGTACCTGGTCATGCAACTCGTCGACGGTGAGAGCCTGCGCGACCGCCTGCTGGCCGGCCCACTCACCGCGGACGACGTGGTGTCGCTGGGCATGCGGCTGTCGGCGGCGCTCGCGCACGTGCACGGCAACGGCGTGGTGCACCGTGACATCAAGCCGTCCAACATCGTGCTGGACGAGCACGGCGCGCCCCACCTGGCCGACTTCGGCATCGCGCTGCTGCTGGACGCGGCCAGGATGACCGGCTCCAACGAGATACTGGGTACGGCTGCTTATCTGGCTCCGGAACAGATCCTCGGCGAACCGGTCGACGCGTCGGCGGACGTGTACTCGCTCGGCCTGGTCCTGCTGGAGTGCCTGACCGGCGAACTGGAATACCCAGGCGTCAGCAAGGTCGAGTCGGCCCTGGCCCGGCTGCATCGGCCGCCCAGGGTGCCCGCCGACCTGTCACCGGTGCTGGCCGCCCTGTTGACCTCGATGACCGCCCGCATGCCAGCGGACCGCCCGACGGCCGCCGAATGCGCGGCGCGGCTCTGGGCGGTACAGCAGGGAGTCCTTGCTACGAGCCGATTCGCCGGCCTGACCCGTTGGCTGCACCGGCCACGGCTGAGGACCGGTTGGCGGCGCTTCGCCATCGCGGGGTCCGGTCTCGCCATCGCGATCGTCGCGTCGGCGTGGATGATGACGTCGCTGCTGCCGCGCTTCAGCCCGCCGATCGGGCCGAGCAGCGGCACGCGGGCGGGGCACTTCGGCACCACCGGTCCTCGGTCCGGTGGCTCGCAGGACAACGCCGGCATCCACGTGGCAGCCCCGGTGATCGCGGTCGGCCCCGGCTACAACGGCGGCCGAAGGGCCACCGACACGTCGAGCACGAAGAACGGCCAGACGAGCCAGAACGGCATCACGACCGGCTCGTCGACGACGGACGACCCAACCTCGACGACGATCCCACCCGAAACCACCGGCCAGCCGATGTTCGGCCCCAACCCCGGCCCGACATCGACCCCCACAGCGCCGACGACCACGGAGAAGCGTCCCGGCAAGCACAAGGACAAGAACCCGCCGACCGGCACGCCATAGACCTGAGGCTTGCGGCACAGGCCAGGGGTGCTGTTCAAAGCGGTATCCGCACGCCTGTTCCGCTGCACCCAACCGCAGCGGATCACCAGGGCCGACCCGCCGCCCAGCACCGCAACGGGCCCAAGCACCGCAAGAGGCGTCAAAGCACAGCAACCACACCCCACGGCCGCGCGGTAAGACCCAGAACATGCCGGGACGACCGGAACAAGCAGCCAGACCTGGGGTTTGCTTGATCACTTCTCCTGCCTCACCCCGATCCCGGCCGCACGTGCAGCCGGGATCGGGGTGAGGCAGAACCCCAAACCCCGAGGCAAACCCTACGAACCGGACCGCTGCGAACCCACGTTGAAGCCGGCCAGTGCTCGGTACGCGGCCGCGACCCGCACCAGCCAGAAGTACGCTCGGCGGCCCGCTTCGTCCCTCGGTGGCGCGCTGGCGAACCGTGCGCTGGCGAGGTACTCGTGCAACCGGTCGGACATCGCCCGCCAGTAGGCCGGCGTGTCCGCGCCGTGCTCCGCGGCCATCAGGGCCTCCAGTCGGCGCACGGCGTTCCGTTCCTCCGCCACCTCTGGCGAGATGGGGACGTCGGACGGATCAGGCAGCGAACTCACCACACGGGCACCCTGCCACGCCCGCACGCCCTCGACCAGGGGGACAACCCCCACCCCTTGTCACGATCGGACAACCCCGAAACGAGTCAGGCGACCCGCTGTAGCAGCACCTGCTCGATCAGCGCGACGAGTACCTCCTTGACCGACTCACGGCTGCGCGCGTCGCTGTGCACGATCGGGATCGACTCGTCCACACCCAGCGCCTCGCGTACCTCGTCCAGGTCGAACAGGTCCGCGCCGTCGAAGTCGTTGACCGCCACGATGAACGGCGTCGACTTGTCCTCGAAGTAGTCCAGCACCGGGTAGCAGTCCTCGATCCGGCGGGTGTCGGCGATGATCACCGCGCCCAGCGCTCCGGTTGCCAGGTCGTCCCACAGGAAGTCGAAGCGTTCCTGGCCTGGGGTGCCGAACAGGTACAGGATCAGCGAGCTGTCCAGCGTGATGCGGCCGAAGTCCAGTGCCACGGTGGTCGTCGTCTTGTGGCGTAGCAGCGATGCGTCGTCCACACCGACCGACCGCTCCGTCATCGACGCCTCGGTGGTCAGCGGCTCGATCTCGGAGATCGCGCCGATGAAGGTGGTCTTGCCGACGCCGAAGCCACCGCTGATGACGATCTTGACCGCGGACGGTCCGGTGGACTGGAACGCGTCGGCTCGTTCAGAGCGCCCGTACAAGGTCCCTGATCCTCTCGATCACGTGCACAGGCAGCTCAGTGGGCTCGTGCAGCGAGACGTAGTTCCCGGTGAACAGGTCGGCGATGAGGACCCGTGCCACCCCGAGCGGAACGCCCAACAAGGCAGCCACCTCGGCCACCGATACCGGACGCTGTGCCAGTTCCACGATCTGGCGCTGTTCGAACTGCAGCGGTGCGGACAACGCTGCCGGCCTTGCCTCGACCAGTGTTTCGATTCGCAGCCCGTCGTGCAACGGCCTGGTTCGACCCCTGGTGACGATGAACGGGCGGACGAAGGCGCCATCGGTGTCGTCCGTCGCGGACTGTCCTGTCGCGACGGAGTGTTCTACGGCGCCACCCGGTTGCTCGAACCAGGACTGCGGCTGCGCGACCGGGATCATCCGCGGATCCGGCAGGCGCGGCTCGTCGTCCCCTCTCATCTCAGCAGCGTCTCTCGCAGCTCGGAGATCAGGCCGGGTGTCAGTAGGCCGCCGGCCCGTTCGGCGAGTACGGCGATCTCGTAGCCGATCAGGCCGATGTCGCACCGATCGTTCGCCAACACCGCGATGCAGCTACCGTCGCTGATGGTCGAGACGAGCAGGAAACCTCGCACCATCTCGATCATGATCAGCTTCAGGCCGTCGAACTCGTAGTACCTCGACGCGCTCTTCGCCAGGCTGGCCAGACCCGACGTGAGCGCGGCGAGTCTGTCCGCGGCTGTTCGGTCGAGTCCTTCGGACATCGCGATGAGCAGGCCGTCCGACGAGACGGCGACGGCGTCCCGCACGCCGTCCGTGCCGCGGACGAAATTGCTGATCAGCCAGTTGAAGCTCTGCGGACTGACGTCCATGTCCAGGTCAGTGGTCACCTGGCTCCTCCTGTACCACGTGGGACGGTGCGGGTTCGTCGCCGTTGGCGTGCCTGCCGTTCAGTTCACCACGCTGGTGGCCACGCCGGAACGCGGACAACATGGTGCCGACATCGGTGGGGGTCCGTTCGGTTGTCTCCCCGGCCGTGTGCCTCGGTGCTGACGGCGCGGTGGGTGCCGGTCGGGTCGTCGTGGTCGTGCCTCGGTGCCGTGGTTGCCGTTTCACCAGGCCGTTCCTGGTGCGATCCCCGGCCGCCGTCGCTGATGTGGGAGCTGGAGTCGGTGCCAGGTAATGGTTGGCGGTCGGCTGCGCCGGATCATACGGTGCGGTGTTCGCCAGCGCGGCCACGGTGACCGGTTCCGACGTCTCCGCCACGCCGCCCGACTCGTCGTCGGTGGGCCACCTGTGCATCGGCGGCGATTCCACCCTGGCCGCCGGTACCGGAGGTGCGACCGGTTCCATTCGCACCGTCGGCTGCGGGCCGGTGGGCGGACCACCGCGCGCCGGCGCGGGTTCGGGAGCCGGTGTTGCGGCCGCGGGGGGTTGGCTGGCGGCGATCGACCGTGCCGGCGCGACGGGCTTGGCCGGCTTGGCCGGGGTACGCACGGAGCGGCCGCCCTTGCCGTCCGACGTCGATTCCGGGCGCTCCGCCATGATCTCGGCCGGCAGCAGCATGCGGGCGGTGATGCCGCTGACCGGCGACTCGCCGAGGTCCACCTGGACCGACATCTGCCTGGCGAGACGACCGACCACGTAGTGGCCGAGGAACCGGGTCGGCGCGACGAGGAAGTTCTCCTCGTCGCGCAGGCGCGCCTTCGCCTTGTCCAACTCCTCTTTCGGCATCCCGATGCCGTAGTCGACGACGGCGAGCAGGTACCGACCGCCGGTCTTGCGGCCGTAGATCTCGACTTCGACGTCCGGCGAAGAGAACTGGAGCCCGTTCTCCACCAGTTCGGCCAGCATGTGCGCGACTTCGGTGACGGCGGCGCCCTGCACCCAGGCCGGGTCGACCCGCCGCAGTATCACCCGGCGGTATTCCTCCACTTCGGACAGTGCCGCGCGGATGACGTCGGCGACGGGCAGCGGCGCCGACCACGGCCGGGGGCTGGTCTCGCCGACCAGCACCAGCAGGCTTTCCGCGTTGCGTCGCATACGGGTCGCCAGGTGGTCGAGCTCGAACATGTTGGCCAGCGCGCCGGGATCGAGTTCCTCGCGTTCGAACTCGCTGATCAGCGAGAGCTGCCTGCGGACCAGGTTCTGGTTGCGGCGGCCGAGATTGGCCAGCGACGCCGTGGTGTTGCGGCGGATCAGTGCCTGCTCGCTCGCCAGCGTCAGCGCCGTGTTCTGCACCCGGTCCAGTGCGGTGGCGACCAGCTTGATCTCGCTCGCCGCTCCGTCGGGCACCACCACCGGTGGTGGTGGCGGCACGTCGGTGTCGGTGGTCTGCATCAGCGCGACGGTCTCCGGCAGGCGCCGCGACGACACCGCGTCGGCGTCCCTGGCCAGTGTGCCGAGCGGACCGATGACCGAGCGGGCGGCGCCGACGACGAGGGCGATCATCGCGGCCACAGTAAGAATCGCCAGGATCGAGATCAGGATCAGCAGCGTGGTCGCGGTGTTACGCAACGAGTCCGCGCGGGACGTGATGTCCGAGCCGACGGTCTGCTGGACGGTCCGCAGGTTGTCGATCACCGTGTTCATCGCGTCCGACCAGGCGACCGGGTCGACCTGGCTGGGCAGCGTGCCGGAAGCGCCCCCGATGGCCACGCCTTCGTACTGCACGGTCTGGTCGGCGGCGGCCGACTGGAGCGTCGAGTCCAGCGCCGTGCGCTCGGGCGGCGACGCGAACTGGTCGTACGTGGCGATCGCGGCCTGTTTCTGGCCGAGCACCTCGGCGAACTTGGTGTAGTTGTCGACGCTGACCCGGTTCGCCGCGAACACCGCGGCCAGCAGGCCCTGTTCCTGGCCGGCGAACTCCTTGACGTCACCGAGCGCGTACAGCGTCTGCAGGCCGTGCCGCAGTGTGCCGTCCTGCGCCTGGTCCAGCCCGAGGTCGAGGCTGTTGAGCGAGCTGATCGCGTCGGTGTAGAAGGCGAAGGTCGGTGCGTCCTGGGCGCGCTGCTGGTCCACGTCGGTGCGGATGGTCTGCAGACCCGCAAGCTTGGCGAGCGCGGTGCGCACCTGGTCGGCGTTGGTGCCGGCGTAGTTGCTGCTGGACAGGGTCTGGTTGAGGTTGGCCAGCGCGAGGTCCGTCTGCGAGCGCTGCGGCACGATCTGCGCCTGGAACTGGGTGCCGCCGCCGAGCAGGCCGTTGGTGAGCGCGCGCTCCTCCTGCAACTGGTGCACCGCGTCCTGCACGCGCAACACTATGGTCACGATCTGGCTGGTGGAGCTGGCGGCCGTGTAGTTGGTGGCCTGCTCCGTGATGAGGAAACCCAGCAGTACCAGCACCAGCGTCAGCGACACCACGAGGATTCGGACCAGCTTGGCGCGGATCGACCTCGGCCACAGCATGACGACCATGGCCCTGGCCAGCAGACCGCTGCCGGGCTGTACCGGGGGTCGGGCCGTGGGCTCCTGCCGTTGGGTCGGCCACTGGGCGGTCGGCCAGCCGGACGTTTTCTGTTCTCCGCTGCCCCCGTCCGTGGGGGGCGTCCGGTGCCGCGCGACCACGCTACCTCCGTGAGATGCCCTGTCTCGGCCGCACGTCAACCATTCTTGGTCTTGATTGCTGAGCCGGAGATGGCGCATCTTAACCGCCCACCGGTCGATCGGACCAGACCGGTCGAGCTTGGCGGCGAAATCAGCATCCCGTAATTGTGTGGTCACACTGGGAACTCAATGAGAACTCTCCGTAATCGGACGCCTCCTTTCGGCAGTAGGGTTATCTGGGACCAAACGGACTTCAGAATGTCGTCGGCGGTGGGGGATGCGGTCCGGAATAGGGCGTGACGGGAGCGTCCCTGTCGTTGGTCACGTAGACCGGGCCGGACAGCAGGACCTGCCCGTTCGCGACCACCGCCATCTGCGCGCCGAGCATTCCGTCGTGATCCGTCGCGGAGAACCCGTACGGCGCGAGGTTCGGTCCGTGGAACGTCGATCCCTTGGTGATCAGAGCGTTGATCAGTGACTGTCTGGTCAGGTTCGGGCCTGCGGCGTGC
Source organism: Pseudonocardiaceae bacterium (assembly GCA_036269975.1). Lineage (GTDB taxonomy): Bacteria > Actinomycetota > Actinomycetes > Mycobacteriales > Pseudonocardiaceae > DATEPR01. Next base: position 13,024 of record DATBDL010000446.1, on the reverse strand, counting down.
AACGCCTGATAGGTCGCATAGGCGAGCGTCATTCCGTTGATGGCGTTGAAATCGAATGGCGTGCCGGCATCGAAGTTGTCGTGCACCTGACGGAACAACTGGATCCACGGATTGGTCGTGTCGGCCGGCGACGGCACATAGCTGTCGCTGATGATCCCGTTGGCCAGCGAGATGTCGGCGGCGCCCTGGGAGTACTGCTTGATGAGCACGGACAGCGTCGCCGGATCGACGCCGACGTTGGAGACGATGAACGTCGGGTGGTAGTGCAGCGCGGCCGCCGCCAGCAGTGCCAGCGCGGTCGCCGCGGGGATGCCCGCGATGACCAGCACGCCGGCATTGGCCGCCTTCGCCGCCGCGATCTGCTGGCCGAGCCCGCCGGACAGGTAGTTCGAGTCGTAGGACTGCTGCGTCACGACCGACGTGTTCGGGATGATCTGGTTCAGACCTTCCTGGCTGTTCTGACCGAGATCGTCGTCCTGCAACAGGTACGCGACCTTGTCGTCGGGGAAGTTCGACCGCACGTACTGGCCGAGCAGCTTGCCCTCGATCTTGTAGTCCGGGAAGTAGCCGAACGTGTACGGATAGTTGACGGGATCGTTGAAACACGTGCAGCCGCTCTCCACGAACAGGTCGGGCACCTTGTTGCTGTTGAGGTAACCGACGACGGCCTGGTGCGGCGACGTGCCGAGTCCGGCGTCCATCGCGAAGACATTCTGCTGTCCCACCAACCGCTGCGTCACATGCAACGTGTTGACGGGGTTGTATCCATCGTCCTGGTAGTCGAACACGATCGAGCGCCCGTACACACCGCCGTGCGCGTTGATGTACCGGAAGAAGGCGTTGGCGCCGGCGGACACCTCCTTGTATCCCGGCGCTGCCGGCCCGGTGAGCGGTTGGTGACTGCCGAGCAGGATCTCGTTCGCCGTCACCCCAGGCGCGTTCTCGGTCGAAGCCGACGACGTGTTCATGCGCAACACGACTATCGCCGCCGCGACCAGTACGACCACCGTCAGTACTACGAGCACCCAACTACGCCGCAACAGTGGGCCAGTACGGTGCGTCAAAACGGTTCCTCCTTGAATCGTGGGCCACCTGGTCCATCGCGTCCCCGAAGCCGGCCGGATCCTTGGTTGACACCGCTTGTATTGCTCTTGTCTCTTTTTGTCATGGCGTGCCGCGGGTTCCACGGCACGCCACTCCACTTTGGTCAGTGGCGCGCTAGCTCTTGGCCAGCTCTGCGAGTTCCGCCGCCACCCGACGTTCGTGCTCGTCGAGGTCCCTACGCGCCTTGCGCGGGCTCCAACGACCGCCCATCACGAAGATCAGTGGGATGAACACGGCCTCGCCACCGACACACACCCACCACCAACTCTGCCACTGATTGGGGGCAGAATGCGAGGCGTTCTCAACTTCGGTCGCATGTGATTGCAGGAACAGTAGATCGGACCTGGGTACCGCGGCCGCGGCAAGCAAGCGCTGGGTCGCCGTGGCAACGTCCACATGCAACCCCTTCACGATCTCACCTACGGCCGTCGCGCCCGCTGTCGGGTTGGTCGGCTGCGTACTCAGCGTGGCCAGCGTCGCTGGATCGATCGTGCCGATGGTGGCCAGCTCGTTCGAGTACCTGGCGGCCAGTGTCTGCACCTGGGTGCCGTACTGGACCAGCGGTGTCATCGAGCTCACCACGAACGGCAGTATGAAGATGGACACGGCCACCACGGCCCGGATCACCCAGCCCCACACGGCAAGACCGGTCGCGGTGAGCGCGGGATTGCGTTGCTCGACCGTTTCGGTGAAGCTCGCCATCCACGGTGCGTACGCGATGCCCGCACACACCGCGAGCGCGCTGATGATCCAGACGAACGTGTAGTAGCCGGTGTGCGGTTGTGTTGCCCTGGTTAGGAAGATGATCGTCATCACGATCGCGCCGGCGGCACCGAAGATCATGAAGGGCTTGCGTACCCGGAACCGGTCGGAGACCACCCCGACCAGGATCAGCGCTCCCGCGTTGAACGCCCAGAACCAGTTTCCGATGCCGTTGGCCTGGGCGAGCGTGAATCCGAAGATCGTCGTGAAGTAGACCGTGAAGAAGCCGACCGCGGTGTAGTAGATGATCAGGAAAACTGAGATGGCGAACGCCGAACCGACGATGTTGACGTGCATCATCTGCCGCCACGGCCGTTCCGTCGCGTGCCTGACGTCGATGCCGGCCGCCTTCGCCTCGATCAGCGCGCGGTCGCGCATACTGACCATCAACTGATCGCGCAGGTTCGGTGACAGCTCGCGCAGGAACAGCAACGCGATCACGAACACGACGAGCCCGACGATGCCGCAGATCGTGAACTGGTCCTGCCACGCCGGCAGGCTGTTGATCGTGTGACTGGACACTTCGGACAGTGTCAGGCTGCCGATGACCGGGCCGAGCGTCCAGAAACCCATTGCCGAAGCGCGGCCCAGTTGTGGTGAGAAGTCACGAACCAGGGCGGGTGTCGCGACCAGGATGATGCCCTCGACGAAGCCGACGATCGCGAACAGCACCCCGAACATGAACTCGCTGGACGCGTTGGGCAGCCCGAACAGCACCAGCAGCGCGGTGACGCCGAGGCCGTATGCCACCAGATTGGCCCTGCCCCACCGGTCGGCGAGCCCGGCGATCAGCGAGGAGAACGCGCCGATCGCGTTGCCCACCACCGAGATGTACACGTAGTAGGGGAATGTCATGTGGTACTGCGCGATGATCGCGGGTGCGACCGCACCCGGAACGTAGAGCTCGTAGTACAGCACGATCGTGGCGGCGACCACCACGGCCAGATAACCGATCCGGCGCGCGGTGTCCGGGTAGTGGTCGAGGCGGCGCTGCCAGAGCATCCGGTAAAGCGTGTTACCCGGTAGGTGTCTCGTATCGGCGGGTAGGACAGCCATGACGTCTCCAATGCACGGTGCAGGAGAACCACGGCCGAGGCAGGGACATCGCGACCGTGGCCGTACGCGGCACCGGGTGCAACGACCCTGAACTCGTGCGCACGGCGGTGTCCGCAACGATGTGACGATATGGTTGTTGGGTTGAGCTCACTGGTACGCTCACGTACTTTAGAGGCAGAGTCGCGATGGTACAAGAGGGGTCGCTGGCCAGGACCCACGACAGTTCGCCAGGACTGCCGAGGGGACGCTCCAGCCTGCCGCCACCGGCGGTGCGCGCCGTCCAGCGCCAGCGCCTGCTGAGCGCCACGGTGGCCGCCGTAGCGGAGCACGGCTTCGGCAACATCACCGTCGCCGACATCGTGCGGCGGGCGAAGGTGTCCAGGGCCGCCTTCTACGCCCATTTCTCGGACAAGGAAGACTGTTTCCTCGCCGCGACCGACCATGGTCGAGATCTGTTGGTCGAGGCCGTGGTGTCGGCGACCCAGAGCCTTCCGTCGACAACGCCGCCGGCAGAGGTACTCCGCGCCGCCTGCCGGGCGTATCTACGTTTTCTGGCCGACGAACCGGCCTTCGCGCGGGTCTTCTTCATCGACATGCCGGCGGCCGGCGCGGGCGCGGTGGGGCGGCTCGACTGGGCCAACGACCGGTTCGCCCAGTTGAACCGGGAATGGCACGACCTGGCACGCAAGCAGTTCCCGGACTGGCCGGTCGTGCCGTATGACGCCTATCTGGCGTTGTCCGGCTCCACGTTCGAGTTGGTGAGCGTGCGGGTTCGGCGGGGACGAACGGCCGACTTGCCCGAGTTGGCGGACACCCTCGTGTCGTTGTACATGGCGGTGTTGGCCGGCCAGCCCTGGAGCTGACCGCGCGGTGACCAAGATCAGAGCTGGTCGGGGGTTATCGGTCGCGCCAGGCCAACGGTGAGGTCGTGGTCGCGGCATCGGCGACCCGCCGAGCGGTGTCGGTGAGCAGGCCCTTTCGGGCTGACTCGATCCAACCATCGACGCGATTCACGCCGACATCACGGTATTCGAGTGCCTGAAGCAGCATTTCCAGCTTGTCGGCATCGGCCGCGCACAGCGCCTCGGGCGTCTCGCGGCCTTCGTATTCGTCCACCGCTGAGCGGATCAGGTCGCGGGAACGCTCGGGCAGTCGTGCTGTCTGGTCGGCCGTGATCTGACGTGGTTCCGGCTTGGTGAGGTAGTCCCTGGCCGTGTGCGGCAGGTCGCCCGTTCGGGTCTCCTGGGTGTCGTGCCACAACGCCAAGAACGACGCCCGGAGCGGATCGGCGCCTTCCTCGACGGCGATCAACGCGGCCAACTGGGCGGCGCGCATGCTGTGCTCGGCCACGGACTCCGGGTCCCGCACCCCCGCGTGACACCACCCGGTTCGGCGCATCCGCTTGAGGATGCCCAGTTCGTAGCCGAAAGCGGCCAGTTCGCTGGCGTCGGGCACGGGTGCTCCTCCTACCGGTTCGCGTCGCCGGAGGCTATCCGTTCCGGTGCCTCTGGGCATCTGGGAACACGTGCAGCGCGGCAACGGCCTGCCGTACGGGAGCAACCCGACCGGGGCCGCGCGTCGGTGGGCCCAGCAACGACTGGACCTTCCGACCGCGGAACCCAGGCATCCGGATGCCTGACCGGAGCGGTGTCAACTGTCTTGCTTGATGCGTTGGTCGTCGGGTCGTACTGTGCTGGACATACCGACCGGTCGGTGTGGGCAACTCACGTGGAGGTGAGGGCTGGCATGGGCGTGCACAACGTGGCCCGGCAGGCGGAGCGGCAACTGGACCTGCTCGGCGACTACGAATCGCTGATGTTCGAGGGCACCTGGTGGTCCACCGGCGCGATGGCCGACCGTGCTGCGCGGTTCGGTGCCGGCCTGCGGGATCGGGGGGTGCGGCCGGGGGACCGGGTCGTCGTGCTGATGGCGAACTGTCCGGAAGTGATGATCACCTACACCGCGCTCTGGCGGATCGGTGCCGTCGTGACGCCGTTGATCTTCCTGGTCAGCGAGAGCGAACTCCGATCGGCGCTCATCGACTCCGGGGCTGTCGCCGTCGTCACCACCGCCGAGTTCCTGCCCAAGGTCGACGCCGCCATCGCGGACGCGCCCGCTGTCCGGTTCGTCGTGCTCGCGGGTGCCCAGGCCGGCGTGAGCGACGAGCGGATCATCGATCACGCCGAGCTGTCCGCCGCCGAGCCGTGTGCCATCGTGGATCGGGCCGACGAGGACCTGGCCGCCCTGCTCTACACCGGTGGCACCACGGGTCGCTCCAAGGGCGTGCCGCTCACGCACGCCAACCTGTTCTGGTGCGGCTCGGCCGGCCATACCGCCTCCACCGGCGACGAGCTGCACAGCACGCTCGTCCCGCTGCCGCTCGCGCACGCCTACGGCCTGCTCGTCACGTGCGTCGGCACTCACCAGACCGAGCGGCACCAGACCGTCCTGATGCGCTGGTTCGACCCGGCCGGCTGGCTGAACCTGGCCGCCAGGTATCGGGTCCAGCGCTCGACCCTGGTGCCTTCCATGATCCAGATGCTGCTCACCCAGCCGCTCGCCGAGACCGACCTGTCCGCGTTGGTGGCGGTCGGGTCCGGTGCCGCGCCGCTGGCGCCGGACGTGCGGGACGAGTTCGAGGCACGCGTGCCCAGCGTGACCGTCTACGAGGGCTACGGCTGCACCGAGTCCGCATCCGTGATCTCCACCAGCCCGTTGGGCATGCGCCGCAAGGGAAGCGTCGGCCTGCCGATTCCCGGCTGCGAGGTGACCATCCAGGACGAGGACGGCAAGGAACTGCCGCCGGGGGTGGACGGGGAGATCTGCGCGCGGTCGCCGGGGATCATGTCCGGTTACTGGCACGCGCCCGAGGCCACCGCCGTCGCCCTACAGGACGGCTGGCTGCACACCGGCGACATCGGCCACCGCGACGACGACGGCTACCTCTACGTGGTGGACCGCAAGAAGGACCTGATCATTCGCGGCGGTTTCAACGTGTATCCGCGCGATATCGAGGACGTCCTGCTGTCGCATCCGGCTGTCAACCTGGCCGCCGTCGTCGGCCGGCCGGACCGTCGGCTGGGCGAGGAGGTGGTCGCGTTCGTGTCGCTTCGGCCAGGCGCCACCGCGACCGTCGACGAGCTGACCACGCACGCCAAGGGCCGGTTGGCCGCCAACAAGTATCCGCGCGAGATCCGGGTGATCGACCAGGTGCCGCTGACCAGCGTCGGGAAACTGGACCGCAAACGCCTGCGCGCCATGGTCGACACCGAGGCATGAACGGCGAAGCATGACCGACCAGCCCGGTTCCCGGTTCGCCGACATGGCCCGTTGGGACGAGCTACGCAGAGCCGTTCCGCATATCTGGCATACGTTGGGTTATCGGCGAACCGAGCTGAAACCCGGCAGTACCACGGTGGAGTGGGACGCGACCGCCGACTACTGCTTTCCCAGCGCGTCAGGGCCGATCGTGCAGGGCGGCATGGTGACCGCCCTGCTCGACGCGGCGATGGGGGGCGCCTGCTGGACGGTGCTGGACACCGACCAGGCGTTCCTCACCGCCGATCTGCGGGTCGAGTTCCTCCGATCCTGCCGGCCGGGCACGTTGCGTGCGGTCGGCGAGATCGTGCGGCGGACGCGGCGGGTGGTGTTCTGTTCGGCGCAGCTCCACGACGCGGACGGTCTCGTGCTGGCGGCCGCTCGGTGTACACAGGTGGTGCTGCCGGCGGACGGCAGGGCCGGCCGTTACGACGAGACCGCGCGGAGCTGATGTCGCCCGACCCAACTTCCTGACGCTGGCTTGAAGGATTCTGTGCCACGATGGCTTACGTGACCGGCCCCCTGCCAACGAACGGCCAGCAACCGCCACCGCCCCATGATGACGCCGGTATCGCCGGGTCGGTCACCAGCCAGTGGGCGGAGATCTACCCGCCGGCCGGCGAGGACCTGCCAGAGGCGGAGTCGACCGAGCCGCGATCACCGGTGTCGCTGCCCGGCGCCGCGGCCACGATCTTGTTCGGGGTGACCGCGATCCTGGTCGTCGCGGGGTCGCTCACGCCGTTGTTCGAGGCGGCGTTGCCGTTGGGGACGTCGTTCCCGAACGTCTCGAACGTGCTGAGCATGGACGCGTGGCATCTCACGTCCAGCGACACGTCCCCCGGTGCCACGCTCCCCGCGCACACCGAGCCGGCACCGGTACCACTGGGCTTTCCGCTGCTGGCCGCGGCAGCGTTGCTGGCGATCGTGGTCGTGCTGCGGTTGCGGGCGCAGCGCAGGCCGGACGGGGATCGGTTCGCGAACGCGCTCGGTATCGGTGCCGCCGCCTATCTGACCGGCCTGGTCTTCGCGGTCGGGACCTTCGAGGTGGCGTGGACCGCGTTACGCAAGTCGGTCGCGATCGGGCCGACGGTCCAGGAGAACATCGGAAGCGGATACTGGCTGCTGGTGACGGCCGCCGTGGTGTCGGTGATCGCCACCTTCGCCGCGTATCGCCGGGCGCCTGATCCCGTTGCCGAGGACTCCGTCGGCATGGCGATCGTCGAGCAGCAGGAGCCATCGGCCGACGATCCGGTGGTGCCGCCGGGTCAGCCCGCCGAGTGGCCGGTGGTCGCCGTCATCCCGACCGATGAGCGAACCAACTGGTGAGTGGCAGCAGCCACACCGCGGTCAGCACGAGCACGCCGAGCCCGACGACGCCGAACACCATGATCCAGAAGAAGCCGGGCAGCCCGGTGAGTTTGGCGAGCTGGTCGGCATCGGAGTCACGGGCGCGGCCCCGGCTGCGCGTGCGTTGCAGTTCCCAGACCGGGCGGATGCCGCCGAGGACGAGGAACCACATGAACGCGTAGGCGAACGCGGCCTGTACCTGCGCGTTCGTGAACCACGACACCATGAAGACGATCGCGGCCGTGATCAGGATCGATGCCACGCCGTACGCGTTGCGGATCTGGGTCAGCATGGCGATCAGCACCAGGACGGTCAGCCACAGCAGGGCTGTGATGTGGCCGAATGCCAGCAGCGCCGCGCAGCCGAGGCCGAGCAGGGACGGCGCGACGTAGCCGGCGGCGGCGGTGGCGACCATGCCGGGCCCGGTCGGCTTGCCGCGCGACAGCGTCACGCCGGACGTGTCCGAGTGCAGCCGGATGCCGCGTAGCTTGCGGCGGGCCAGCAGCGCGACCAGCGCGTGGCCGCCTTCGTGGGCGATGGTGACGACATTGCGGGCCACCACCCAGACGTCGCGGATCAGAACGACCAGCAGCGCCGCGATGGCCGCGCCCACCACGACGGCGGTGGCCGGGATCGGCTGGGTGCTGATGACCTGGTGCCAGACCTGGCCGACGGTGGAACTCGTGGATCGCACCCCACTACCTCACCATTGCCGGGTCACGGCCTGCCACTGTGGGTGCTCATTTCTGTGCCGAGCGTGTGGTCGGCCGGTGTTTCGGATTGTTCGACCGTCCTGTTTGTACTGCTGGTTGATAATGATCCGCCGTCGATGAAAAGATAGGCTGACAGCCGAATAGGACTTCCCTCGACCAGCCCTCCCGTCGAGGGTGGAGATGCTTCGCCTCCGCCGCCGGTCACCCCGAGGCGGGGGCGAAGTGCTGTGTGGGCGAGAAATCCGTTTGCGGGCGCGGGAAACCGGCCGGCAGTATGTCCGTATGACGTCGACCGGCACACCGCGCTTCCGCCATGACACCACGGCGAGTGGCCCGCGTCGACAGCGCACCGACCGGGCCATGTCCGGTTCGGTGCCGCCACTTCGGTGGTGAGCGCCGCGCTCGTCGCCGGATTGCTCGCCGGTTATGGCGTTGCTGTCCCGGTCGGCGCGATCGCTCCACTGCTGATCAGCCTGGCCGCGCGGTCGTCGTTGCGGGCCGGTGTCGCGGCGGCACTCGGTGTGGCCACTGTGGATGGTGCATACGCGCTGGCGGCGGTGCTCGGCGGTACCGCACTCGGCCGCGCGATACAGCCGGTCGCGACTCCGACGCGCTGGGTCGCCGCCGCGGTCCTGGGCGTCCTCGCCATCCGAACCGCTGTCGTGGCCGTCCGACCGGCGGCGGACAGCTCACGGCAGGAGCCGGTGTCGGCGTGGCGTGCCTACGCGATGCTGGTCGGGCTGACGGCGCTGAATCCGACGACCATCGTCTACTTCGGTGCGCTCGTACTCGGGCGGCATGCCGCCGCCGGCGGGTTCGGGCCGGTGGCCGGCGGGGTGTTCGTGGTAGCCGTGTTCGTGGCGTCCGCGAGCTGGCAACTGGTCTTGGCCTGTGGTGGCAGAATGCTGGGTCGGGTCTTGAACAATCCGCGTGGCCGGTTGCTGACCGCACTGGCCGCCGGCGCCCTGATCATGGTGCTGGCCGTGCGGTTGGCAGTGTCCCGATAGGATAGATGGTGCCGCCGGCCGAGATGGCTTCGTCGTACCAGTAGTCGTTGTCCGCCAACATGTTCGTCAGTTCTTCCTGCGTTGCGGTACGCAGTAGCGCGACCAGCCACACCACCGGCTCGCTGGGAACCAGGAACTGTGGCGTGTGTAGTGGTGCGGTGTGGATCGGGTAGGTGAGTACGAGGCCGCTCGGGCCGAGCGCGGCCGGGGTGAGGTTGTCCAGCAGGCGTGCCATGAAGTCGTCCACTGTGGAATCCGGTAGGAAGGCGTTCCACCATGGGTGCGGGTGCAGCCATTCGCCGGTCTGGCGCAGGAATGCCTCGCCGTCGGCAAGTCGGTCGGCGAACTCGACATAGCTGAGATCGGTTGTTTCGCCGCCCAGTGTGTCGTCGTCGCTGTCGTACGCGCCGACCTCCAGCAGGTGCAGCCAGCCGTCTTCGCCCGCGATGATCTGGCCCTGCACGTGGGCGAATTCGTTGGCCGCGATGAGCTTGCGTTGGTCGGCGGCGCGAGCGGCGGCTGTCGGACAGTGCAACACGTGGCGGCGGACCATCGCCGGGGCCGGGATCAGGCGCAGAGTGGCTCGCATGATGATGCCTGCCTTGCCGTAGCCGGCGAGTGCCTGGTGGAACACGTCCGGTTCGACGGTCGGCGAGCAGGCGACTTCGGTGCCGTCGTGGCGAACCACGTTCAGTGCCAGCACATTGTCGGTTTGGACGCCGTACCGGTGGCTGGTGCCGCCGATACCACCGGCCGACAGCGTGCCGCCCACGGTGACGGCCAGATAGTCGGTCAGCACCGGCGGCGTGCGGCCGGGTGCGGCCGCGAGTACGGATCGCCACGTGCAGCCGGCGTCGACGGTGATCCGGTCGTCGGCGACGTCGTGCACGGTCGCCATGCCGGTCATGTCGAGCACGATGCCGCCGGCCGACTGCGCCTGGCCGCCGGTGGTGTGGCCGTGGCCGCGTGCCACCACCGGTAAGCCCAATTTCAACGCGGCGATCACGTCGGCGGTGTCGGCGGGCTTGATTACGGCGCTCGGCAACCGGTGCACGATGTGCCCGAAATCGTCGGCCGCGGCGGCGAAATCCTCGATACCCACGCTCTCAGCGTGGCAGGCGGCGCCAGATCGGTCGAGGCAGGAACCGCATCAGGACGAAGACCGGCCGCAACACACCCGGCACCCACACCTCGCCCTTGCCCTTGCGCAGCGCGGCGACCGTCGCGTCGGCGACCCGGTCCGGCGTGCTGGACAAGGGTGCCGGAGACATGCCGTGCGTCATGCGGCCGATCACGAAACCCGGTCGTACCAGCAGCAATCGCACCCCGGAGCCGGCCAGCGCGTCGGCGAGGCCGCTCGCGAAACCGTCGAGGCCGGCCTTGGCGGAGCCGTAGACGTAGTTGGCTCGCCGCACGCGTACGCCGGCCACGGAGGAGAAGACCACGAGTTGACCGTGCCCGTTGGCGCGCAACAGGTTCGCGAGGTGGGTGAGGATGCTGACTTGGGCGACGTAGTCGGTGTGCACGATCTGGACGGCGTGCTCGGCGTCCTTCTCGGCCCGCGCCTGGTCACCGAGGACGCCGAACGCGACGACGACGGTGTCCAGCGGCCCGTACTGCTTGACGACGTCGTTCAGGAACGCCTCGTGGCCCGCGAGGTCGTCGGCATCGAACTCCACGCGGTGCACGGTGGCACCGGCCAGCGTGTCCAGGTCGTCCGCGCGGCGGGCGGCCAGGATCACGGTGGTGGCACCGTGCCTGACCAGCCGTTGTGCTACCGCGATGCCGATCTCGCTGCGTCCGCCCAACACCAGCACAGTGCCACTCATGCCCCGCAGTCTGCCCTAGCGCTGCTGAAGGAAGTCGCGCCACCCGCGAGTGGAGAACGTGAGGGTGGCGCCATCAGGGTTCTTGGAGTCCCGAACGGCGACGGCCTCATCCGGCCAGCCGATCTCCACGCACTCGCCTTGGCCTCCGCTGTAGCTGCTCTTGCGCCACGTGATTTCACGAACCGCCATCGTGGTCCTCTCCGCCGTACAGCTCGACCGCCAGGCTGGCGATCGCGTCCATCGAGTCTCCCTCACTGAGGCTGCAATCTGCCAGCGCACCGAAGATTTTTCGGTACTCGGCAGCACAAGCGGGGTCTTCCATGAAATTTCCGGCTATGTGCTCCTCGACATAGACGACCGGTCTCATCTCAATGAACTCGACCAGCCGGCAGGAGTTGTCGGTGGCTGGGCACGCACCGAAGGACATTGGCACCACTCGGATGGTGATGTATTTGCGGACACCCAGACGGAGTAGTTGGTGCAGTTGCCCCGACATCACCTCGCCGCCGCCCACCGGCACCCGAAGTGCGGCTTCGTGGACGAAGTAGGCGAAATCCGGCCGATGATCCCGGCCAAACAGCGTCTGTCGGCTCATCCGGGCTTCGACCAGTGAGTCAATTTGCTGGGGAGTTATTGTGACGTCTCGCTCGATCACGGCTCGCGCGTAGTCATGCGTCTGGAGCAGCCCAGGTATCCGCAACCCGTCGAACTGGTAGATCAAGCTGGCTTGGTTCTCGTGACTGATCAGAGTTCGTAGTTGCTCCGGTAGCTCAGCGATGTGCTGTTGTAGCCAGTTGGGTTGGTTGGCCTCCCGCGCGAGGTCGAGTAGCCGCTCCTTGTCGTCACCCCGGATGTCGCACAGCGTCAGTAGCGATGCGACGTCCGACTCCTTGATCGGCGACTGCCGACCGGTGAGCAGGCGGGACACCTTCGTCTCGGACCAGCCGAGTCGTCGGGCGGCGAGCTTCCCGCTCAGGTGTGCCACCTCCATCGCGTGCCGTAGCTCGTCGCCGAGTTCGCGACTCCGGATGGTCGATTTCTGCCCTTCTTCCATCCCCTGACCGTAGGGCCGTCCACCGACGCTTTCGCTATGTGACGCGCAAAAGTCACTCCATCGGCGACGATTTCAAGCGATGAAAAGTGGCACAACCCGTGCTGGATAATATCAGCCGGCGGTGAGGTCGGCCAGTAGGCGGTCGATGTCGAAGCGGGTGCTCTCGGTGCCGGCCGGGACCAGTTCCAGCGTGTGCTCCAGGAAGTCCTCGGTGTCGTCGCGGTCCAGTTCGAACGTGGCGCGACCACTGGGCGACCGGATCTCCAGGAGCAACACGTCCTCGTCCAGTGGGTGCGGTGCCACGCGCAGGTCGCCTTCGCCGCTCTCCGACCCCAGGCCGGCGATCATCAGGTCGCGGGCGAAGATCCACTCGACCCAGCGGCCCCGCTCGGTGGCGAACGCGACGGTCAGGGCGAACGGCTCGTCTGCCCGGTAGGTCCAGCGCGTGTTGACCGGCACCGGCTCGCCCTGAGTGTGCAGCGCGGCGACGTGCTCGTGGTGGATGGTCGTGGCGGTCATGGCTGGCCTCCCCTGTCTCGGTTCGTGTAACCGGGACATGCCAAGCGCGCACCGGTGATGCGAAACAGGAGAGTCTCGCCCGATCGTAGGAGACAAACCCGAAAGGAGTTCACTCGATCGGAGTAACGCTAGTGGTGAAAAGAGCTCTTTGTCCGTATCAATAGCCCGTGTAGTTCTCGGCGAGGGACGTCGCCATGGCTCGGGACGACGCTACGTAGCGGAGCTGTGCCGCCTGCAACTGAGCCGTCATCGGGTCGCTGTCGGGGGCGGTGTGCAGCATCTCGGTCATCCAGACCGCGAAGTGCACCGCCCGCC
>DATBDL010000445.1:0-15063 GCA_036269975.1 Pseudonocardiaceae bacterium | reverse complement strand
AACGCCAGCAGCGACGAGCCGTAACGGCCGAGCACGAAGTCGGACGTCGTGACGTAACCGTGCGAACGCGACACGGACCACAGCCGCAGCACCGGCAGGAACACGATCGGGTACAACACGACCGTGTAAGGCAGGGCGTAGAAACCGATCGCGCCGGAGCCGAACACCAGCGCCGGCACGGCGACGAACGTGTACGCGGTGTACAGGTCGCCACCGACGAGGAACCAGGTGATCCACCCGCCGAATCGCCGGCCGCCGAGGCCCCACTCGTCGATGTGGTCGAGGCCGGTGCCTGCCTTCCACCTGGCGGCCATGAAGCCGAGCCCGGCCACGAACAGGAACAGCACCAGGAAGATGACCAGCTCGGTCACCTGCGAGCCGGTCATGACCGACCTCCCTCGTCCAGGTCGTCGACGCTCAGCCGGTCGGGTTGGTCGGTCACGGTCGGCGCGTTGCGGGTGACGAGGTAGACGATCCACACGCAGCCGACACCGACCAGCACGAACAGGAACTGGAACCAGTAGAAGAACGGCAGTCCGGCGATCCGTGGTGTCGCGCGGTTGAACAGGGGCGTGACCAGCATCAACAGTGGCAGCAACAGCAGCAGATACCAAGCTCTGCTGCTGCGCCGGCGGGCGGGGGGCGACGATTCGGGCGTTGACATCGTTGTCTCCGGTCGGTGGCTCCGGTGGTCGCTCCGGCGCTGTGCGCGGGGCGTGTCGCGGATGCTAGGCCGGACCGGCACGGGCAGTCACTACGTCAACGCCCACGCACACCGATGCGATGCCCGAACCGTAACCAAGACCATCAATCGGATGGTGATCCCAAGTTGTCCACAAGTGTGGATGAATTGTGCACAGGGCGGTGGCAACCTGTGGATGGCTACGTGCAGGTCTCTTCGAGTTCGGTCAGGCGGGTGCGCAGTTCAGCGGGCCCGGCGACCGGGATCGGCGCCGGTTGGCCGTCGGCGTGCGCGGCGATGACGTCCAGCCAGCCGACGTGCCGGTCGGTGAACAGGAGAGTGGTGGGGATCAGCGGTCGGCCGGCGGTGGTGCGGTCGGACGGGAGATATTCCCAGTAGCCGTCCTCACCGGGAGCGGTCCATGGCATGTAGAACCAGCCGGAACGCGCGATGAGAATGTCGCTGACCTGGTCTTCGACCGCGAAACCGCCCAGCCTCGATGTCAGCCGGCCACTGGCGAGCGCGCGCAGCCACCACGGCGCCGGCAGGTCACGGGCCACCGCGCGGGTCGCTTCGTAGAGGTTGACGACCTGGCTTTCCGGGGCGCGATGGATCCAGGCGCGACGCGTCTGGGACGGCCGGCGCGCGGCACCGATCGGTCCCGTCGGCTCTACCGCACGGGACCATTCCAGATCGAGAAGTGGTTCGACTCGGATGGGTTGCTCGGCCTCGGACGTCAAGTCTCTTGCCACGCCTGTCGTTTGGTCTGTCGCTAGATCAGTTGCCAGGTCAGAAGAACGTTCTTGGGAACGTCGCTCGGGCGGTGCGTCATGGTCGAGAACCGCCATCGTTCACCTCCGCCACGGCCCGATGTCGGGTCCGCATTCGACTCTACTCTCGAGTTGAGCGCGTCAATGTGCACCATGTCACGTTTCTGTGCGAGAACTCACGCCAATCAGGCCGCCTCGTTAACGGGATGTTGACCGCATGTTTCCAATCGAGGTGACACCATCGGCAACCTCAAGACCGACTGCGGGTGGTACGGAACCGGGTGACAGCCGGGGTCGGTCCGGCCGCCCGGCGGTTCACTTGTCCTACACGACTCGCCATAGCGCCGCCATGTTGAATACGGAGCGTAGTGCAGGGCTCCCAGATATCGCCAGAGCCGAACGGGTGACGGCGGCAGATGGGGCAACAGACGATGGCGACAGGACTACACACCGTAGTCCTGGTTGACCACGGACCACGGACAGTCAGTGGACCACCGACTGCGCGTGATACTCCACCGAGTCGCCGGTGAGCTGCATGAACGCGGCTTCCAGCGAACTGGTCTGTGGGCTCAGCTCGTGTAGCGTCACGCCATTCGCGGCGGCCAGATCGCCGATGGCGTCGCTTTCCATGTTCGACACCAACAATGCGTCGGAATCGGGATGGACGGTGGCGCCGGCGGCATTGAGGGCGGCCGACAGTTCGGCGAGTTGCGGTGAGCGGACCTTGACCGCGGTATTGCCGGCGCTGCGAATGAATTCGGTGGTCGAGCACTGCGCGATCAACCGCCCCCGACCAATCACCACCAAATCATCCGCCATCAACGACATCTCCGACAACAAATGCGACGACACCAACACCGTCCGCCCCTGCGACGCCAACTCCCGCATAAACCCCCGCACCCACAAAATCCCCTCCGGATCCAACCCATTCACCGGCTCATCGAACAACAACACCCCAGGATCACCCAACAACGCCCCCGCGATCCCCAACCGCTGCGACATCCCCAACGAAAACCCACCAGCCCGCCGACCCGCCACACCCGACAGCCCCACCAGCCCCAACACCTCGTCAACCCGCCGCCCCGACAACCCATTCGACCGCGCCAACCACCGCAAATGCGACCGAGCAGACCTATTCGGATGCACCCACTTCGCATCCAACAACGCACCCACCACCCGCAACGGCTCCCGCAACGACCGATACGGCTTACCACCGATCCGAACCCCACCACCATCGGCCAGATCAAGACCCAACATCAATCGCATCGTCGTCGACTTACCCGCACCGTTCGGGCCGAGAAAGCCGGTGACCGTACCCGGCTTCACGGTGAACGAAAGGTCGTCCACCGCGAGAGTCCTGCCATAGCGTTTGGTCAGTTTCTCGACCTCGATCATCGAAGCTCCCTCTTCAGCGCCTGTGCGATTTCCCCTGTCGCGGTACAGCCTGCCGGCCGCCGGTCGTCGGCCGCGTCCGTCCCTGGTGGACACGTGTGGCCGACCTGGGTCTGAGGTTGTCTCATCCTGGAGGCTGATGGATCAGTGACGACCCTGAGCCCGACCCTGATGTCAGGCGTCGCCCGGCCGGACGAGACCGGTCTCGTAGGCCAGCACGACGGCCTGCACCCGGTCGCGCAGTTCCAGCTTGGCGAGGATGCGGCCGACGTGCGTCTTCACGGTCGCCTCGGACAGGAACAGCGTGCCGGCGATCTCGGTGTTCGACAGCCCCTTGGCGATCAGCACCAGTACCTCGCGCTCCCGCTCGGTGAGCACGTCCAGCACGCCGACGTCCCGGAGCTGGCCGCCGGCCGTGCCGAGGAACCGGTCCAGCAGCCGGCGGGTCACGCTGGGCGACACGACCGCGTCGCCGCTGGCAACGGCCCGCAGCGCCGACACCAGCCCGGCCGGCTGGGTGTCCTTGAGGAGAAACCCGCTCGCCCCGTTGTGCAGCGCGGACAACGCGTACTCGTCCAGGTCGAAGGTGGTCATCACGAGGACCTTGGCGTAGCCGGGGCCGGTGATCTGCTTGGTGGCCTCGACACCGTCGAGGACGGGCATGCGGACGTCCATCAGCACGACGTCCGGGCGCAGCTCGCCGGCCAGTTCGACGGCCCTGCGCCCGTCGCCCGCCTCGCCGACCACGTCGATGTCGGGCTGCGCTCCGAGCACCATCCGGAAGCCCATCCGCATCAGTTCCTGGTCGTCCACCAGCAGCACCCGGATCACCGGGTCAGGGTAGACAGCCACACCGCGCCGTCTACACAGCGCCGTCTACACAGCGCCGTCGCCCTCCGACGCGCGAACCGGGAAGATCGCGCGCACCTGCCAGCCGCCGCCGGGCACCTGACCTGCGGTGAGGCTGCCGCCGAGCACGGTGGCCCGCTCCCGCATGCCGATCAGCCCGTTGCCGCCGGACACCTCGGCCAGGTCCCCGCTGCCACCGGTTCCGGTGCCGTCGTCGTCCACCTCGACCTCGACCAGGCCGCCGACCCGCTCCACCCGCACGAATGCGTTCGCGCCGGTACCGGCGTGCTTGAGCGTGTTCGTCAGCGACTCCTGCACGATCCGGTAGATGCCGAGGCCGATCGCCGCCGGCAGGGACGTCAGCTCACCGAGCAGGTTCAACCTGACCGGGAGCCCGACCGCGGTCACCTTCTCCACCAGGTCCGGCAGTGCCGTCACGTCCGGCTGCGGCGCGCGGGTGGCCCGGTCGTCGGTGTCGCTGCGCAGCACGTCCAGCAGCCTGCGCAGCTCGATCAGGGCCTCCCGACCGGTGGCCGAGATGGTGCTGACCGCGGTCTCGGCCAGGTCCGGGTCGCTACGGATGGCGTAGCCGGCGCCGTCGGCCTGCACCACGATGACGCTCACCGCGTGCGCGACCACGTCGTGCAGCTCACGGGCGATCCTGGTGCGCTCCGCCGCGACCGCGATGGTGGCCTGCTGGTCGCGTTCGGTCTCCAGCAGTCGCAGCCGGGTCTCCACTTCGGAGTGGTAGGCCCTGCGGGCGCCGATGAACTCGCCGAGCACCCAACTGAAGCCGTAGATGAGCAGCGCGCCGATGCCGACCGCCACGGCGGAGACGAGCCGGTCGAACCGCCAGACCAGGTCGATCGCGCTGCCGACGAGCAGCACTCCGGCATACACCACGGCCTGCCGGCGCTCGGCGTAGACCACCAGGGTGTAGAGCGCGACGGCGAGCGAGATGTCGGATATCTGGATCGGCTCTGCGACGCCGTTCGTGAGCAACTGCAGCAGGCCGCCGGCCGCGATCAGGTAGGCGGTCAGCAGTGGTCTGCGGCGCCGGAACACCAGTGGCACCACCATGAGCACGGCGACCGGCCAGTAGAACAGCGGATCGCCGGAGCTCGAGAATCCCTCCAGCAGCGACAGCAGGGCGAGCAGCACCGCGACCACCGAGTCCCCGAAGATCGGGTGTCGGCGCATCCACAGGCTCAACCTCCGCACACCGTCAGGGTAGGCAGCCCGGCCGTACGCGGACGTCATGCCTGGGTAGTACGTGGCACGATCTGTCGGGTGACCACGGGGAGCGACCAGTCGGCCGGGCCGCTGGCCGGGCCGCTGGCTGGGCCGCTGTCCGTCGCGGTCGCGAGTCTCTGTGCCCTGCTGCTGCCGCAGGTGTCCGCGACGACCGGCGCCGGGTTCCACGAGGTGCTGCGCCGGCTGCACGCGCCGTTGCAGGTCGCGGTGGCCGGCCGGATCAAGTCCGGCAAGTCCACGCTGGTCAACGCGTTGATCGGCCGTCGGGTGGCGCCGACGGCGGTGGGCGAGTGCACCCGGCTGGTGACCCGGTTCTCCTACGGCACCGTGGATCGGGTCGAGGTGATCTTCACCGACGGCGGCCGCAAGGTGCTGCCGTTCGACACGGACGGCGGCATACCCGCTGATCTCGGGCCGGCGGTCGGCGACATCGCGCGGGTGTCACATCTCGAGGCGTACCTGACCAACGCCGTGCTGCGCGACCTGACGGTGATCGACACCCCCGGCCTCGGCTCGCTGGACGCGGCCTCCGTGGCCAGGACCGAGGAGGTGCTGGCCGACCTCGACCCGGTGTCGACGGACGCGGTGGCCGGCGCGGAAGCCGTGCTCTACGTGCTGACGCAGGCCGTCCGCGCCGACGACCACGAGGCCCTCCGGGTGTTCACCGCGGCGACGGCCCGGCGCGAGGCCGGTCCCGTCAACGCGATCGCCGTGCTCAACAAGGCGGACACGATCACGCCGGGACCGGACGGCGACGCCTGGCGAGCGGCATCGGCGCTGGCCGCGCAGCAGGCAGCGACCCTACGACCACGGGTGGCCGACGTGCTGCCGGTGATCGGACTGCTCGCCGAGTCGGCGGAGACCGGGGTGTTCACGTCGGCGGACGCGGACAACCTGCGCGTGCTGGCCGCGTTGGACGAGGGCACGTGGGAGACCATGCTGCTGTCGGCGGACCTGTTCACCACGTGGGAGGCGGCCGTGCCGGCCGGGACGCGGGCGCTGCTGCTGGCGAAGCTGGACCTGTACGGCCTGCGGCGCGCGGTTGCCGCGCTGCGTGCCGAACCGACGCTGACCGCAGGCGACCTGCGCAGGCGACTGCTGGCCGACTCCGGTCTGGCCGAGGTACGTGGCCGGCTGGACGCGGTGTTCCGGGCGCGCGCCGACGGCATCAAGGCGGCCGCCGCGCTGGCGTCGATCACCGCGCTGGCGCACGCATCCGGCGACGCGGGCGAACGCCAGCGGGTGCACGACGCGATCGAGGTGCTGCTGACCCGGCCGGAGGCGCACCAGTTGCGGCTGCTGGAGGCGTTGACGCTGGTCGCGAGCGGATCGGTCGACCTGCCGGTGGACCTGGCCGACGAGGTGTTGCGCGTCGGCGGCTTCGCCGATGTCGGGGAGCGGCTGGGACTGGTGGACCGATCGGTGCGGGATTTGGCGAGCTTCGCGCTGGAGCGGGCCGGCTGGTGGCGGTCGTTCGCGTCGTTCGGCGCGACACCGGCGCAGAGCCGGGTGGCGCACGTCGTGCACAGGGCGTACTTCTTGATCTGGCAGCAGTTGCGGGACCAGGTGACGACGTGAACGAGCTGTGGGGACAGCGGGGAACCGAGTCGTCCCTCGATGCGTCGAATCCGGGCGTGACGTCCGTTGATCCGCCCGACCCGTACGTGCTGCTCGCGCAGACGCTGGCCGACCGCACCACGCTGCTGCAGCTCTGCCTCTACGCGCTGGACCGCGCACGCAGCGACGGCGTCGCCGAGCGGATCGAGCGCGGCCTGGCCGGGGTGGGCGTGTTTCCGGTGCGCCCGGACGG
The DNA here is from genome assembly GCA_036269975.1 of Pseudonocardiaceae bacterium. Taxonomy (GTDB): domain Bacteria; phylum Actinomycetota; class Actinomycetes; order Mycobacteriales; family Pseudonocardiaceae; genus DATEPR01. Next base: position 8,306 of record DATBDL010000445.1, on the reverse strand, counting down.
CGAGCCGTTCGACCCGGCACGGCACGAGGCCGGTGGCGCCGTGCCGACCGACGACGCGGGGCTGGCCGGGTTGATCGCGGAGACCGAGGTGGTCGGGTTCACCGACCACGGCCGCGTGCTGCGAGTGCCCGTGGTGACCGTCTACCAGAAGCGGGAACCGTGACGGGGCCGCTGCCGCAGCGGGTGCGGCAGGCGCGGGCCGAACTGGTCGCGCTGGTACGGGAGTCCGATTCGGACGGTGCGGACCGGGTCGAGCGGATCGTCGCCGGGCGGGCTGCCGTGCCGTCGGTCGTCGTGGTCGGTGAGACGAAGCGCGGCAAGAGCTCACTGGTCAACGCGTTGCTCGCGCAGCCGGGACTCTCGCCGGTGGACGCGGGCGTCGCCACGGCCACGTACCTCGTCTTCGGCCACGGGGAGCACTGGCGCGCCGCCGCCTGTTATCCGGGCCTGTTGCCACCGGTCGAGTTGGGCATCGCGGAGCTGCCGCTGTGGGTGTCCGCCGCGCACGAGCTGCCGGCCGGTCAACTCCCGCCGCGCTACGTCGAGGTGCACTGCCCGGTCCCGATCCTGCGACATCTGTCCATCGTGGACACACCAGGTGTCGGCGGCCTCGACTCGATGCACGGCGAACTGGCCAAGCAGGCGGCCGCCGGCGCGACGGCGCTGCTGTTCACCGTGGACGCCAGCAGTCCGCTGACAGCGGGCGAACTGGCCTTCCTGCGCGAGGTCGGCGAGACGGTGGAGACCGTGGTGTTCGCGCTGACGAAGACGGACGGCTTCCGCGGCTGGCGGCAGGTGCTCGCCGACAACAGGGCGCTGCTGGCGGCGCACGCGTCCCGATTCGCCGGCGCGCCATGGTTTCCGTGCTCGCCACGGCTGTTCGAGCTGGCCGCGAGCAACCCGCGGGCGGCCGTGCTGCGGGAGCAGTCCGGGATCGCCGAACTACAGGCGGCCGTGCAGGAACTGGTGGTCGGCAGGTCGCTGATGCTGGCCGAGGCGAACGGCCTGCGCGCGTTGGACACCGAATTGGCCAGCGTGATCGCGCGACTGCGGGGCAGGTGCCGGACGCTGTCGGCGGGCGCGCAGGAGGCGGAAACACTGCGGGCCCGGCGTGAGGAGCTGGCCACGGCACGGCGGTCCTCGACGCGCGGCTGGCAGGTGCGGCTGCGCGGCGAGATCCAGCGGGCCAGGGTGGAGAGCGCGCACGACGTGCAACGGCGGATGCGGGACGTGCAGTCGTGGTTCCGGCAGGCGATCGACTCGGCCGACCGCACCGCGCTGGCGGATCTCCCGGCGCAGGTGGATGCCGCGCTGCAACTCGTGTCCGGCCGGCTGTCGGCGGAACTCGCGCACCGGCTGGACCGGGTGGCCGGCGCGAGCATGGCCGACCTCTTCACCGCCGACGAGCTCGCCGGCCTGCGTACCCAGCTCGCCGACGGCAGGACGCGGCTCACGCCACGGCCACTGGACCGGCGGCCCCCGACAGCCGAGGACAAGCTGCTGGTGTTCATGGGAATCAGCGGCGGATTCGGCGCGGCACGGGTGGCGGCGCTGCCGCTCGCCGGGCTCGGGGTCGCCGTGCTCAACCCGTTCGTGCTGCCGGCGACGATCGTGATCGGGCTCGGCGCCGGCTGGTGGCTGGCCCGCACCCGCCGGCACACCGCGGACAAGCAGCACATGAAGCAGTGGCTGACCGAGGCCATCGCCGATGCGCGGGCCACCATGGACCAGCTCGTCGCCGAGGAGCTGATCGAGGTGGAGCAGCGGCTGTCGCTGGCCCTCGACGACGCCCTGGCCAGGCGGATCGACGCGATCGACGCCGAACTGCGGGAGATCGACGCGACGACGAGGCTGGCCGACGGCGAACGCACGAAGGAACTCGCGGCGACCGGGCGGCGGCTGACTGCGGTACAGACCGGCCAGCGGCGGGTGGCCGAGCTGCTGGCCGAGATCCGTGTGCTGCGCGACCGCGCGTGATGGGCGCCGATGGACTGGCCCAGGGAACCGGACCGGCATACGGTGAGTCCAACACACCAGGACCGGACACTTTCGAGAACAGGGGCGAGCCGTGTACATCGATGACGGCAGCGGCCACGAATACACCGAGCAGGAGGATCTCTCCTACCCGGCGGACGACGGTCACCTGGTGTACTCCGACCCGGACACCGACACGATGATCGTGGACACCGCAGACGGCCACCAGCACGACATCGGGCCGGCGACGATCGACACGGACGATGACGGTCACCCGGACACCGCCGTGGTGCACGACGCCAACGGTGACACCGTGCTCTACACCGACAGCACCGGCGACGGCCACGCCGACGTGGCCACCGAGCTCACCCCGGACGGACAGGTCGTGATCGCCGAGCCGACCGCCACCGGCCGGTGGACCGTCGTCGAGCACGGGCAGCTCACCGCGGCCGGCCAGTTGCAGGCCGCCGACACCGCGGGCGGCGAGTTCGCCCCACCCCTGGACGCATCGGCGGACCAGGCATGGTCGGACACGGACGGTGACGAGAGCGGCTGGGCGGCCCCGTTCAGCCGGACCGCGTTCAGCGAGACCGGCAGTGCGCAGGGCGTGGTGCGGATCGACACCACCACCGGCCAGTGGATCAGCAGGAACTGACCGAACAGCACATACCGTGACATAGCCCACGGTGTCCGACGGGCCGACATGACGTGTGTCTAATTTCATGACGTGACCTGTCACCCGATTACCGCACAACTGGTCGGTGCTTAATCGATACCCTGATCGTTTTTGTGAGCGAACCGACAGGTTTCGACTCGTCCTCGTGGCGGTACTCCGGTTAACCTCGGGACATTCCATTCCTTGGTACGCCCGCCTAGCCCACGGGCGTAGCCGCCATTTCACGAACGTCACCGTCGACGCGTTCCGCGATCACCAGCAGCGGAACGCGCGATGCGGCGTTCAGTCAGGAGACGAGGCGCGATGACAGCAGTGACCATCCCCGGTCTCGACCAGGCACCAACCAGGCACGCTCGGCTGCTCACCTGGGTTCGCGAGGTCGCCGAACTGACGATGCCCGACGAGGTGGTCTGGGTGGACGGTTCGGACGCCGAATGGAACCGGCTGACCGCGAAACTCGTCGCCGCCGGCACGTTCGTGCCGCTGGCCAAGAAACCCAATTCGTTCTGGGCGGCATCCGATCCCGACGATGTGGCCAGGGTCGAGGAGCGCACGTTCATCTGCTCGGTCGACGAGGCCGACTGTGGTCCCACCAACAACTGGATGGACCCGGTCGAGATGAAGTCGACGATGACGGAGCTCTACCGGGGCTCGATGCGTGGTCGGACGATGTATGTCATCCCGTTCTGCATGGGGCCGCTGGAAGCCGACCAGCCGATGCTGGGCGTCGAGTTGACCGATTCCGAGTACGTCGTCGTGTCGATGCACGTGATGACCCGATCGGGGACGAGGGCACTGGCCAAGTTCGGCGACGACGCCGAGTTCGTGCGGTGTCTGCACACGGTCGGCGCGCCGCTGGACGAGGACGAGGCCGACGTGCCGTGGCCGTGCAACGAGACGAAGTACATCACGCACTTCCCCGAGGAGCGGCTGATCTGGAGTTACGGCTCCGGCTACGGCGGTAACGCGCTGCTGGGCAAGAAGTGCTACTCGCTGCGCATCGCGTCCGCGATCGGCAGGGACGAGGGCTGGCTGGCCGAGCACATGCTGATCCTGAAGCTGATCTCGCCGGCGAAGAAGGTGTACTACGTGGCCGCGGCCTTCCCGTCGGCCTGCGGCAAGACGAACCTGGCGATGCTGGAGCCGACGATCCCCGGCTGGGAGGTCCAGACGCTCGGCGACGACATCGCGTGGATGCGCTTCGGCGACGACGGCCGGCTCTACGCGGTGAACCCGGAGAACGGCTTCTTCGGCGTCGCGCCGGGCACCGACTGGCACACCAACCCGAACGCCATGCGCACCATCGACAAGGGCAACACGGTCTTCACCAACGTCGCTCTCACCGACGACGGCGACATCTGGTGGGAGGGCATGGGCGAACCGCCCGCGCACCTCACGTCGTGGAAGAAGCAGGAGTGGACCCCGGAGTCGGACGAGAAGGCGGCCCACCCGAACTCGCGTTACTGCACCCCGATGGCGCAGTGCCCGATCATCGCCCCCGAGTACGACGACCCGAAGGGCGTGCCGATCTCGGCGATCTTCTTCGGCGGCCGCCGGGCCACGACGATCCCGCTGGTCACGGAGTCCCGCGACTGGCAGCACGGCGTGTTCATGGGCGCCACCCTGTCGAGTGAGACCACGGCGGCGGCCAAGGGCAAGGTCGGCGTGGTCCGCCGTGACCCGATGGCGATGCTGCCGTTCATCGGCTACCACGCCGGTGACTACTTCCAGCACTGGATCGACACCGGCAAGCGGGCGGACGCGGCGAAGTTGCCGAAGATCTTCTACGTCAACTGGTTCCGGCGCGACGAGGACAAGAACTTCCTGTGGCCCGGTTTCGGTGAGAACTCGCGCGTCCTGAAGTGGGCGATCGAGCGCATCGAGGGCAGGGCGGCCGCACAGGAGACTCCGATCGGCTGGGTGCCCGGCTACGACGACCTGGACACGGACGGGCTGGCGGCTGACCGCGCCGACATCGAAGCCGCGCTGACCGTGCACGACGACGAGTGGCGGGCCGAACTGCCGTTGATCGAGGAGTGGTTCGCCAAGATCGGCGACAAGGTGCCGACCACCTTGCGCGACGAGCTGGCGGCGCTGCGCCAGCGGCTCGGCTGACCATCACTGACATCACGTAGGGTCACGGGCAACCGAGAAAGGTTGCCCGTGACTCCCTTGGAACAACATCGCCGCAGCGTGGTGAGCTACGTCCGCCGTGGCGGCCGGATCACGGTCGGCCAGCAACGGGCGTGGGACACGCACTGGGCGACGATGGGCCGCGAGGTGGCCGAGCTGGCGCCTGGCCCGTTGGACCTGGTGGGCTGGTTCGGCCGCGAGGCACCGGTGCTGCTGGAGATCGGCTCCGGCATGGGCGAGGCGACCGCGCTGATGGCGGCGGCCGAACCGGCGCTGAACTACGTTGCGGTCGAGGTCTACCAGCCGGGCCTGGCCCAGTTGATGATGCGGGCGACCGGCCTCGGCGTGACGACGCTGCGCTTGTTGTGCGGCGACGCGGTGGACGTGCTCGCGGATCACATCGAGCCGGACTCGCTGGCTGGCGTACGGATCTTCTTCCCCGACCCGTGGCCGAAGAAGAAGCACCACAAGCGCCGCCTGGTCGACCCCGGCTTCATCGGTCTGGTGGCCAGCCGCATCAAGGTGGGCGGCCGGCTGCACCTGGCCACCGACTGGGCAGAGTACGCGGACGTGATGCGGGCGGTGTGCACAGCGGAACCGTTGCTGGAAAACGAGTTCGACGACTGGGCCCCGCGCCCCGACTGGCGGCCCGTGACGAAGTTCGAGACGAGGGCCCGCGAAGAGGACAGGATCAGCCGCGACCTCATGTTCCGGCGCGGGTAACTCACCCACACGTGTCGCCGGCCACCACCCACCGTCGGACGGTCACACCAACGAGTGAGAAAATCGTAATGTCGGATTGACTCGGATGGCAGTTCCGTGTGACCACCTGGAACCGGTAAGTTCGCCGTCCGTGACCGCCTCGCGTGACGAAACCGTGACCTCGGCGCCGGTTGATCCGCAGGCCGCCGAGTACTTCATCCGCATGTTCCACGACTCGCATCCGGGACCGGTCGGCAAGCGGCTGGCCGAGGTGCGGGCAGCCATCGCCGAGACGGGAACCTACCGGCACACAGCGGCGGAGCTCGCCTACGGTGCCCGAGTCGCCCTGCGCGACTCCGGCTGGTGCACCAGCGGCGTCCCCTGGCGGCAGCTCAAGATCCGCGACCTGCGCGGCCTGCGCAACGCGGCCGCCGTAGCCGCCGAATGTGTGGCGCATCTCCGACTGGCCTGCGCCGACGGCAGGGTCAAGCCGCTGGTGTCGGTCTTCGCGCCGGACACGCCGAGCACACCCGGACCGCGAGTCTGGAACGACCAACTGGTGCGCTACGCGGGCTACCGCGCTGACGATTCGGTGATCGGAGACCGACGCTACGCGGGGCTCACCGAGGCCGTCTGCCGCATGGGTTGGCAGCCACCAGCCACACGTGGCCGGTTCGACCGCCTGCCGCTGGTAGTCGAGACAGCGCACGAAGGACCCGGCTTGTTCGCTGTACCAACGGATGCCGCCGCCGACATCGCACTGAGCCATCCGGACTTACCGTGGCTGCCCGAACTGGGGCTGCGCTGGGCGGCGGTTCCGGTCGTCGCCAACATGACGCTGACCATCGGTGGCGTCCGCTATCCCGCCGCCCCGGTCAACAGTTGGCACATCGGCACCGACATCGGCACCAGGGCACTGGCCGACGAGGCTGCGTACGGCGTGGCACGGCAGGTAGCGGACCGACTAGGACTGGACACGTCGACCGAACGCACACTGTGGCGGGACAGGGCCACTGTGGAACTCAACCGCGCGGTTCTACATTCCTTTGACAGAGCGGGGATCACCATCACCGACCACTACGCCGAGGCACAGCACCGCCTGGCGTGGCTACGGTCCCGGCAACGAGCGCACGCCTACCGCCCTACGTTCCGAGCGGGGCCGGCGGACACCGCCCGAGCCCGCGACGGCGGCCCGGCAAGATTCGGATCACCCGAACGCGTGGCGGCCCCGACCAGCGGAATCCGGTTGGTCGGCGCATAGTTGGGCGGTGTCCCCAGCCGTTCGGAACGTGATCCTCTTCGTCGGCTGTGTCACCGTGCTCGGCGGCGCCGGCGGGATCGCAGCGCTGGCACTGCGCACGGCCACCGTGTCACCGACGCAGGTCGCCAGGGCCACTCTGGTGGTGGCGGCCAACGACGCCAGCGGCGCAGCCAGGCTGACGGTGCTGGCCCCGGTCCCGTTCAACTCAGGTGGCGGGCAGCAAGAGGTAGCAGCCGGCACCCAGTTCGTGACAGCCAGTTCGCTACTGGCCGGCAGCCTGCCGCCCCCAGCCACGGTAGCAATCGGCGACACGCTGTCGTGCGACCTGAGAATCAGCATGTCCGGCGGCCAGCCGGTACTGGACCTGGTGACCTGCGAACCGGCCCACACCAGCGCCCGAGGCTGACCACACACGGACATCGGAGCGAAGCCGGCCCCGGCCACCCCACCAGCACGGATACCCTGCCCCGAACCAACCGGATCCTGGCAGGATCTGGGGGCATGCGCCTGCACGCCCCCATCGTCCTGCCATGCGACCCAACCTGCTCCGTGCTACGCGACGCCGTAGTAGACATCAACGACGACGGACGCATCGAATTCGTCGGCCCGATCGACGACGCACCCGCCCGCCAACAAGGACCCGTCCGCCGACTGGACGGAATCCTGTTGCCCGGCCTGGTGAACGCGCACGCGCACAGCCCCATGACCCTGCTGCGCGGCATGGGCGGCGACCTACCCCTGCTCCGCTGGCTACACGAAGTGATCTGGCCGGCCGAGGCAAGGCTGAGACCGTCCGATGTGTACGCCGGAATGTTGTTGGGCTGCGTGGAAATGCTGCGTGCCGGCGTGACGACGAGCGCCGAGATGTACTTCCACGGCCGGGAACTGGCCGACGCCGTGTTGGCGGCCGGAAGCCGGCTCGTGCTCGGCGGCCCGCTGCTCGACCTGCCCGGAATGGACTGGCGCGCGACGCTCACCGAACTGGACGCCTGGATCGACACCGACGGCCTGCGATCCGGGCCGGGCGAACGGATCGAGGTCGGCTACGGCGCCCATTCCGCGTACATGCTGACCGCGGACGCGCTCACCACCATCGCCGAGTCGGCCACCGCACGCGGCGCGCTGATCCAGATCCACGTCGCCGAGGCGGCCGACGAGGACGCCGAGCAACGCGCTCGGTACGGCTCGGTGCCCGCGATGCTGGCCAAGCTCGGGATTCTCGAGGGCCGGGTGATCGCCGCGCACGCCGTGCACATGGACGACCGGGACATCGAACTGTTCGCGGCCAACGACGTCGGCGTCGCGCACTGTCCCGGTTCGAACGCCAAGCTGGCGTCCGGGATCGCCCGGCTGGTCGAGCTGCGCGCCGCCGGTATCGCGGTCGGGCTCGGCACGGACGGGCCGGCCAGCAACGACGACCTCGACCTGTGGGAAGAGATGCGGCTGGCCGGCCTGCTGGCCCGGCTGGCGACCGGGGACGCGACGGCGGTCACCGCGCCGGACGCGCTGCTGTTGGCGACACGGGGTGGCGCCGCCGCGTTGGGACGCACCGACATCGGC
>DATBDL010000444.1:0-17110 GCA_036269975.1 Pseudonocardiaceae bacterium | reverse complement strand
GTAGATCAGGTAGTTGAGTTTGCTGGCCGCGCCGGATGCGTCCAGGTTGTGGAGATAGTAGGCGTTTTGGTAGATGCTCCACTGGTCGTAGTAGGCGACCGCGATACCGCCACTGCCACCCGCTGCCGGGGTCACCGTGGGCTGCGGTCCTGCTACCGCGTTCTGGCCTGCGACAACGCTCAATGCGCCTAATATGAGCGCGCTGGCCGCGCCCACCGCCATTGCGGCGCGTTTGGACACTCGCATGTCCTGCCTCCTGTTACCCGACCTGATTTCAATTTTGTTAGGTAGTGGTCCGCGCACCGGGTGCTCGGTCCTGCCGCGGGCACCCGGTGCGCGAGTCTTGGTACGGCGCTGCGTCAGCAGGCCCCGTTGTCGTTCCAGGCACCGGACGAACCGCCTGGCACCTCGTTGAAGTTCCACTGGTTCGCGGTCCACTTGTGGCCGCCGTTGGTGACCACGCTGCCGCCGCCGTAGGCGGTCTGGTTGTTCCAGGCCGCGACGCCGGCACAGCTACCCGTTCCGCCGGTTCCGCCACTGGTCGTGGTGGGCGGGGCAGCGGTCGTGGTGGTGGGAGGCGGTGGCGGCGGTGGGGTCGCCCCGCCGAACATGGCGGTGAACTTCGTGAAGTCCCACGCGCCCTGCGCCACGCTGCTGCACGCGCCGGACAGGGTGCCGTTGTTGTCCGGCGGGTTGCACTGCCGGTCACGGTTGAGGGACCAGTACGTGTAGCGGGCGAGGCCGTTGCTCTCCGCGTAGTTCAGCACCGACTGGAAGTCGGCCTGGAAGAACATCTCCGCGGAGTCGGTCCGGCCGTTCATGCCGGAGAAGCCCTCGTGCTGGAACGCGGTCGCGCTGCTCCAGCCGAACGTGTTCATCAGCAGGCCGTGGAACGCGTTGAGCGCCGAGATCTGACTGGACGCGCCGCTGAACCCGCCGTCGAACGGCATGATCGAGAAGTTGTTCGGGGTGAAGCCGTCGGCCTTGGCGGTGTTCAGCACGTTCTGGCCGAAGAAGCCGGTGCCGGCCGCCGTGCCCGCCGTGGTGATCGAGATATACAGGCCGGCGTTGTTCCGCTGGAGGATCTGGGCCGCGGCGACCTCGTTGTTGATCGCCGTGGTGTTCTCGTATTCCGGCTCTTCGAGGTCGAGGTCGATCGCGTGCAGCGCGTACTTGTTGATCACGGCCTGCTCGGCGGCCGCGGTGGCCGCCGCCGATCCGCACACCTGGCCGAGCTTGGTGCCGTTGAAGCCGCCGAAGGACACCGACACGTCGCCGCCGCCGGCCCGGACGGCGTTGATCACGCCGGGGATCGTGGTGTCGCTGGAGACCTCGGACGTGCCGTCCCATGCCGGGCTGCAACCGCCATCCGAGTTCACGAAAGCCAGTTCGAAACTCTTCTGCCCGGTCGCCGCCATCACCTGGGTGAGATTCGGCGGGCTGTTGTCCTCCGGCATGACGTAAGGCGCGGCTCCGTACCAGTTACCGGACAGCGCGTTGCTGACTACCGATGGCGCGGCACTGCCGGAGTTGGCTAACGCGATCATCGCTCCCGCAGCCACCACGGTGACCGCGAGTGCGGACATCGCCGTTGACCTTCGCACCCTGCCTCCTAAGTTCTGCCCCCTGCGTCGTTGTCGGCCGCCATCGCCCGCGACCTGCCCCCGGATTCGTCACATGGCGTAGTCGGTCCGCCACTCACTTCTCAATAATTCGAATGTGGCCTAGACCACTTACGCTGTCAAGAGGGTGGACTAGACCAATCTGACGGACACGTACCGGCGCCGTGCCTGGTCCGTGCCCGGTTCCGGAACTCACGGTGACTGAGCCGTGCGGCGGCCCACGCAGTCCACTGCGACTAACGGACTACGCTGACCACCGTGCGTGCCGAGTCCGTCTTTCCCCAGTTGGAGCCCCTCCTGCCACGGGTGCGCAAGCCCGTGCAGTACATCGGGGGTGAACTCAACGCCACGCGGCGGAACTGGGAGGATGCGGACGTCCGCTGGTGCCTGATGTACCCGGACGCGTACGAGGTCGGCCTGCCCAACCAGGGCGTCATGATCCTCTACGAGGTCCTCAACGAGCTGCCCCGAGTCCTCGCCGAACGCACCTACGCGGTGTGGCCGGACCTGGAAGCGCTGATGCGAACGAACCACATACCGCAGTTCACAGTTGACAGTCACCGACCCGTCGGTGCCTTTGACGTGCTCGGCGTGAGCTTCGCCACAGAACTCGGCTACACGAACCTGCTCACCGCGCTCGACCTGGCCGGCATACCACTGCACGCGGAAGACCGCACCCTCGAAGACCCGATCGTGCTGGCCGGCGGCCACTCCGCGTTCAACCCGGAGCCGATCGCCGCGTTCGTCGACGCGGCGGTGCTCGGCGACGGCGAGGAGGCGGTCGGCGAGATCACCGAGATCATCCGCGCGTGGAAGGCGGCCGACCGGCCGGGCGGGCGGGACGAACTGCTGCTGCGGCTGGCCGAGACCGGCGGCGTCTACGTACCCCGGTTCTACGACGTGAGCTACGCCGACGACGGCGGCATCGCGTCGGTCACGCCCAACCGCGCACGGGTACCGGCGCGGGTGGTCAAGCGCACCACGATGGACCTGGACGCCTGGCCCTATCCGAAGCAACCGCTTGTTCCGATCGCCGAGAGCGTGCACGAGCGGATGAGCGTCGAGATCTTCCGCGGCTGCACCAGGGGCTGCCGGTTCTGCCAGGCCGGCATGATCACCCGTCCGGTCCGCGAGCGGTCGATCGAGGGCATCGGCGCGATGGTGCAGCGTGGGTTGGCCGCGAGCGGGTTCGAGGAGGTCGGCCTGCTGTCGCTGTCCAGCGCCGACCACTCCGAGATCGCCGGCATCGTCAAGGGCCTTGCCGACCGCTACGAGGGCACCAACACCGGCCTGAGCCTGCCGAGCACCAGGGTGGACGCGTTCAACGTCGACCTGGCCAACGAACTGTCCCGCAACGGGCGGCGCTCCGGCCTGACGTTCGCGCCGGAAGGCGGCAGCGAGCGGATTCGCCGTGTCATCAACAAGATGGTGTCCGAGGAAGATCTCATTCGGACGGTCAGCACCGCGTACGCGAACGGCTGGCGGCAGGTGAAGCTGTACTTCATGTGCGGCCTGCCGACCGAGACCGACGACGACGTGCTCCAGATCGCCGGCATGGCGCACGAGGTGATCAAGGCCGGCCGGGTGGCCAGCGGCCGCAAGGACATCCGCTGCACGATCTCGATCGGCGGTTTCGTGCCCAAGCCGCACACGCCCTTCCAGTGGGCCGCCCAGTGTGATCCGGACACTGTGGACAGTCGGCTGCGTGCGCTGCGGACGGCGGTGAACGCCGACCGGAGTGTCGGCCGCAACGTCGGCATGCGTTACCACGACGGCAAGCCGTCGATGGTCGAAGGTCTGTTGTCCAGGGGCGACCGCCGGGTGGCCGGCGTGATCGAGCGCGTCTGGGCCGACGGCGGCCGGTTCGACGGCTGGAGCGAGCACTTCTCCTACCAGCGCTGGGTGGCCGCCGCGGCGGCCGAACTGGAGCCGCTCGGCGTGAGCATGGCCTGGTTCACCACCAGGGAACGGGACGAGCACGAGATCTTCCCGTGGGACCACCTGGACTCCGGGCTGGACAAGGCGTGGCTCTGGGCGGACTGGCAGGACGCGCTGGCCGAGCAGGAGCAGGACGACTGCCGGTGGACGCCGTGCTTCGACTGCGGTGTCTGTCCTTCGATGGGCACGGACATCGAGATCGGTCCGTCCGGCCGCACGCTGCTGCCGATCAGCCCGGTCGGTGTCGGCTCACCGGTGCGCAACGATTCGCTCAGTCCCGACCTGGGTGGGGCGGTTGGGGAAGGGCACTTGGGTGGGGTGGTTGGGGGAAAGCACTGAGGTGACGCTCCACGCGTTCGACCTTCGCGCGGAGCTGGCCGGTGTAGCCCGGACGGATGTCGGCCTTGAGCACGAGGCTGACGCGGGGTGCCGCCGCCTGCACCGCTTCCGTCGCGCGCTTCACCACGGCCATCACCTCGTCCCACTCGCCCTCGATCGTGGTGAACATGGCCGTCGTCTCGTTCGGCAGGCCCGATTCCCGTACCACTCGCACGGCCGCCGCGACGGCCTCGCCGACGCCGTCGGACTCCCCGCCGAGCGGGGTCACGCTGAACGCGACCAGCACGGTGACCGCCTCCTCACCACATGCCGAGCAGGGCGAACCCGCCGATCGGGCCGCCGGCCGGGGTGAGGGTCGGCGGCGCAGGCTCGACGGCGTTCCGGGTCTGTGCCGGCGCTGTCGGGCCGGCCGCGTCGACAGAGCCGCTCTTGTGCGGCGGGCTGACCGGACGGTGCACCGTCGGCCCCGCGCTCGCGGCGGCACCCTGGTCCGGTGCCGGTGGCGGCGGGTTGTTCTGGACCGCCGGAGGTGCGGGCTGCTGTGCGGTCTGGCCGGTCGCCGTGTTGCCAGAACCGCCGGACACGGCGGCCAGCGCGTCGACCATGCCGTGGCCGTAGAAGCTGTTGAACGTGGTGTCGCCGGTGCAGTACGCGTCCTGCGTGCCGGTGCCGTTGAGGTCGTAGTCGGCGGGACACGCGATCGGGTCGGCCTCGTTGTCCAGCAGCTTGGTGAGCTGCTTGGGCGACGCGTTCGGATGCGTCGACGCCAGCAGTGCCGCGACACCGGACACGTGCGGCGCCGCCATCGACGTGCCGCAGGAACTGGCGTAGCCGCCGGGCACCGTGGACAGCACGCATCGTGGCCCCGCCGACGTGCGCTGACGCGGATCGCCGCCGGGTGCTGTCAACGAGACAGCGCCGAGGCCGTACGAGCTGTAGCCGGCCTTCACCTCGGTGCCGCCGACCGCGGAAACCGTGACCACACCGGGCAGTCCGGCCGGCAGTTGCAGGCAGTCCACGTCGAGCTGCCGCTGTTCCTGGTCGCCGGGGTCGACGTTGTCCGGGCTGCGGCTGTCCCGGCCCGGATTGGTCAGGTCGACGGCACCGTTGCCGGCGGCGGCGACGCTCAGCACGCCGTGCGCGGTCGCGTAGTCCACCGCGCGCTCGATCGCGGTGTAGATCACGTCCTGGCCCTGGCTGTCCTTGCACGTGAACACCCACGGGTCCACGAAGTAGCTGTTGTTGGCGATCGTCATGCCCTGCTGGGCCGCCCACATGAAGCCGCACACGGCGGCCTCCGGGTAGATGTAGCCCTCGTCGTCGACCACCTTCACCGACGCCACCCGCACCCCAGGCGCGACGCCGCTGACGCCGGTCCCGTCGTCGGCGGCGGCGATCGTGCCGGCGACGTGCGTGCCGTGCGACGACGTCGTCGGCGCCCAAGCCGCCTGGCTGGGGTCCGGCCTGCCGGTCACGCAACCGGCGGACGCCGCCCTGTCGAGTTCCCTGACCAGGCTCGGGTGGGTCGGATCGATCCCGGAGTCGAGCACGCCGACCAGCACGTGCGAGCTGCCGTCGGTGACCCGGTGCGCCTCGTCGGCCCTGATCATGGCCATGTCCCACTGCTGACCGGTCAGGTCACCGGCCAGGGCCTTCGGCGTGGCACCGCCACTCGGGTCGCTGGGCAGCTCGTCCGGCTTGCGGCTGCTGTCCGGCGGCTCGTCGGCGTCGTGGTACGCCTGCGCCTGCGCGCTGTAGACGCGGTCAGGCCCCATCAGCACGCCGAAGTCCGGATCGGCCGACGTGGCCACCGCGACCGCGATCTGCTGGTAGTAGATGGTGGTGGCGCCACATGCCGTGCCGATCTGTGCCGCCGCGTCCTGCGTGCTCGTGCCCTCGGTGAAGACCACCAGGTAGCGCAGGGTGGGACCACCCTGCGCACAACCACCCTGGCCGGCGTCGGCACTGGCCAACGGGGTGATCGCAAGGCAGCCCGTCGCCAGCAGGGCGGTGCCGATCGCTGCCGCCCTCGCACGGCGCAGCAGAGGCACGTGGGACCTCCATCGGGTGGGCGGGACAGCCTGGTGGTTTCGGCCGTCCACTCCAGCGGGACGGTAGCCAGCGCGGACGGTCCAGACAAGTTCGTCGGGCCTATTCAGCCTGCGGGTACCGTCCACCCCGTCGATGCCGCACACCGAAGGAGCCCTCCTGAGCCGCCATGATGAGCCGAACCCGTCGGCTCCCCCCGTTCAGCGGCTGCGGCTGCGTTACGCCAAACGGGGTAAGTTGCGTTTCACATCACACCGGGACATCGCGCGGGTCTTCGAGCGTGCCCTGCGCCTCGCCGGTGTGCCGATGGCCTATTCCCACGGGTTCAACCCGCACCCGAAGGTGTCCTGGGTCGGCGCGGCGCCGACCGGGGCCGCGAGCGAGGCCGAGTACGTCGAGATACAGGTCGTGAGGGAGGTCGATCCGGTGGCACTGCGGACCGCCGTCGACGCCGCCCTACCCCCTGGGATCGACGTGCTGGATGCCGTGGTCGCGGCCGGTGGCTCGCTGCCGGAGCGGATCGACGCGAGCCGTTGGCGGATCGAGGTGCCCGGCGTCGGCGCGGCCGAGTTGGCGCCGGCGGCACGCGCGTTGCTGGCGGCCGGATCGGTCGAGGTCGAGCGGATGACCAAGGACGGGCTTCGCACGATCGATGTCCGACCCGCTGTCGTGTCACTGTCCGTAGAACCGGACGTCGGGGATTATTCCGCTTCTTCTGGGACGGACACCACCCGGTCGGGCGGCGAGGGCGCGGTACCGGCGCCGGTGTGTGGGATACTTGATGTGGTCGTGCGGCAGACAACGCCTACCGTCCGACCCGACGACGTGCTGAGCGCGCTCCGTGTCGTCGCCGCCCTGATGTTGCCGGTACCCGCCAAGGCGATCCGGACGGCCCAGGGGCGGCTCGACGATGAAGGCCGCCTGGCCGACCCGTTGGCCCCGGATCGGGCCGCTGGGCCGGATCGGGTGGCCAGGGAGCCGGGGCCCGGCCAGCCCGCCGCCGAACGACCTGCCGGCTGAACGCCCGTCACCGGGTACACAGCCGGCGCAGGCAAGGATTCCCGTCGCCTCGCGCGACGGTGACAGGACAGAACTGGACAGAAAGGGCCCCTGCGCGGCCGCGTTCGACAGTGCCCCGGTGCAGTGCCGTCATGGCATCGCGATCCGGGCACCGGGGACGCGCCCGGGGGCGGAGGAGTCGCATGCCGAACACGAAGCAGCCCGCCACGAATGCCGGCGGGAACCCCGGCGCACCCACGCATCCGGCCTTGGCCGGCCTGCCGGACAAGGTGCGGGTGCACGCGCTGGGCAAGCTGCTGGACCGCAGCAGCAGGGAAATCCTGGACGTACTGACCGGGCTCGGTGAGGCCGCGCGCAGCGCCCAGTCCAGCCTCGACCGCGACCTGGCCATCCGGGTCGCCGAGTTGCTGCTGGCCGACGACGCGCCGGTCGCCGAACACGAGCCGGAACCGGAACCCGAACCGGCACCCGATGTCGAGCCGGTCATGGCGACCGCGCTGACGCCGGTGTTCGCCGCGCCGGCCCCGGTCTTCCTGCCGCCGACCACACCGGCGGCGGCACCGGCCAAACCGGCCCGCGCGAAGCAGCGGCAGCCGGAACCGGTACCGGTCGATGACGAGGACGAGGTGGCCGACGAGGCCGCCACCACCGACGAGGGCACCGAGCCGGCCGTCGACGCCGAGGACGAGGACAGCGCCAACCGTCGCCGTCGCCGTCGTGGCCGTCGTGGTCGCGGCAGGGGCAAGGGCACCCACGAGGACGGCACGTCGGACGACGACGCCGATGGCGACGAGACCGACCAGTCCGACACCGACACCGCCGACGCCGAGGACACCGAGTCGGACGAGCAGGACGAAGCGGCCACCGACGACGGCGACGGCGATGGCGGTGGCACCCGGCGCAGGCGTCGCCGTCGCCGCCGCAAGGGCACCGGCGACTCCGACGCCGACGCCAACGACGACCCGCCGAACACCGTCGTGCACGTCCGGGAGAGTCGGGACGAGAAGCCCGACCGGCACGAGACGAGCACCGGCAACGGCCACGACGAGGTGCGCAGCGTGCGCGGCTCGACCCGGCTGGAGGCCAAGCGGCAGCGCCGCAGGGACGGTCGCGAGGCCGGCCGGCGCAGGGTGCCGATCCTGTCCGAGTCGGAGTTCCTCGCCCGCCGCGAGGCCGTCGACCGCAAGATGGTGGTCAACCAGCGCGGCGACAGCGTGCAGATCGGCGTGCTCGAGGACGGCGTGCTGGTCGAGCACTTCGTCACGTCCGCCGGTTCCGGTTCGCTGGTCGGCAACGTCTACCTGGGCCGCGTGCAGAACGTGCTGCCCAGCATGGAAGCCGCGTTCGTGGACATCGGCCGCGGCCGCAACGCCGTGCTCTACGCCGGTGAGGTGGACTGGGACGCCGCCGGCCTGGAAGGCAAGGCCCGCAAGATCGAGCAGGCGCTGTCCACCGGTGACAGCGTGCTGGTGCAGGTCACGAAGGACCCGGTCGGCCACAAGGGCGCCCGGCTGACCACCCAGATCAGCCTGCCCGGCCGCTTCCTGGTGTACGTACCCGGTGGCGGGGCGACCGGGATCAGCCGCAAGCTGCCGGACACCGAGCGCAAGCGCCTGAAGGACGTGCTGAAGCGAGTCGTGCCGGAGGACGCCGGTGTGATCATCCGCACGGCGTCCGAAGGTGTCAGCGAGGAGGAGCTCGGTCGCGACGTGCGGCGGCTGCGTGCGCAGTGGGACGTCATCGGCGAGAAGGCGTCCGCGCCCAACGCCAAGTCGCCGCAGCTCCTCTACGAGGAGCCCGACCTGCTGATCAAGGTCATCCGCGATCTGTTCACCGAGGACTTCTCCGCGCTGACCGTCCAGGGCCACGACGCGTGGGACACCATCGAGGCGTACGTGTCGCACGTGGCGCCGGACCTGGTCGACCGGCTGAGGCGGCACGTCGGCACCACCGACGTGTTCACCGAGTTCCGGATCGACGAGCAGATCCTCAAGGCGCTGGACCGCAAGGTCTGGCTGCCGTCGGGCGGCTACCTGGTCATCGACCGCACCGAGGCGATGACCGTGATCGACGTGAACACCGGCAAGTTCACCGGATCGGGTGGCAACCTCGAGGAGACGGTCACCAGGAACAACCTGGAGGCCGCCGAGGAGATCGTCCGCCAGCTCCGGCTGCGGGACATCGGCGGGATCATCGTCGTCGACTTCATCGACATGGTGCTGGAGTCCAACCGGGACCTGGTGCTGCGCCGGCTGACCGAGTGTCTCGGCCGCGACCGCACCCGGCACCAGGTGGCCGAGGTGACGTCGCTGGGCCTGGTCCAGATGACCCGCAAGCGGGTCGGCACCGGCCTGCTGGAGGCGTTCAGCACCACGTGCGAGCACTGCCGTGGCCGAGGCGTCCTGGTGTCCACCACACCGGTGCACATGCACGCCAGCGCACCGGCGACCCCCGCGGCGACCGCGTCCACACCGCCGCCACCCCCGCCGCCGGCAGCGGTGGCCGTACCGGAGCGCAACGGCACGCCGAACGGCAACGGCGGCGGCAACACCAACGGCAACAACAGCAGCAACAGCAGCGGCAACAGCGGCCAGCAGCAGTCCGGCGGCGGCAGCCGGCGTACCCGGCACCGCAACCAGCACCACGACCACGACAAGACGACGGTGGCCGCGAACCCGGAGCCGGAGGCCACGGCGCCGAGCGTGTCGAGTACGCCGGTCGAGCACGTCGCGGCGCCGGTGGAAACGTCGCCGGTCGAAACGTCGCAGGTGGAAGCCTCGCCTGTGGAAACGTCGCCGGTGGCGGCACCGTCCACCAACGGCCACCAGCCGCTGGCGGAACCGGTTGCCGTGCACCAGACTCCCGCCGTCGCGGTGGCCAATCCGCCTCGGCCGACCCGGCGCAGGGCGGCGTCCCGACCGGCCGGCCCACCGGCCGCCGGCGATGGGCAGCAGGGAGAGCAGACCCCGGTTTGACCTCCCTCCGGACCGCCGGTGTAACCTGGTTGACGGCCCGCCATCCCGGTGGGCTCTGTCATGCGAGAGCCCGGCTCCGCGGTCCGAATCGGTATCAGTGATTCGTCCGTCGGCGGGGCGCGCATGGCTCCCCGTCATCGTCGAGTAGCAGGAGACATCCGTCCCGATGTACGCGATCGTCAAGACCGGCGGAAAGCAGTACAAGGTTGCCGTCGGCGACGTCGTCGAGGTGGAGAAGATCGAGGGCGAGCCGGGTACCGAGGTCAGCTTCCCCGCGCTGCTCGTCGTCGACGGATCCGACGTCACCGCCGACGCGGACGCTCTGGGGAAGGTCTCGGTGACCGGCAAGGTCGTCGAACAGACCAAGGGCCCCAAGATCCGCATCCACAAGTTCAAGAACAAGACCGGTTACCACAAGCGCCAGGGTCACCGCCAGAAGCTGACCCGCGTCGAGGTCACCGAGATCACCAAGTAATAAGGGAGCTGACCAGCCATGGCACACAAGAAGGGTGCGTCCAGCTCCCGCAACGGCCGTGACTCCAAGCCGCAGTACCTGGGCGTCAAGCGCTTCGGCGGCCAGGTCGTGAAGGCGGGCGAGATCCTGATCCGCCAGCGCGGCACCAAGTTCCACCCCGGCGTCAACGTCGGCCGTGGCAAGGACGACACGCTGTTCGCGCTCGCCGCCGGTGCGGTCGAGTTCGGCATCAAGCGTGGTCGCAAGACCGTGAACATCGTTCCGGCCGAAGCGGCCTGACCGAGCTTCAGTAACGAGGGGCGGGCCGGCTAGTTCCGGTCCGCCCCTCGTCATGTGGAAAGGCAGATGTGGTGTCCCGATTCGTCGACCGGGTGGTGATCCACGTTGCCGCCGGTGACGGCGGGAACGGCTGCTCGTCCGTGCACAGGGAGAAGTTCAAGCCGCTCGGCGGCCCGGACGGCGGCAACGGCGGTCGCGGCGGTGACGTCGTGCTCGTCGTGGACGAGAACGTGCACACGCTGCTGGACTTCCACTTCCGCCCGCACGCCGCCGCCGGCAACGGCAAGCAGGGCCAGGGTTCCAACAAGGACGGCGCCAACGGCGGCGACCTGGAACTGCGGGTCCCGGACGGCACCGTGGTGCTGACCGAGGACGGCGAGGTGCTGGCCGACCTGGTCGGTCCGGGCACCAAGCTGGTGGCCGCCGCCGGTGGTCGTGGTGGGCTCGGCAACGCCGCGCTCGCGTCCAAGGCCCGCAAGGCGCCCGGCTTCGCGCTGCTCGGCGAGCCGGGTGAGGCCAACGACCTGGTGCTGGAACTGAAGTCGGTGGCCGATGTCGGCCTGGTCGGCTTTCCGTCCGCCGGCAAGTCGTCGCTGATCGCGGTGCTGTCGGCGGCTCGGCCGAAGATCGCCGACTACCCGTTCACCACGCTGGTGCCGAATCTCGGCGTGGTCACCGCGGGCGAGTCGGTGTTCACGGTGGCCGACGTGCCCGGCCTGATTCCCGGCGCGAGCCAGGGCAAGGGCCTCGGCCTTGACTTCCTGCGGCACATCGAGCGCTGCGCCGTGCTGGTGCACGTGGTGGACTGCGGCACGGAGGAACCGGGCCGCGACCCGGTGTCCGATGTGGACGCGCTGGAGGCGGAACTCGCGCAGTACACGCCGTCGCTGGGCACGGACCTGGCCGATCGGCCGCGCATGATCGCGTTGAACAAGATCGACGTCGCCGACGGCAAGGACCTGGCGGCGATGGTGCGGTCGGAGTTCGAGGCGCGTGGGCTGCCGGTGTTCGAGATCTCCGCCGCCACCCGCGAAGGGCTGCGCGAGTTCACGTTCGCGCTGGCAGCGATCGTCGAGGAGGCGCGCGCCAGCCGGCCGGCCGCCGCGCCGACCCGGATCGTGTTGCGGCCCACCGCCGTCAACGACACCGGTTTCACCGTGACGCCGGTCGAGGACGGTTTCGTCGTGCGCGGCGACCGGCCGGAACGCTGGGTGCTCCAGACCAACTTCGACAACGACGAGGCCGTCGGCTACCTGGCCGATCGGCTGGCCCGCCTCGGTGTCGAGGACAAGCTGGCCAAGCTCGGCGCGGTACCCGGCGTCGCCGTGACCATCGGCGGCGTCACGTTCGACTGGGAGCCCTCCACGCCGGCCGGTATCGCCGCCGTGACGATGACCCATCGCGGCACCGACCCCCGGATCGACCAGGACCACCGCGTCTCGGCGGCCGACCGCAAGGCCGCCCGCCGCATCCGGCGTGGTCAGTTCGATGCGTCCGACTTCGACCTGTCCGGCCAGGACGACGAGTGACATCCGCCCGGCAGGCGGTCGTCGCGGCGCGCACGATCGTCGTGAAGGTCGGCTCGTCCGGCCTGACCACGGCCGGCGGCGGATTGGCGCCGGCCAGGTTGTCCGCGCTGGTCGACGTGCTGGCCGCGCGCCGGGCCCGTGACACGCAGGTCGTGCTGGTGTCCAGCGGCGCCATCGCGGCCGGCCTCGCGCCGCTCGGCCTCGCCCGGCGACCGCGTGACCTGGCCACCCAGCAGGCCGCGGCCAGCGTCGGGCAGCTCGCGCTGGCGCACGCCTACGCGGAGGCGTTCGGCCGGCACCGGCTGACCGTCGGCCAGGTGCTGCTGACCGCGGACGACGTGATCCGCAGGGCGCACTACCGCAACGCGCAGCGGACTCTGTCCCGACTGCTCGCGCTGGGCACTGTCCCGGTGGTGAACGAGAACGACACGGTCGCCACCGACGAGATCAAGTTCGGCGACAACGACCGCCTCGCCGCGATGGTCGCCCACCTCGTCGGCGCGGACGCCCTGGTTCTGCTGTCCGATGTGGACGCTCTTTACGACCGAGATCCCCGGCTGGGCAACGCGTCCGCCGTCCGCGAGGTGAGCGGCGACGGCGACCTGGCCGGCGTGCTCGCCGGCGCGACCGGTGCGTCCGGCGTCGGCACCGGCGGCATGGCATCCAAGCTCGCCGCCGCCCGGCTGGCGTCCTCGGCCGGCATTCCGGTCCTGTTGGCCGCAGCCGAGCAGGCAGAGCAGGCGCTCGGCGCGGCCGATGTCGGCACCGCGTTCGCGCCGACCGGCAACCGCCTGTCCGCCCGCCGGTTCTGGCTGGCCTACGCGGCCGGCGCGGCCGGCCGGCTGCGACTGGACGAAGGCGCTGTCACGGCCGTCGTGGGCCGGCGCCGCTCGCTGCTGGCCGCCGGTATCACCGCCGCCGAAGGCCAGTTCGAGGCCGGTGACGTGGTGGAACTCGTCGATCCGGCCGACCGCGTCGTGGCAAGGGGAGTGATCGCGTTCGACGCGCGGGAGATGCCCGGCCTGATCGGCCGCTCCACCCGTGACCTGGCGCCCGAACTGCGGCGCGAGGTCGTGCACGCCGACGACCTCGTGCCGCTCGATCAGCCCAGGTAGTCAGTGCAAGGATCGGATTGTTCAACATTCGGACAGTCCTTCGACAACGGCCGCCGAGCGTCGTAGGCTCCCGGCATGACCGCGATCGCCGATGACCTGCGCGCACAGGTGCACGACGCGGCACGGGCCGCGCGGGTCGCCGCCACCGTGCTCGCCCAGGCCACACGGGACACCAAGGACGCGGCGCTGCACGCCATGGCCGACAGCCTGACGAAGCGCGCCACCGAGATCCTGGCCGCCAACGACCGTGATCTCGCGGCCGGTCGCGACGCCGGCACGTCCGACGCGATGCTGGACCGGCTGGCTCTCTCCGAACGCCGGATCGACGCGATCGCGGACGGCCTGCGCACCGTCGCCGGCCTGCCCGACCCGGTCGGCGACGTGCTGCGCGGCGGCGTGCTGCCCAACGGCCTGGAAACCCGTCAGGTACGCGTGCCGCTCGGTGTGGTCGGCATGGTCTACGAGGGCCGTCCCAACGTCACCGTCGACGCGGCCGGCCTTGCGCTGAAATCCGGGAATGCCGTGCTGCTGCGCGGTTCCTCGTCGGCGGAGCGGTCCAACACGGCGCTGGTCGCCGTGCTGCGCGACGCGCTGGTGGCGCAGGGCCTTCCCGCTGACTGCGTCCAACTCCTGCCGTGTCACGACCGGGCTTCCGTTCGCCACCTGATCACCGCGCGTGGCCTTGTCGACCTGGTGATCCCGCGCGGTGGCGCCGGCCTGATCAACACCGTCGTGGCCGAGGCGACCGTGCCGACCGTGGAGACCGGCGTCGGCAACTGCCACGTCTACGTCGACGCCAGTGCGGACGTCGACCGTGCCGAGCAGATCGTGCTCAACTCGAAAACCCGCCGCACCAGCGTGTGCAACGCGGCCGAGACGCTCCTCGTGCACACCGCCATCGCGGACGTCTTCCTGCCGCGCATCCTGGCTGCGCTGCGCGCGCACGACGTCACCGTGCACGCCGACGACGCGGTGCTGGCGGCCGCGAACGGTGCGCGGCACGTCGTCCCGGCCACCGACGCCGACTGGGACACCGAGTACCTGTCGCTGGACCTGGCCGTGAAGGTCGTCGGCTCGCTGGACGACGCGATCGAGCACATCGCGCGCCACTCGTCCGGTCACACCGAGGCGATCGTCACCGACGACCTGTCGTCGGCCCGCCGGTTCACCGCTCGGGTCGACTCGGCCGCCGTGATGGTCAACGCGTCCACCGCGTTCACCGACGGCGCCGAGCTGGGCATGGGTGCCGAGATCGGGATCTCCACCCAGAAGCTGCACGCACGCGGCCCGATGGGCCTTGCCGAGCTCACGTCGTCCAAGTGGCTGGTCTGGGGCGACGGCCACATTCGTCCCACGTCCTGACCGAACGGTCAGGATGCCGAAGCCGCTGACCTGTGGGTACGCTGCGTCCCGTTCTCGCGTCAGCGGAGGTGACCAGTGGTCGACGACGAGGTCGGCCGGCGCCGTGACGCCGCGGCGACCAAGGCATCCTTGCTGTCCGCCGCCCGAGAACTGTTCAACGAGCGCGGTTTCGACCACACGACGGTCCGTGACATCGCCGGGCTCGCCGGCGTCAACCAGGCCCTGCTGTTCCGGTACTTCGGTTCGAAGGAAGCGCTGTTCCGCGTCGCGATGACCAGTCAGGGCCACCAGTTGCTGGCCGAGACACCGCCGGAACAGTTGGTCGGCCGGATGTTGACCCGCATGCTGTCGCCGGATGCCGCGTCGGTCAAGGACAATCCGATCTACGCGCTGCTGCGGTCCACCGGGAACGAGCACACCGCCGCCGTGTTCCGTGACGACCTCGGTGAGCCGTACCGCAGGGCGCTGGCGGCCCTCACCGACGCGGACGACGCGCGGGTACGGGCGGACCTGGTGCTGGCGTGGCTGCTGGGCATCGGCCTGCTGCGGTCCGTTCTGGACGAGGACCACTTCGCCGGCGTCGATCCGGCCCAGGTCACCGCACATGTGTTGCGTGCCGTCGCAACCCTGTTGGAACGCGTGGACCAGCGACCGCCACCGGACGCCTGACCCCCCTTCACCGATACAGCGTATTGACCGTCCGTGATGGGCTCCCTACGTTGGGGGTGTAAGCGTGTGCTTACTTTGCCCTGCGCGCACATCGCAGGCCACCTTGAGGGGAGAGCTTCATGACGGCCACCGGCCACCACGTCCGGACCTATCCGTTCGGCAAGCCTGAGGGGCTCGACCTGGACCCCAACTACGCGCGGCTACGCGCCGAGGGGCTGGCACGGGTAGAGATGCCGTACGGGGGTGAGGCGTGGCTGGCGACCCGCTACGAGGACGTCAAGACGGTGTTGGCCGATCCCCGGTTCAGCCGCGCCGAGACGCACGGCAAGGACATTCCCCGCATCATGCCGGGAATCCAGTACGACCCGTCGATCCTGAGCATGGACCCGCCGGAGCACAGCAGGCTGCGCAAGCTCGTGGCCAAGGCGTTCACCGCCCGCCACGTCGAACGGCTGCGCCCGAGGGTGCAGGCGATCATCGACGAGCTGCTGGACGGGATGATCGCGACCGGCTCGCCGGCGAACCTGGCCGAGTCGCTGTCCTGGCCGCTGCCGATCGTCGTGATCTGCGAACTGCTCGGCGTGCCCGTCGAGGACCGCGACCGCTTCCGCGTCTGGACCGACCTCGTCCTGGCGCTGGGCGGTGTCGAGATGTCCGAGATCGAGGACGCCAGCAAGAACATCCAGGGCTACCTGGCCGAACTGATCGCCAAGCGCCGCGTCGAGCCGACCGAGGACCTGCTCGGCCAGCTCGTTGCCGCACGGGACGACGACGACCGGCTGTCCGAACAGGAACTGATCGTGTTCGGCGTGACGCTGTTGATCGCCGGCCACGAGACCACGGCCAACCAGACCGGCAACTTCGTCTACCTGCTGCTGAACCAGCCGGAACTGTGGCAGCGGCTCGTCGCCGACCCGGACCTGGTGCCGTCGGCCATCGAGGAGCTGTCCCGGTTCACCCCGCTGGGCGCCGCAGGCGACTTCGCGCGGATCGCCACCGAGGACCTCGAGCTCGGCGGCCAGTTGGTGCGTAAGGGAGACGCCGTCATCGTGCAGTTCGCGGCGGCCAACCGGGACGCGTCGGTCTTCGAGCGGCCGGACGAGATCGACCTCGACCGCGAGCACAACCCGCACATCGCGTTCGGCCACGGCGTGCACCACTGCCTCGGCGCACCGCTGGCGCGGCTCGAGCTGCAACTCGTCATCGGTACCCTGGTGCGTCGGCTGCCGGAACTGCGACTCGCGGTGCCAGCAGGCGACGTGACATGGCGTGCGGACCGGCTGGTGCGTGGAGTGCAGGCGCTGCCGGTTGCTTGGTGAGGAGGCAGGGCGTGACAACGTGGCGTATCACGGTTGACCACGAGGCGTGCATCGGATCGGCGGTCTGCGTGGGAACGCTGCCCAGTCGGTTCCAGATCGTGAACGACAAGGCGGTGCCGGTCGAGTCCGAGATCGAACCGGACGAGGACGTGATCGGTGCCGCCGAATCGTGCCCGATGGAGGCGATCCTCGTGGTGGACGCCGAAACCGGAGCGGTGCTGGCGCCCGAGGTCTGACATCGAACCGGGAACGCGTGACCCAACACACGTTCCCGGTTCCGTCATTTTCGGCGTCGGCGCATGTCTCACCTGCCGAGCGGCTCCCCTCATGGGCGTGGCCGCCCGGCCGGCGGCGACCCCCAGCGCTGCCGCGCCGTAGAACGGAGCGTGGCGTCGGCGGCCGTGGATCGGCGACCGCCG